>NZ_JAGEKG010000005.1:0-400277 GCF_049887755.1 Methylobacterium sp. NFXW15 | reverse complement strand
GATCTTCCGGCAGTAAACCTTTCCCCAAAAAGGGCGTATCCGGTATTAGCTCAAGTTTCCCTGAGTTATTCCGAACCAGAAGGCACGTTCCCACGCGTTACTCACCCGTCCGCCGCTGACACCCGAAGATGCCCGCTCGACTTGCATGTGTTAAGCCTGCCGCCAGCGTTCGCTCTGAGCCAGGATCAAACTCTCACGTTAAAAGAGATTGATCTCAGCTGATCACGTAAATTTCTCAGACGGAGCCTCACATCGAACTCAAATCGCTTCACAGCGATGAGCCCGGTGAGCTCAAAAAGGAGATCTACGATCAGCGTCTCGTCTCTCACGATCCAGCACGAAGCCAGATCCGCAAGGACAAACGAAAACGCCGCCCGCGTCTCCCTTCCTCATAATCACAATGTCAAAGAGCCGGAGCCTCACACCCGGTGGCGGAGACCCCGCGCCCTACGAGAGTCACGAACCGATCCACACCTGGCTTAAACCACCGCCAGGCACGTTCCGCTCGAATTTCTGGTAAGGCCGCCCGCCTCAGCGCCGCATCAGCAGCATCAGAGACAGACAATTCAGCGTCCGGTTCGCTTCCGCGGCCGGCGCCGATGAACAGGGGTATACGCAGTCGGCTCAGGGCCGTCAACACCCTTTTCGCAGGAAATGCCGAATCCCAGACGGCAGCCCTTGCGGAGTCTCAGGCGGGGAGACTCAGAACCAGCCCGTCGAAGGCCGGAACGATTCTCTCCGGCAGGCGCGAGGCGAGGGCGGCGTAATCGAGATCCGTGTGCAGGTTGGTGAGCACCGCCCTGCCCGGCTTCACCTCTTCGATGAGGGCCAGAGCGTCCGAGACCGAGTAATGGGTCGGGTGCGGCGTCTCGCGCAGGGCGTCGATGATCAGGAGGTCGAGCCCGCGCAGATGCTCCAGGCTCCTCGGCGGGATCAGGCTCACATCCGGGACATAAGCCGCGTTGCCGAAGCGGAAGCCGAGCGATGGCTCGTTGCCGTGCTCCACGGGGAGGGGGATCGCCTCGATCACGCCCCCCGGACCCTCCACGACCACCCTCCCCTCATGGGCGAGGTCGCGCATGTCGAGGATGGGCGGATAGACGCTGTCCTCGGGCTGCACGAAGCAATAGCCGAACCGCGCCGTGAGCAGCGCGCGGGTGCGCGCGTCGGCATAGACGGGAATGCGTGTCCGCATCCGGATCACCAGCGGACGCAGGTCGTCGATCCCGTGCGTGTGGTCGGCATGGGAATGGGTGAACAGCACCGCATCGAGCCGGTCGAGCCCGGCATCGAGCAATTGCTCGCGCAGATCGGGCGAGGTGTCGATGAGGACGCTGGTGCGTCCGCCCTCCCCCTCGCGCTCCACGAGAATCGAACAGCGCCGCCGCCGGTTGCGCGGCTCGTTCGGATCACAGGCACCCCAGCCGCTGCCGACGCGCGGCACGCCGCCGGACGAGCCGCAACCAAGGATACGCAGGGTTAGCGTCGCCATCCGGATCTCCCGGAGCGGTCGTATCGCGGGAGAGAGGCCCCTGTCACGCCTCTCCGGCGCGCGCCCGGTCGAACAGGCGGAAGAAATTCGTCGTGGTGATGCGGGCGAACTCCTCTTCGCTCACCGCCAGGGTGGCAGCGAGAGAGCGCGCGGTGTGGGCGGTATAGGCCGGCTCGTTGGTGCGCCCGCGATGAGGTTCGGGGGCCAGGAACGGCGCGTCGGTCTCCACCAGGATCCGGTCGCGGGGCACCTTGCGGGCGATCTCGCGCAGCTCGTGCGAGCGGCGGAAGGTCACGATGCCCGAGAAGGAGACGAACAGGCCGATCTCCACCCCCACCTCGGCAAGCCGGCCGCCGGAGGAGAAGCAATGCAGCACCGCCCGGAACGGCGCCCTGGCCATCTCCTGCGTCAGCACCCGCTCCATATGCTCATCCGCGTCGCGGGCATGGATCACCAACGGGAGCCCGGCGAGGCGGGACGCCTCGATATGGGCGCGCAGCACGCCCTCCTGCACGGCGGCGGGGGCTCCGTCGGGATAGTGATAGTCGAGCCCGGCCTCGCCGATCCCGACGCAACGCGGGTGGTCGGCCAGTGCCGCGATGGTCTCCGGCGGCGTGTCGGGCTCCTCCCCTGCCCCATCCGGATGGGTGCCCACCGTGAACCACACCTCGGGATGGGCCTCCGCGATGGCCCTGTAGGTCGCGGCCTTGGCGACGCGGGTCGAGATGGTGAGCATCCCCCCGACACCGGCCTCGCGGGCGCGGGCGATCACGCCCGGCAGGTCGCTGGCGAAATCGGGGAAGTCGAGGTGGCAATGGCTGTCGATCAGCATGGCAAGACGCCGTCAGAGGTCATGAGTGTCCAGAGGGCAAGCCCTCTGGCGGGTGCAGGGCGGAGCCCTGGCATGACCCAGGGGCCTTGCCTCTGGACCCCACCAAAGGACCCCGTCCTTTGGGGGCCCGTTATGGGGTGATTTCCGGCCGCTCGAAGCGCGGGAAGACCGGGCTCGGGGCGGGGAGCGGCGTGCCGCCCTTGAGGCGACCGCCCTCCCCCAGATGCGCGAAGCTACGGGCGTCGACGGGCACCGCGAGGAGATCCAGGAGCTTGCCCGCCGCCTCCGGCACGAAGGGCTGCACCAGGATGCCGACGGTCCGGATGGTCTCGAGCGTGGTGTAGAGCACCGCGTTCATCCGGGCCGGGTCGCTCTTGCGCAGCTTCCACGGCTCCTGGCCCGCGAAATAGCGGTTCGCCTCGGCCACGACCGCCCAGATCTCCGCGAGGATCGCGTGCAGGGCGAGGTCCTTCATCAGGCCCCGCGTCTTGTCGGCGAGGGCGTCGGCCTGCGCCAGCATCGCCCGGTCGGCCTCGGCCAGATCACCCGGCTCCGGAACGGCGGCGTCGCAGTTCTTGGCCACCATCGAGAGCGAGCGCTGGGCGAGGTTGCCGAGGTCGTTGGCGAGGTCGGCGTTGATCCGGTTGATGATGGCGTTGTGGTCGTAGTTGCCGTCGCCGCCGAAGGGGGCCTCGCGCAGGCAGAAGTAGCGCACGGCATCGGTGCCGAAGGTCTCCGCGAGGTCGAACGGATCGACCACGTTGCCGAGCGACTTCGACATCTTCTCCCCCTTGCTGAGGAAGAAGCCGTGGCCGAACACGCGCTTGGGCAGGGGCAGCCCGGCCGACATCAGGAAGGCGGGCCAGTAGACCGCGTGGAAGCGCACGATGTCCTTGCCGATGACGTGCAGGTCCATCGGCCAGAAGCGGGCATTCGGGTTCGCCGCATCGGGGAAACCGGTCACGCTGAGATAGTTCGTGAGGGCATCGACCCAGACATACATGACGTGGCCGGGATGCTCCGGCACCGGCACACCCCAGTCGAAGTTCGTGCGGCTGACCGAGAGATCCTTCAGCCCGGCGCGGACGAAGCTCGCCACCTCGTTGCGGCGGGTATCCGGCCCGATGAAGCTCGGCTGCTCCTCGTAGAGTTTGAGCAACCGGTCCTGATAGGCCGAGAGCCGGAAGAGGAAGTTCTCCTCCTCCATCCAGGTGACGGGCGTGTCGGTGGCGAGCGAGCGGCGGGAGCCGTCCTCCATCAGCCGCGTCTCGGCCTCGTCGTAATAGGCCTCATCGCGGACCGAGTACCAGCCGGCATATTTGTCGAGGTAGATGTCGCCGTTGGCCTCCATCCGGCGCCAGATCTCCTGCGCGGCGGCGTAGTGCGCGGGCTCGGTGGTGCGGATGAAGCGGTCATAGGAGCAGCCCATCCGGTCGGCCATCTCGCGGAATTTCGCGGAGGTGCCGTCGACGTAGTCGCGTGGGCTGATCCCGGCCTTGGTCGCCGCCTGCTGGATCTTGAGGCCGTGCTCGTCCGTACCGGTGGAGAACAGTACGTCGTAGCCGTCCAGCCGGTGGAAGCGGGCGATGGCGTCGGTGGCGATCACCTCGTAGGCGTGGCCGATATGCGGCGCGCCGTTCGGATAGGAGATCGCCGTCGAGAGGCTGAAGGTCTTGCGGGGGGAAGGGCCGTCCGTCACGCTCGCGTCCGCTGATCGAGGGGCTTTGTCGTCATTGCGAGCGGCGCGAAGCAATCCAGGGACGCGCCACGCTCGGAGAGGTCACGCTGCCCTGGATTGCTTCGCTGCGCTCGCAATGACGGAGAGGGTAGCGCAGCATGGGGCGGTGCGCATCCCGCTCCGTCACCCCGCCCGGCTCAGGTCGGCGAAGAGCGACAGGACGACGGGCCGGCGATCGAGGTTGTAGGTCGCGGCCTCCCGGGCGCTGCGGGCGAACTTCTCACACACCTCCACGAGCGCCGCAAGGCGGGCGACCGGCTCCCCCTGCCGCCGGTCGAGCTCGGCGGAGACGAAGCGCAGCACCGCGTCGCCCGCCGCGGCGAACCGCTCCTCGCCATCGCGCCCGGCCAGGGTCTCCGCGAGTTTCAGCACGCGGCCCCAATCGGGCGTGGCCGAGCGCGCCAGCAGGGTCTCGACCTCCGCGACGAGCCCGGCCGTGACCGGATCGACGAGGCCGAGCGCCCGGCCGACCGAGCCCTCCGAAAGGCCGACCGCGCGGGCGAGCGCCGACTCGTCCGGCTGCACGAAGGGCGGGGGCAGGGCGCGGACGGCGCTGGCCACCTCCCCATCCGCGAGCGGTCGCAGGATCAGCGCCCGGCAGCGGGAGCGGATCGTCGGGAGGAGCCGACCCGGCTGGTGGGCGAGGATCAGGAAGAGGGCGCGGGGCGGAGGCTCCTCCAGCACCTTGAGCAGCGCGTTGGCGGCGTTGGCGTTGAGGTCCTCGGCGCTGTCCAGCACGCAGATCCGCCAGCCGGAATCGGCGGCTGTGGCGGCGAACAGGTCGAGGGCCTTGCGCACCATGTCGACGGAGATCTTGGTCGGCAGGGTCTTGGCGCCCTGCCCCCGGTGGCGGCGGAGTGCCACGAGGTTCGGGTGCGAGAGCCCGGCCACCTGCCCGTAGATCGGATGGTCCGTTGGAACATCGAGACCGTGCGGGCCATCGCCTCGCGGATAGGCGAGCAGGCGCCGCGCCACACGATAGGCGAGGGTGGCCTTGCCGATGCCCATGGGGCCGCCGATCAGCCACGCATGGTGCAGGCGCCCGGCGGCGAGGCCCTCCGCGAAGGCGGCCTCGGCCGCGCCGTGTCCGATGAGCGTCGCGGTTTCGCGGGGGCGGGGGACGCCCGGCCGGTCGCCGATCTCCTCGTCCGCCGCCTCAGCCACGGGGCCCCTCCCCGGCCAGCGCCGGAAGCCGTTCCGCGATCGTCGCGGCGATGGCGGCCTCGACGGCATCGGGCTCGGCGGCGGCGTCGATCACCGCGCAGCGGCCCGGCTCGCGAGCGGCGATGTCGAGGAAGGCGGCGCGCAGGCGGGCATGGAAGCTCAACGCCTCGGCTTCGAAGCGATCCTGTCCCTCCCCCCGTGCGGCCGCGCGGGCGAGGCCTGTCTCCGGCGGAAGGTCGAGGATCAGGGTCAGGTCGGGCCGGGTGCGGCCGACGACGACCCGCTCGAGGGCGTTCAGCACGGCCGGATCGAGCCCACCCGCCGCGCCCTGATAGGCGCGGGTCGAGTCGATGAAGCGATCGCAGATCACGGTCTCCCCCCGGACCAGAGCCGGGCGGATCAGCCGGTCGAGGTGGTCGAGCCGCGCGGCGCTGAACAGCAGGGCTTCGGCGAAGGGGCCGTAAGGCTTGGCCGCCCCGGCCAGAACGGCGGCGCGGATCTCCTCGGCATAGGGCGAGCCGCCGGGCTCGCGGGTCGTCACCACCGGGTGGTTGGTGCGCGCACGCAGGCGCGCGGCCAAGCGGGAGACCTGGGTCGACTTGCCCGCCCCCTCCCCGCCTTCCAGGGTGATGAAGACGCCCCCCGCCGGGGTTTCAGACTCCTGCATCGTCACGGGCGCGCGGTCACGACGGGTTGGCGGCCCGGTCCTCGGGCTTGCCCCCTGCAGCCTTGTCGAAGGCCTTGCGCATCAGGCCCGTGCCGAATTCCAGCGCGGCATCCATGGCCCGCTGGCTCAGGGTGCCCTGCCCCACCGAGGCGCCGGCATAGAGCGGCTGGTCCAGTGCCACGACGTCGCCGCGCTGGACCCGCAGGACGCCGACCTGCTGCCCTTCCGTCACGGGGGCGACGAGGGGCCCCTTGTAGATCACCTTGGCGCTCACCCGGTCGCTGCCGCCGCGGGGCAGGAGCACCCGGACCGGCTTCTTGGCGACGAGCGGCACGGAGCCGGCCTCTCCGCCGAAGACCGAGGCTTCGGCCACGGTCTCGCCGGGGGCGAAAACCTGGCGCGGTTCGAAGGCGCGGAAGCCCCATTCCATCAGCTTGCGCGATTCCGACGCCCGGTCGCGCGCCGTCTTGAGACCCGAGACCACGAGGACGAGCCGTTGCCCGTTCTGCACCGCCGAGCCGGTCAGCGCGTAGCCCGATTCCTCCAGATAGCCGGTCTTCAGGCCGTCGGCGCCGATATCGAGGGTGAGGAGTGGGTTGCGGTTCTGCTGCTTGATCTTGTTCCAGGTGAACTCGCGCTCGGAGAAGATCTTGTAGAGATCCGGATAGGTGTCGATCAGGTGGATGGCGAGCTTGGCCATGTCCCGCGCCGTCACCTTCTGGTCGGGCGCCGAGTAGCCGGTGGCGTTGCGGAAGGTGGAGTTCGTCAGGCCGATCTCCTTGGCCCGCTGGTTCATCAGCCCGGCAAAGGCCTCCTCGGTCCCGGCCATGTTCTCGGCGATGGTGATCGCCGCGTCGTTGCCCGACTGGACGATGAGGCCGCGCATCAGGTCCGACATCTTGATGCGGCTGTTCACCTGCGCGAACATCGACGACCCCCCGCCCCCGGCACCGCCGCGCTTCCACGCGTCCTCCGTGACGGTGAACTCGCTGTCCATCGTGATGCGGCCGGATTTCAGCGCCTCGAACACGATGTCGGTGGTCATCAGCTTGGCCATGCTGGCCGGGGAGAACCGCTCGTCGGCGGCCTTCTCGAACAGGACCGAGCCGGAATCCGCATCGATCAGGATCGCGTGCGGCGCCGCCGTCTGGAAGGTCTGCGCCTCGGCGGGCGAGGCCAGGGCCAAGGCGGCGGCCAGGAGAGACAGAACGGTCCTGCGCATCGCGGATCTCCGGCGGGCCACGGTTGCAATCCCTGGTAGGGACGGGCGGGCGCGTCCGCCGCTTGTGCGTCAGAACCCCAAGGTGGGAAACAGCTCAGGCGGCGACGAGCGTGACCATATCGCGTTTCCCCACCGTGATCGAACGCGAATTGCCGCAAGGCCCCCGAACGGGGGCCTGGACGTCAATAGATTCCCGCGTAGCGTGCGCCATGACCGCCGGACCGGGCGGGGGACTCGGGCGCCTTGGCGACCTGCCGGGCTGCGTCCTTGTGGGCTGCCTTCGCATCCTTGGGCGCTTCCTTGCCCTTGCCGGGCTTGGCGGCGGGGGCCGCCTGGGCGGTGAGCTTGGCCATGGCGAGCTTGGAATTCTCCGGGACCGCCGGAGCGTGACGGCCCATGGCCTTGTGGGGCTCCGGCGCCGCCGCGGCGAGGCGGGCGACGACCGGAGCGGGCTTGCCCGCAGGCATCGCTTTGGCCGCCATCAGGCTGGGCTTGCCCGCCGGGCTCGCCTTTGCGGCGTCCTTGGCGGAGGCGTGGACGGCCATCGGCATCTTGCCCGGGTTGCCGCCGGAGACCGTCGCCGCCGCGAAGTGGACCGGCGTCGTGTTGGCCTGGACTGGCATCGCCTTGGCCTGAATCGGCGCCGGCTTGAACTCCCTGGTGCGGTTCGCCGTGGGCTGCACGGCCGCCGGGACGGTGACGGCGGCGCTCGCCAGCACGATCGGAGCGCGCACAATCCGGCGCGGCGCCTCCTCGGCGGGCTCCGGCTTCTCGGGGGCGGGCTTGTACGCGAGCGGGGTCGCGCCCCGGCTGAAGCTCTCGGTCTCCTCCGAGGGACCGAGATCGGCCACCATCACCGGAGAGGACATGCCCGCCGGGCGACCGTCCGTGCGCAGGGTGGCAAGGAGTTTTCGGTCGTCGGAGCCGGCCAGCGAAGCCTTGCCAGCATATTCCACACGCACGCGGGCCGTGCCCCGGCGGTGGAAGCCGAGGGCTTCGGCCGCATCCTCCGAGACGTCCATGACGCGCCCGGCATGGTACGGGCCGCGATCGTTGACGCGCACGATCATGGACGCGCCATTCTCGAGGTTCGTGACGCGGGCGTAGCTTGGCAGCGGCAGGGTCGGGTGCGCGGCGGCGATGGAGTGCCGGTCGAACACCTCGCCATTGGCCGTCATCCGGCCATGGAAGGCGGAGCCGTACCACGAGGCCAGACCCTCGCGGACATAGCCCTTGGCGTTTTCGCGGGGCTCGTAGGTTTTGCCCGCCACCACGTAGGGCTTGCCGGAGAAGCGGCGCCCGCCGCCCTTGGGGATCACATCGCCCTCGTTATAGAGGCGCGGGCTCGCCTTCACCCCGTATTTCGGATCGACACTGCTGCCGGAACCGGCAGCGAGCTTTCCGGGAGGGGTCGAGGCGCAATTGGCGGTGGCCAGGGCCACGCCGGAGACGGCCAGGAACCGCAGGGCGACACGCCCGGGTCGAAGGTGCGTCATACGCGGGGTACCAACTCTACTCGTGGACCGGCCCGGGACCGGACCTCCCCCGGCACGACCGGGTCCTGGCAGAATTGTCGCGACGACGTAAAGGAACGCTGAACGGACCGGCCCGCAGCGACGCTATCCACCGCTCCCCGTGAGGTGCTAAATGAGCGCTTGGCTGCAAATGCCTGCCGAGATTGGCATTTTACGAAAAGCTTCCGGAAATCTTCACGCAAGGCATGAGGATTTCCGGTTATCCCGTTGCTCGATAATGGAAAAGGTCAGCGAGGCGGTGTGTCCGTGAGCTGCGCGATGGAGCGTGAACCTCGCTGCTTGAACAGCAGATCGAGGGCTTCGAGCATCAGGCCGTGCATCTTGGTGCGCTCGGCATGGGCCAGATCGCGCAACTGGTCGTAGACCGGCGGCTCCAGATAGACGGACATCTGGCGCGCGCGCTGCTTCAGCGTGCCGCCTCCGCGGGAGGCTTCGGCTTCTTGCCGCGCCTCTTGCCGGGCCTCCGGCTTGGCGGCGGAACTGAGGGCGACGATCTCGGCGCTGCGCAGGCCGCCCCGGCCTGAGGACAGGCGCTCCGATGGGCTCGCCGCCGCGACGATGGCCGCGAGGCTGAGCTTAGGCGGCTTGGACATGCTTGTCCGTCCGGGCGTTCTGGTTGCGGCGCTCGATCCAGGACCAGAGCTTGCGCACCTCGGCGGCAGCCTGGCCCTTGGGGTTGAGTTCGGTAACACCGAGGCCGAGGCCGATCGCATCCTGATGATCGGTGCGGGCGACGATGTTCACGTCCGGCAGGATGCCGAGCACGGCGAGGCCGTCAGCGGCGTCACGCACCCGGTAGGAGCGGGGCGGCGTCTGGTTCAGCACGAAGGCGAACTTCTTCTCCAGCCGGTAGATCGCGGCGAGCGTCGGCTTGAAGGCGCGCAGGTCGGCGGGTGTCGGGCGGCAGGGGATGATGCAGAGGTCGGCGGCGCGGATCGCGGACAGGGTGCCGGGTGAGTCGACGCCGGGCGTATCGATGAAGACGTAGTCGTAGGCGGAGTCGCGCAGGCGCTCCATCACCGGGTCGAGCTGGGCGGCGTCGATCTGCGCGACCTCCGGACCCTCCACCGTGCGGTGGTCGAGCCAATCCGTGATGGTGGCCTGCCGGTCCATCTCGAGGATGCAGACCGAATGGCCCGCCTCACGGGCGGCGACGGCCAGGGAGATGCAGAGCGTGCTCTTGCCGCTCCCGCCCTTCTGCGTGACGAAGGTCAGAGCTTTCATGCTGGCGTCCTCCTGCCGGGGCCGGTCCATTGCCAGGACGGCGCGGGCACGCGTGCAACCTGAGATCGTCGGTTTGCATCCTGTGCGATCCTGCGATCCAAGGATGTCAGGTCTCCGAATAGGCCGAAGCATGGTTAATGCTTCGTTAAGCACGCGCCCTCGCCTCCCCGGCCGCCGAGGCGGCACGGCGGGACCGGCCATCGCCGAAAATTCGGTGGAAATCATACTTAAGGTTTAGAAATGGCCGCGATTCGCTCAAGCGGGCTTTTCAGTGAGAAGTGAATGACGTAGCGTCATTCGAACGGCGCCGGGACCCCTGAGACAGTCTAACCTCAGGTAAACAGCGGCCAGGATAAGGACGATGGATTCACCGATCCCGCAATCCGTGCTCGAAGCGTCGGGCGTCGTGGGCACCTGGATGCACGACCACTGGGCAGGACGCCTCTCGCTCTCGGGCCGGTTCCCCGGCCTGATGGGGTTCGACCCGGACGTGGCGGCGCGCGGCGTTCCGCTGTCGGCCTTCCTGGACCGGACACATCCGGACGACCGGGCGCGGATCGAGAATTACTTCTACGCCGTCGGTGCCATGGGGGGCCCGATGGAGGCGGAGTTCCGCACCTGCGACGCGCAAACGGGGATTCGCACCCTGGTCATGCGCGGCCGGATCGAGCGTGACCCCACCGGGACCGTGGCCCAGGGTTGCGGCATCGCCATCGATCGCACGGAGGAGAATGCTGCTGGCCTGCTCCAGACCGAGCAGGTGATGAACCGCATGGCCGAGCACGTGATTGCCCTGCGTGGCCTCGCCCAGACCCTGCAGCGGCCAATGCTGATCGAGCGCGTGGAGCGCCTGATGATCGAGGTCGGGTTCGAACTCGCCCGGTTCCTGCCCGAGCCCGAGGACGAAACCCGTCATTGAGACCGTACCGGGACGATTGAACTGCCCGGCATCCGCACGCTACCGTCCCTGCAAAGATGGAGGGGACGATGGGCGACACGATCTATGACCGGGATCTCGACCGGGTCGCAGCCAATTACCAACCGCTGAGCCCCCTGCTTTATCTCGACCGGGCGGCGCGGGTCTTTCCCGAGCATGTGGCCGTCATTCATGGCGGCCTGCGCCGGACCTATGCCGACCTCTACGATCGTGCCCGACGCCTCGCCTCCTCCTTGAAGGCGCGGGGAATCGCCCGGGGCGACACCGTGGCGGTGCTTCTCGCCAACACGCCGGAAATGGTCGAGTGCCATTACGGCGTGCCCATGACGGGGGCGGTGCTCAACACCCTCAACACCCGCCTCGACGCCGCCGCGATCCGCTTCTGCCTGGAGCATGGCGAGGCCAAGATCCTGATCACCGATCGCGAGTTCTCGCGCATCGCGGGGCCTGCTTTGGAGGGGATGGAGAAGCCTCCCCTCGTCATCGACGTGGACGATCCAGAGTATGACGGGCCGGGCGAGACGCTGGGCGAACTCGGCTACGAGGCCTTTCTCGCGGCGGGCGACCCCGAGGCGGATTGGGCTCTGCCCGCGGACGAATGGGACGCGATCTCGCTGAACTACACCTCGGGGACGACCGGCGATCCGAAGGGCGTGGTCTACCATCATCGCGGCGCGGCCCTGCTGGCGCTGGGCAACGTGGTGACGGGCGGGCTCGGCCAGCATCCCGTCTATCTGTGGACGCTGCCGATGTTCCACTGCAACGGCTGGTGCTTTCCCTGGACCCTCTCGGTCGTGGCGGGCACCCATGTCTGCCTGCGGCAGGTCCGGTCCGAAGCGATGTACCGGCTGATGGCCGAGCATGGCGTCACGCATCTCTGTGGCGCCCCGGTGGTGATGCAGCTCCTCATCAACGCCTCGGACGCGGAGCGTCGACCACTGCCCCGCCGGGTGTCGTTCTTCACCGCCGCCGCACCGCCGCCGGAGGCGGTGCTGGCGGGCATGTCCGAGGCGGGTTTCGACGTGACGCATCTCTACGGGCTGACGGAGAGCTACGGCCCGGCGGTCGTCAATGCGTGGCACGCCGACTGGGACGCGCTCGCCGCCGACCAGCGGGCCGCCAAGAAGGCGCGCCAGGGCGTGCGCTACCCCGTGCTCGAAGCCCTCGACGTGCGCGATCCCGAAACGATGGAATCCGTGCCCGCCGACGGGAAGACGATGGGCGAGGTGATGATGCGCGGCAACGTGGTGATGCGCGGCTACCTCAAGAACCCGAAGGCCACCGAGGCCGCGTTCAAGGGGGGCTGGTTCCGCACCGGCGATCTCGGGGTGAAGCACCCGGACGGCTACGTGCAGCTGAAGGACCGTTCGAAGGACATCATCATCTCCGGCGGCGAGAACATTTCCTCGATCGAAGTCGAGGATGCCCTGTTCAAGCATCCGACGGTGGCCGCTGCCGCCGTCGTCGCCCGGCCCGATCCGAAATGGGGCGAGACGCCCTGCGCCTTCGTGGAATTGAAGCCGGGGGCGAACGCCTCGGAGAACGACCTGATCCAATGGTGTCGTGGGCGGCTCGCTTCCTACAAGCTGCCGCGCCACGTCATCTTCGGAGAGCTGCCCAAGACCTCCACGGGCAAGGTGCAGAAATACATCCTGCGCGAGCGCGCCCGCGAGGGCGTGAAGGAGGCCTGAGGCCTAATCCTCCCGCCGGGGATGGCGACGGGTCGCTTTCACGCGCACCGGGACCCGGCGGGCCGCCATGGATGCGCGCACCAGCGACAGGCCCATCACGGCGAGTCCGGCGGCGAGGACGGTCTGGGCGATTGTGGGATCCACGATAGGGTTCCTCCTGAACGTCTCGCCCAAGGTGGCGATCCTCGGCCGTCTGCGCTAGCGGCATGGGCGGCGGAACTGCCATGCAAAGGGTGGATTCGGTGACGCAGGCGGCATCCCCGCCGCACGAATCGTCATGGTCGGCGATTACCGAAGGCCGATGCGCCATAGATGGCGCTGAAGGATGGGGCCGGGGGCACGGATGATCGGACGCAGGCGGGGACGGGACGCGGGGATGGCGGCCGGGATCGCGCGCGTCCTGATGGCGGGCCTCATGACCGGCCTCATGACGGGCGGTCTCGCGGTCCCGGCCGCCCAGGCCCAGGGGACGGTCGCCAGCCCTGCCCTGGAGCCCGCCACCCCCGCCCCCGGCGATCCGGTGACCCGGACGAGCTATTTCTATGTCGGCGGACGCTACCAGAAGGTCGGCGAGAAGACCCTGATGGTCGGGCAGATGTTCGTGGAGGTCCGCACCCCCGCGAAGGTCACGCAGCCCTATCCGGTGGTGATGGTCCACGGCCTCGCCCAGACCGGCGTGAACTTCATGGCGACGCCGGACGGCCGCTCCGGCTGGGCGCAGCGCTTCGTGGAATGGGGTTATCAGGTCTACGTGGTGGATCAGGTCGGGCGTGGGCGCTCCGGCACCAATCCGGAGGTCTACGGCCCCTACGACCGTCTCGGCACCCGCGACCTGGAGCGCACCTTCACCGCCCCGGAAGTCTACGACCTCTATCCGCAGGCCAAGCTGCACACCCAATGGCCGGGCGGCGCGGGCGTGCAGGGCAATGCGAGCTTCGACCAGTATTTCGCGAGCCAGGTGCCCTACCTCGCCAACAGCCAGCAGACGGAGGATCTCGTCGATGCGGCGCTCGGCGCCCTCCTCGACCGGACCGGCCCGGTCATCCTCGTCACCCACGGCCAGGGATCGCTGTTCGGCTGGGCGTTGTCGGATGCCCGGTCCGATCTCGTGAAGGCGCATGTCGCCGTCGAGCCCGGCGGGCCGCCCTTCTTCGATGTGAAGTTCCGGGGCGGCAAGGATTTCTGGGAGAAGGCCGGCGATGCCCGCGCCCGCGCCTATGGCATCACCCGCATGCCCCTCACTTTCTCGCCGCCGGTGCGGACGCCCGAGGATCTCGTCGTGGCGCAGCAGGCCAAGCCCGCCGCCGACGGCCAGATCCGCTGCTGGCTTCAGGGCGAGCCGGTCCGCACTCTGCCGAACCTCGCCAAGGTGCCGACCGTGATCGTGACGGCGCAGGCCTCCTTCCACGCGGCCTACGACGATTGCACCGCCGCCTTCCTCACCCAGGCCGGCGCCAAGCCGGAGATCCTGCACCTCGCCGACCAGAAAGTGCGCGGCAACGGCCACATGGTCATGGTCGAGAAGAACAGCGACCTCGTCGCCGACACGCTGATGGGCTGGCTTTCCGGCCGCCTGCACTGAGGCCATTCCCCGAAACGACGCTGTGCCGCGCCGCGCCTCTCGCGGGCGTGATCGATTCGCCACAACCCACGGTAAGTGCTCGTCCCTCCCTTGCGGCGAAGCTTCGGGCGACGTACCCAAACTAAAAAGCGCAGTTGGCGCAATAGTTTATCATTGTTCTAAACAGCGCGGCCAGGCGACGGGTCTTCCCGGCGAACGGGGTCGGCTGGCCGAGGAGTCGGGTTGTGAGAGACGGTCGCACACGCACGCAGGCCCTGCGCGCCTTCATCCTCGCGGGGACGTCCCTGGCAGCCCTCACCGCCGCGAGCGCGCAGCAGGCGGCTCCGCGCGGTGCCAGCGTTCAGCTCGATGAGATCAGCGTGGAGAGCCGCGGCGACGGCGTCCCGGCCGGGGGGCCGGCGGGCGGGGCGCTCGGCGTGCCGGGCATCGAGAACCCGAGGGGACCGGTGGCGGGCTACGTGGCGACGCGCTCGGCCACGGCCACCAAGACCAACACGCCCCTGGTCGAGACGCCGCAATCGATCACCGTGATCGGCCGCCGCCAGATCGACAGCCAGAATGCGCAGACCCTGACCCAGGCGACGCAATACGCGGCGGGCACCTTCTCGGGTAGCTTCGGCTTCGACACGCGCAACACCTTCATCTACCTGCGCGGCTTCAACGTCAGTGATT
The DNA here is from genome assembly GCF_049887755.1 of Methylobacterium sp. NFXW15. Classification (NCBI taxonomy): domain Bacteria; kingdom Pseudomonadati; phylum Pseudomonadota; class Alphaproteobacteria; order Hyphomicrobiales; family Methylobacteriaceae; genus Methylobacterium; species Methylobacterium sp. NFXW15. Next base: position 385,521 of record NZ_JAGEKG010000005.1, on the reverse strand, counting down.
ACGGCATCTACCGGGACGGGTTGCAGACGCTGAATTACGGCTTCGGCTACTTCAACGCGAACACGTTCGGGCTGGAGCGCATCGAGATCCTGCGTGGCCCGGCGGCGGTGCTGTTCGGCGCGGGCTCCCCCGGCGGTATCGTGAACCAAGTGAGCAAGCGCCCCACCGCCGATCCGTTCGGCACCGTGGAAATCGGTGGCGGCTCCTTCGGCCAGAAGTATGCGGCGTTCGATTTCGGCGGCCCGGCCGACAAGGAGGGGCACTGGTTCTACCGCATCACCGGCTACGGCCGGAACGGTGGTACGCAGGTCGATGGCGCGCCCGACGACAGCTACTCCATCGCTCCGAGCGTGACCTACCGGCCCGACGGTGCGACGACCCTGACGGTGCTCACCTCGGTCCAGCGCGACAACACCGCCGTCACGGCGAACTTCCTGCCGTATATCGGCACGGTGCGTCCGCAGGCGCTGGGCCTGCGCCTCCCCCGCTCGCTCAATGTCGGCGACGCGCGGCTCAACACCTACCAGCGCGACCAGGCCTTCCTCGGCTACGAGTTCGAACACATCTTCAACGACACGTGGGCCTTCCGGCAGAACCTGCGCTACTCGTTCGGCGAGAGCTTCCAGGATTCCAATATCGGTCAGCTCGGCTACGCCTTCGGCGACACGACGCAGACCCAGCTCGCCCGCTACCGGTTCCGCGACCATGCCCGCGTGAACCTGTTCCAGGTCGACAACCAGGCCGAGGCCCGCTTCTCCGACGGGTTCTTCCGCCACGATCTGCTGATGGGCCTCGACTACAAGGATTACCGCCTGACCGACAATCAGGCCTCGGCCTTCCCGGCCTCGAACCTCAACATCCTCGCGCCGGTCTATTCGGGCGTCGAGACCAGCCCGACCCCCTACCTCATCAACTCCAACGCCTTCCAGCAGCTCGGGATCTACCTGCAGGACCAGATCAAGCTCACGGACCGCCTGACCCTGGTGCTCGGCGGGCGGCTGGACTTCGCCGACAACCGGGTGACCGACAAGCTCAACAACGGCTTCGGCAATACCGGACGCAGCGACACCGGCCCGACCTACCGCACGGCGCTGATCTACAATTTCGAGAACGGGCTCGCGCCGTATGTGAGCTACTCGACCTCGTTCCAGCCGCTGATCGGCACCGGCCGCCTCAGCAACACCTTCAAGCCCGAGGAGGGAACGCAGATCGAAGGCGGCGTGAAGTTCGAGCCGCCGGGCCAGGGCTATTTCGTGACGCTGGCGGGCTTCGACATCCGCCGCAAGAACGTGCTGACCCCGGACCCCGTGAACACCCTGTTCCAAGTCCAGCTCGGCGAGGTTCGCTCCACCGGCTTCGAGGCGCAGGTCGTGGCGAGCGTGTTCGACGGCCTCGACGTCGCCGCCTCGTACACGATCTACGGCCTGACCAACGAGCGCGGCGGCGCGGACATCATCGGCAAGGTGCCGGTGAACGTGCCCGAGAACTTCGCCAACGCCTATTTCGACTACACGATTCCGGTGGGAGCGCTGCGCGGCTTCGGCTTCGGCGGCGGCGTGCGCTACTTCGGACGCTCCTTCGCGGACACGGCCAACCTCTACCGGGTGCCGGATTACGTGCTGTTCGACGCGCAGGTCCATTACAACTGGGACCGCTGGCGGCTCGCCGTCACCGCGACGAATCTCGCCGACCGGCGCTTCGTCTCCTCCTGTCAGGCCTTCAATTCGTGCTTCTACGGCGATGCCCGCCGGGTGCTCGCGAGCCTGAGCTACAAGTGGTGAGGTCTGAACCCACCATCGTCTTTGCGAGCGTCAGCGAAGCAATCCAGGGCAGCGGGTCGTTCTGAAACCTTGGCGGATCTCTGGATTGCTTCGCTCCGCTCGCAAAGACGAAGGGAGCGATCGGCCTCCGTCGAGGGAGTCAGTCCGCCACGTTGCTGGCGAGACTCACCGGCAGGTCGTTGATCCGCAAGCCTCGGCGCAGGGTCCGCGAGAACGCATCGACGGCCATCGTCAGCAGGGCGGTGGCGGTGATGAGCATCACGGCCACGTCGAGGCGCAGTTCCGAGATCGCCGCGTCGACGTAGAAACCGAGTGTCGTCACGCCCAGGATGCCGAAGATCGCGCTCTCGCGCAGGATCAACTCCCAGCGATAGAGCAGGAAGGCCAGGAACTGCCCGTAGAGACGCGGCAGGGTCTCGTAGGCGTAGAGGTTCAGCCCATGCGGCGCGTCGGGCCGGTAGGGGATGGCGTCGGCGTGGCGGCCCATCAGGTAGCCGATGATCCCGGCATTGTGCAGCGACAGGGCGATGATCGCGGGCAGCATCGAGGGGCCGAGCATCTGCAGGCAGAGATAGGCCAGCATGTATTCCGGCGTGGAGCGCACCACGACGAGCAGGACCCGGCCGAAGGGCCGCCCCACCGGCCCGGCGAAGCGCCGCGCCGTCAGCGGGAACAGGAGAAGCGCTCCGAGCGCCGTCGCCACCAGGGCGATCTGGGCCAGGATCAGCGTCTGGGCCATGCCCGGCAGGATCTGCTCCGTCAGGATCGGCCGGAACCAGGCCCAGAGGCCGCCGAGACTCGCATCCCCCGCCCGCAGGGGGGCCGGGACGATGTCGTGGGTGAGGAAGCGGACGAGGCTCGGGCCGATCTCGGCGCGGCCGATGGCGGGCGGCAGGGCGAAGAGGGCACCGACGAGGAGGAGCGGCACGCTCCAGCCCCGCACCCAGAGCCGCCGGGAGCCGATCAGCACGTAGAAGACGAGGAGCAGCGCCCCGGCCTCGGCGTAGCGCCCCTGCCGGAAGGCGGATTCCAGGGAGAAGCCCATGGTCGGCAGGCCGATGAAGCCGAGCACGAGGCTGGAGCGCATCCCGCATTCGAGGCGATAGAGGGTGTAATCGGCAAAGCGCCCGGCGAGGTCGGGCAGGCGGGCATAGGCGAAGGCCGGGATCGCCCCCGTCCCCGGCGGCAGGACGCGCAGCGCGGACAGATCCGCCTCTTCGATGATCTCCGAATAGACCTTGGCGCAAATCCCGGCATAGGGCAGCGCGATGGCGAGCACGCCCGTGGTGGCCGACAGGCCGAAGACCTGCATCAGCAGGAGCGCCCAGAACAACTCGTGGACCGAGCGGAGGGCGGCGCAGGCGACCCGCACCGCCCGCGACCGGGCGAAAGGGATGGCGAGGAGGAGCCCCGCCCCCGCTCCCACCGCAACCCCGAGCACGGCGAAGGCTACCGTGTAGAGGACGCTCGATCCCTCGACGCTCAGGACGTCCGGCCGGATCAGTCCGCCGAGGAGACGCGACAGTTCCGCGAGGGGATGGAGCGTCGTGACGTGCAGATCCGCGACGAGCAGACAGGCGAGCGCGGCGAGCGCGAACCAGCCGCTGACGGCGCGATAACCCTGTGGCGCCAGGGAGAGGCGCATCAGGCCGCCTCGTAGAAGGGCCTGAGCCGGGCGGGGTCGACCTCGGCGGCGGGGGCGTCGAGGACGATGCGGCCCGCCTCCAGCACCACGATCCGGCCACAGGCCGCGAGCGCCAGCCCGGCATCGTGCAGGGCGAGGATCAGCGTCTCGTGGGTGGCGGCGAGCTCGGACAGGATCGCCGCCCCCTGGCGCGGGTCGAGGGCGGAGACCGGCTCGTCGCCGATCAGCACCGGGCGGCCGTTGTAAAGGGCACGGGCGACCGAGACCCGCTGCTGCTGGCCGCCCGACAATGCCCCCGCCTTGGCCCAGAGCTTGTCGGACAGGCCGACCCGGGCGAGCACCGCCTCGACCGCCGCGACATCCGCGCGGGCCGGGCGCACCAGCGTGCGCAGGTTGTGCAGGGTCGAGCGCCTGTCGAGGCGGCCCATATAGACGTTGTGAAACACCGAGAGGGTCCGCACCAGGGCGGCGGCCTGGGGCACGAGGGCGACCTGTTCGGGGATCCGCTCGCGGATCAGCCCGAGCAGGGTCGATTTGCCTGCCCCGGAGCGGCCCATCAGCGCGACGCGCTCGCCCGCGCGGATCGTTAGGTCGATGCCCGACAGCACCGCGTGGCCGCCATAGGCGGCGCGCGCGTTCGCGAGGACGACGAGGGGCTCGGTCAAGGCTCGGCCCCGTCAGTCGAGCAGGCCGGTCGCCTTGCCCACCTCGATCAGCGGCTCGTAGGCGGCGTTGGTGACGGGGATGAACTTCGAGCGGCCGAACGGCTCCAGAATCGCCGGATCGGTGACGCCGGTCAGGGCCGCCCGGAGCTTGTCGGTGAAGCCCTCGCCGTAGGTCTTGTCCACGTCGCCGCGCACCGTCCACTGGTAATCGGGGAAGGGCGGGCTCTCCCAGATCACCGAGACGGCCTTGGCGTCGACCTTGCCGGCCTTGGTGTCGAGGTCCCAGACCGAGAAGTCGACGGCACCGACCTCGAAGGCCCCGGATTGAACGAGCTGGATCGTGCGCGAATGATCGCCGGAGAAGCCGACGCGGGAGAAGACCTGCTCGGGCGTCTTGCCGGGGAATGCCTCCCGGATCCGGTATTCCGGCATCAGCCGGCCCGAAGTCGAGGCGCGGGCGCCGAAGGTGAAGGTCTTGCCGGCGATGGCCTTGGGAAATTCGGTCGCGCGGGACAATCCGGTGGCGGCGTTGGCGATCAGGTAGAAGCGGAAGGCCGCGTCCTCGGCGCCCTGCGCGATGGCCTGCGAGCCCGGCACCGCCTTGCGCGCCTGCACGCCGGTGAAGCCGCCGAACCACGCGAGCTGGACCTGGCCGTTGGTGAAGGCCGTGACCGCCGCCGGATAGCTCTTCACCGGCACGTAGCGCACCGGCACGCCGAGCTTGTCCTCAAGGTACTTCGCAACCTTGCCGAACCGCTCGACGAGACGGCTCTCATCCTGGTCGGGGATGCCGGTGAAGACGAGCGGTGGCTTGTCCGCCGCCCGCGCCGGACCGGCGAGGCCGATGCCCGCCGCCAGCAATCCGCAAGCGAGCCGCGCGATGCGTCCGATCCCGACCATGATTCTCCGACCCCGTCCCGGCGCGCGAAGCAGCACACCCGCCGCTGCCACGTAGAGCACGGGGCGAGGGAGGGGAATGCGGCAGGCGCCCCGGTTGCGCGATCAGCGGTGGTGATGGCGGCGATGATGATGGTGCCGGTGGTGGCGCATCCCATGACCGCGCATGCCATGACCGCGCATCATCACGGCCCGCGAACCCATCCGGGCGCCGCTGTGCATGTTGCCGAAACGGCCGTTGCCCTGGGCGGCAGCGTCGCGGTCGAGGCCGTCGCCGGGGGAGGCGAGAGACGGGGCAGCGGTGCCGACGGCAAGCCCGAGCATGAGCATCGCGCCGAGTAGGGTCTTCTTCATGGGATGAGCTCTCCACGGCCACACGCCGTGGCTGGCGAACTGATCGCCCACAATCGAGTTCCTGCCGCACGGGAAGGTGATCGGAGCGGAGGCTCCCGCGACGGATTACGGTTCCCTGTCGAGCGTGTAGAGCGGGCCGTGCTCCGTCTCGGTGCCGGGAACCGGCCGGGGGTGGAACGGCGGCGCGTGAGGGCCGCCGAGGAGACGGACGATGTCCTCCGAGGCCGCGATGGCGAGGTTGGCGGCCTTGGCGCGGACCTCGATGCGGGCCAGCATGTTCATCGCCGGCCCGAGCACCGTGTACTCGGCCCGCACTCCGTCATCGAACACGCCGACGAGCAGGTTGCCGGCATGGATCGCCGTGGCGGTATGAATGACGAACCGGTCCTCCGCCCGGCGCCGCGTATTCACCTCCGCGAGGCGGCCTTGGATGTCGAGGGCGCAGGCTGCGGCGGCCTGCGCCTGCTCCTGCGGCGTGCCGGTGACGAACTGTGCCAACACCGCGTCGCCGATATACTTGTCGACGAGGCCGCCCTTCGCGGCCACCGCCCCTTGGGCCTGCGCCCGCACGGCCATCAGGGCCGACACCATCTCTTCCGGCGCGTGCCGCTGGCTGAGGGCTGAGAAGCCGCGGATGTCGAGGATCAGCAGGCAGGCGTGGCGGCGGTGGATGCCCAGGGCATCCGAGGACAGGTCGCGGGCGATGGCGTTCGGCACGAAGCGGGCGAGCCGCCCGCGCTCGCTCTCCACCTCCAGGGTCCGGTCCACGGCCCGGCGCAGGCGGGTGACCCCGTCGATGACGATCAGGCCCGTCGCGACGAAGGTCGCGAGCCCGATCACCTGCATCGGCACATCCCCGTTGAAACCGGGGAACAGATCCGGGAAGGCGAGCCCGACGAGGAAGGCCACCACCCAGCTCGCCGTGACGATGGCGCAGAACAGCAGCGTGTGGGAGACCTGCATGCTCAGGCCGGTCTGCAGCAGGAGCAGGTAGGCGGGCAGGCGGCTCACCGCGTCGGCGCCCTCCCCCGTCCCACCCCCGGCCAGCATGTGCTCCACGATGACATAGACCGCGAGCAGCGCGTTGAGGCTGGTCCCCGCCCAGGAATAGGCCGCCGCCGTCCTGCCCCGTCCCCGCTCCCCGAGGCCGAACCACACCGTCCCGAGGCCATAGAGGCCCAGGATGAACCAGTGGCTCAGGGCATGCAGGGAGCCGTCATAGGCCTGCGCGGCCATCAGCAGCACGAGGAGGATGACGATCCGCAGCGCGGTCAGGCGCGGCTGGCCGCCCTCCTGCATCACCCTCAGGGCAGCATCCTGGGCGGTTTTCGGAGCCGCCATCGGAGGTGGTGTCATCCGGCACGGCCGAGGCGGCGGGCGCCGCCGAAGCGGTTGAGGAAGCGCGGCTCCTTCTCTGGCGCGACGCGCACGGCAAGGTGGAGCGTCCCGTCAGCCTCCGTGCGCCGGTCGAGGATCTCGGCGTTCTCGTACAGCCAGTGAAGGGCTGCGCCATCCTCGGGCGGTAACGTCACCGCGAAGCTCGTTCGCGAGCGGGCGATCCGCGCCTCGATCCGGCTCGCGAGGGCGGTGAGCCCCTCCCCCGTCACGGCCGAGACGAGGACCGGCGCGTCACTGTCGCGGTCGTTGCGCACCTTGCCCTGCCCGGCGAGGTTGCCGAGCCGCGTGCGCTCGCCCTCATCCAGGAGATCGGCCTTGTTCCAGACCTCGATTAGCCGCCCGTCCGTGGTGTCGATGCCGAGCTCGTTCAGCACCTGCCCGACATCCTCGGCCTGGGCATGGGTATCCTCATGGCTTACGTCGCGGACATGCAGCAACACGTCGGCCTCGATCGCGTCCTCCAGCGTGGCGCGGAAGGCGGCGATGAGCGGCGTCGGCAGATCCGAGATGAAGCCCACCGTATCGGACAGGATCACCGTCTCGCCATGGGGGAGCTTGGTCGCCCGCGCGGTCGGGTCGAGGGTCGCGAACAGCATGTCCTTCGCCGTGACCTCGGCGCGGGTCAGGGCGTTGAACAGGCTCGACTTTCCGGCATTGGTGTAGCCGACCAGCGCCACGATCGGGTACGGCACCCGCGCCCGGCTCTGACGGTGCAGGCCCCGCGTGCGCACCACCGCGTCGAGATCGCGCTCGATGCGGGTCATGCGCTCCTGGATCATCCGCCGGTCGGCCTCGATCTGGGTCTCGCCGGGGCCGCCGAGGAAGCCGAAGCCGCCGCGCTGCCGTTCGAGGTGGGTCCAGGAGCGGACGAGGCGCGATTTCTGGTAGGCGAGATGTGCGTGCTCGACCTGCAGGGTGCCCTCGCGCGTCGAGGCCCGTCGGCCGAAGATTTCCAGGATCAGACCGGTGCGGTCGATGACCTTGGCGCCCCAGGCTTTCTCGAGGTTGCGCTGCTGCACCGGTGAGAGGGCGCAATCCATCACCACGAGGCCGATCTCCTCGGCCTTCACCAGCCCGGCGATCTCATCGACCCGGCCCTTCCCGAGATAGGTCGAAGGCCGGATGCGCGGCAGACTGACGGCCAGGCTCTGGGTGACGTCGAGTTCGATGGCGGCGGCGAGGCCGGTCGCTTCGTCGAGCCGCGCCTCCACCGAGCGGGAGGGGGCGACCGTCCGGCCCAGGGTCGCGGCCGTGCGGGCGAGATAGGGGCCGATCACCAGCGTGCGGGTCGAGGCGGCGATCTCGCCCTCGGGCGCCGCATGGGCCCTCAGACGGGCCTCACCCGAGGTTTGAGGTTCGCTCATAAAGGTTGGGCACTCGCCGGTTCGCTTTTGTTCGCTCCTGCCCATATGGGCGCGGGCGAGGCGGATGCCAACGGGACTTCCGATCCTTCACCTTCGTCTTTGCGAGCGCCCGCGAAACAATCCTGGGATCCGCGACGTCCTGAGAGGTCCCGCTGCCCTGGATTGCTTCGCGTCGCTCGCAAAGACGGAGAGCGAGATTCCCTCACGCCTTCTCGGGCGTCTCGTCCGGCTCGAACAGTTGCACCGGGTGGCCCGGCATGATGGTCGAGATCGCGTGCTTGTAGACGAGCTGGGAATGACCGTCCCGGCGCAGAAGCACGCAGAAGTTGTCAAACCAAGTCACGACGCCTTGTAGTTTAACTCCGTTGACAAGAAAGATCGTCAGCGGAATTTTGTTCTTGCGGACGTGGTTGAGGAAGGTGTCCTGAAGGTTCTGCGCGCGTTCGCCGGCCATTTTCTTTGCCTGTTTGTTGTCCCGGCGGGAAAACCCGACCGGGATGGATCGCCGCCTGCGGGATCGTCCGATATCCCGCCGATGGCCCTTTGAGAAGCATTAGCAGTCCAAAGCGACAACCGAAGCAAGGCCCGTTCCGGTCTTCGGTGTGACGGATCGGCTGCGCTCGTCTCGTTCCGCGTCGTCCTACGGGCCGATGCCCAGGGACTTGAGCTTCCGGTGCAGCGCCGAGCGCTCCATGCCGATGAATTCGGCGGTGCGCGAGATGTTGCCCGAGAACCGGGCGATCTGCGCCACGAGATACTCCCGCTCGAAGATCTCGCGGGCTTCGCGGAGCGCCAGGCTCATCAACTTCTCGCCGCCCGCCCCGGCCGGGGTGGTGGGGACCAGGGCGCCGATCTCCGAGGGCAGCATCTCGGAGGTCACCTCCTGATCCGGGTCGGCCTGGGTCAGGATCATCAGCCGCTCGACGTTGTTCTTGAGCTGGCGGATGTTGCCCGGCCAGTTGTGCGACTGGAGCACCGCCATCGCGTCCTCGGCGATCACGCGCTTGGGCAGGCCGGTCTGCGACGAGATGTTGTCCATGAAGAAGCGGATCAGCTCGGGCACGTCCTCGCGTCGTTCCGACAGGGCCGGCACGCGGATCGGTACCACCGAGAGGCGGTGGAACAGATCCTCGCGGAAGCGGCCCGCCGCGATCTCCTCCTGCAGGTCGCGGGAGGACGAGGAGATGATGCGCACGTCGACATGCACCCGGGTGGTGCCGCCGACGCGCTGGAAGTTCTGGTCCACGAGGACGCGCAGGATCCTGCCTTGCGTCTCGCGGGGCATGTCGGCCACCTCATCGAGGTAGAGGGTGCCGCCATGGGCCTCCTCCAGGGCGCCGACCCGGCGGCCGTTCTCGCCCTCGACGCCGAACAGCTCGGCCTCCATCGTCTCGGGCAGGATGGTCGCGGCGTTGAGCAGCACGAAGGGCCCGTTCGCCCGCGCCGAGGCCCGGTGCAGGGTCCGCGCGGCGAGCTCCTTGCCCGCGCCGAGCGCGCCCGTGATCATCACGCGGGCATTGGTCGGCGCGACCCGCTCCAGGGTCTGGCGCAGCTGGTTCACCGCGAGCGACCCGCCGACGATCTGCTCGGCCGCGCCGGAGCGGGCCTTGAGGTCGCGAACCTCGCGCCGCAGCCGCGAGGCTTCGAGCGCCCGCTCGGCCACGAGGATCAGCCGATCCGCCTTGAACGGCTTCTCGATGAAGTCGTAGGCGCCCGCCTTGATCGCCGAGACGGCGGTCTCGATGTTGCCGTGGCCCGAGATCATCACCACCGGCAGATCGGGATGGGCGGCCTTGATCAGGTCGAGCACCTGAAGACCGTCGAGGCGCGAGCCCTGCAACCAGATGTCGAGGAAGACGAGGTGCGGGCGGCGCGATTCGATCGCGGCCAGGGCCTCGTCGGAGCCGCCGGCCGTGCGGCAGCGGTGCCCCTCGTCGTCGAGGATGCCGGCGACGAGGTCGCGGATGTCGGCCTCGTCGTCGACGATCAGAATATCGGCGCTCATGCCTGCATCTCCGCGATCCGGGGGGCCGTCGGTGCGGCGCCCTTCTCCTCTACCGTGGCCGGAGGCCGCCCTGCGCCCGGAGCGGCGGCGGCCGTCTCCGGTGCGGCTTCGCGCGGCACCCGCATCCGCACCTGCCCGCCGCGACCGGCGGGGTTGTCGTTGAGGGCGATGCCGCCGCCGTGCTCCTCAAGCACCTTGCTGACGATGGCAAGCCCCAACCCGGTGCCGCCCTCACGTGTCGTCATGTAGGGCTCCAGCAGGCGCTGGCGCCCCTCGGCGGGGAAACCCTTGCCGTTGTCTGTCACGGTGATCACCGCGAAACCGTCCTCCACGGCGAGATCGAGGGCGATCTTGCCCTTGCCGAGCACGTCCGGGGGCACCTCGGCCACTGCCTCGACGGCGTTCTTGAGGATGTTGGTGATCACTTGGCTCAGGAGCCGGATGTCGAAGGCCGCGACGATCTTCTCCGAGCTTCCTGCCCCGCCCTGAGCCGAGAAGGCGAAGTCGATATCCGGATGCGCGACCCGGATCATGAACAGGTTCTGCTTGGCGATCTCGGTCAGGTCGTTGGGGGCGATCGCGGGCTTGGGCATCCGCGCGAAGGCCGAGAACTCATCCACCATGCGTTTGATCTCGTCCACCTGGCGCACGATCGTCGCCGTGCACTGGTCGAACACCTCCCGGTCGGTGACGATGACCTTGCCGTATTTGCGCCGGATCCGCTCCGCCGAGAGCTGGATCGGGGTCAGCGGGTTCTTGATCTCGTGCGCGATGCGGCGGGCCACGTCGCCCCAGGCCGAGGTGCGTTGCGCCTGAACCAGATCGGTGATGTCGTCCAGCGTCACCACCGCGCCGCGCGCACCGCCCGGCGCCTGCTCACCGGTGACGCGCACGGTGACGGTGCGCTCTTCCTTGCGCTCGCCGCGGGTGCGCACGAGCTGGATCTGCTGCTGCACTGCCCGCTGGCGCGCCTCGCTCTCGGCGAGCACGGGGGCGAGTTCCGGCACGGCCTGGCCGAGCGGCTGGCCGACGAGCCGTTCGCTGCCGAGGTCGAGCATCCGCTCGGCGGCCGGGTTGGCGATGGTCACGAAGCCCGCCGCGTCCAGGCCGATCACGCCGGGCGAGACGCCCGAGAGCACCGCTTCGGTGAAGCGGCGGCGGGCGTCGATTAGGTCGTTGGCGGCAATCAGACCGGCATGCTGGCGGCGCAACTCCTGGGTCATCTTGTTGAAGCTCTCGCCGAGGCTCGCGAGGTCGCCGCTGGTCTTCTTGGTGGGCACCTGGGCGTAGAAATTGCCCGAGGCGACCTGATCGGCCGCGTTGATGAGGCGCCGGATCGGCGCCACGAAGCGGTTGGCGAAGTTCAGGCCGAACCACACCGCCGACAGGAGCGCGATCAACGCGATCAGCACGAAGACCAGGGCGAAGGTGATCTGGATCGAGCGCCGGAGCGAGTCGTAGGTCAGGTACTCGGCGGCCGCCGCGCGGGACACGCCGGGAAACTCGATGGCGAGCGGGTTCACCTCCCGCTGCACCATCAGCACCGCGTCGTCATAGGCGGGCATCCGCAGGAGGGCGGCGAAGACGCGGCCCTCGGAGGGCAGGAGGCAGATCGGGTCGGCGGACTTGGCCGCATCGTCGAAGGCGGCGGCCGAGGGCAGCCGCACCTGCTTGAGCACGTCGATATTGGCGCGGGCCACCACGTCGGTCGGCCCGCGCATGATCTGCGCCACCGGCAGGCCTAGATTGGTCGCCCGCGTGGTCAGGAAGGTCTCGAACCACGAGCGGTTCACGTCGAAGTTCGGCCGCGCCCGGGTGAGGTCGTCGTTGAGGATGCGGATCTCGCGGGCGAGCGACTGGCACTGGTTCTCCTGGTAGGCGTCGGCCACCTCCACGGATTTCAGCACCACGTCGCGGACCCGGTCGGTGAAGCCCAGCGACAGGCCCCGGTCGATGGTGACGGAGGCGACTACGGCCAGCAGGATCGTCGGCAGGATCGCGATCAGCGAGAACAGGCCGACGATGCGTGAATGCAGCCGTGCCACGGCGGCGTTCGCCCGGCGGGCATGCAGGAAGACCCGCGCCTCCCAGGCGATGACCACCGCGAGCCCGAGCACCAGGGCGACGTTGATGGCCAGCAGCGTGATCCCATAGGTCGGCGTCGGCGTGACGCGGATCACCCCCGCCAGGATCAGGAAGGTTGTGAGCGCGCAGACGAGGGCCGTGACGACCACCACCGCGCCGATCCAGCCCGGCCCGCGCGGCCCAGGGTGCAGGGAGTCGGCGAGCGGAGAATCCACCTTCCGCGCGTCCTGCGACGGGACGCCGGCCGGATCTGGAGCGGGACCGGTCCCGCCCGTATCGGGGCCGGAGGCGGCGCTCCCGGAACGGGAGAGGAGAGGCATGACTGGTGCAGGGCCACAACAGTGTGGCGGAATTAATACGAATTGGGGCGCGCGCGATAGCGCCCTCGCCGTCTCTCAAGGGGCATTCCGGTCGCCTGCGTCCCACTGACGCCTCCGGGTCGTGGATCCTTGACCCTGCCCTTTGCCGCGAATAGGCCGGTCGGCGGAGGCGAACGGGGTCTGGTGGCCCTCCTGGTCTTCAAAACCAGCGGTACGCCAACAGCGTACGGTGGGTTCGATTCCCATCCGCTTCCGCCACTTCCCTTTCTTGCGAAAGGGTCTTCCGCCGACAAAGGGTTTTCCGCCGACGTGGATGCCGGTTCAGCGGAAGAAAACGCTTAGCGCCAGCCTTCGGCTCCTCCGCCCGGCAGTGCGCCCGCATCCATCCAATGGCAAACGGTCGTGTCCTTGACCGCCGCGCAATCGTAGGCGCGGCCGGCCAGCGTTACGCGATCGACGACGGAGCCGATCCTGTTGCGCGGCAGGGCGGCGCAGCCGAGATGGTCGGCCTTCGGGTCGTTCAGGGTCGCGGCGGCGGCGGCCGGGCCGCTTTGCATCAGCATCCGGTAATTGGCGACCGAGGGGCAGGCGATGACCGGCGCAGCCGGGGCCTTGGCCGCTTTCTCGGCCTGCGCCTTCTCGGCGGGCTTCAGCTTCGGTACCGGCTGGCCGGAGGCGGGCAGGACCGGGATCAGGCCCGCGACGAGGAGAAAAAAGAGCGGAGACGGACGGCTCATGGCGGCGATCCTATCACGCCCAGGCCCGTCCGCATGCCCCCCGTGCGGTGGCGGATGTCCTGCAAGGCTTGACGCTCCCAGCGCCGGATGCGACCGCACGTCCTGGGAACGGCCCCCGGAACACCTGCGAATCGGCCTCGGGCCGGGGCCCGCGACAGGAGTGACCATGGCCACGACCATCGAGAGCGATCAGCGGCTCCATCTCGTCTTCGGCGGCGAGCTCGAGAATCTCGACGGCGTCCGCTTCCGCGACGTCAAGGGCCTCGACATCGTCGGCATCTACCCGGATTACGCCTCCGCCCAGGCGGCGTGGCGCGCCAAGGCGCAGGCGACGGTCGACAGCGCGCAGACCCGCTATTTCGTGGTGCATCTGCACCGGCTTCTGGAGCCGGTGCCGGCTTGAGGCCACGCCTCGGACGCGTAGCTCCGTTGGGTAGCCTTCGCGTCAAGGCGAGTGTGCGAAGGTGCCAAGCAGGCATTGTGACAGTTGAGCCTCGCTGATATGAGCCTCGGCCGTCATGGATCTGCCCCGGCACCCGCGGGGCGGAAGCCGCGGCCGTGCAGTGTGCGCGGGCCGCGTACGGGCGGGACAGCATGAGTTCCTCGATCAAGATCGTCGCCGGCAACGCGAGCCGGCCCTTGGCCGAGGCCATTGCCGCCTATCTCGAATTGCCGCTGGCCAAATGCATGGTCCGGCGCTTCGCCGACATGGAGATCTTCGTCGAGCTGCAGGAGAACGTCCGCGGCGAGGACGTGTTCATCGTCCAATCGACCTCGTTCCCCGCGAACGACCATCTCATGGAATTGCTGATCATGATCGACGCCGCGCGCCGGTCGTCGGCGCGGCGCATCACGGCGGTGATCCCCTATTTCGGCTATGCCCGGCAGGACCGGCGCACCTCCGGCCGCACCCCGATCTCGGCCAAGCTTGTCGCCAACCTCATCACCGAGGCGGGTGCCGACCGCGTCCTGACCCTCGACCTGCATGCGGGCCAGATCCAGGGCTTCTTCGACATCCCCACCGACAACCTCTTCGCCGCGCCGGTGATGGTGCGCGACATCAAGGAGCGGATGCCCTCCGAGGACCTGATGGTGGTCTCGCCGGATGTCGGCGGCGTGGTGCGCGCCCGCGTGGTCGCCAAGCGCATCGATGCGCCGCTGGCCATCGTGGACAAGCGCCGCGAGCGGCCGGGCGAATCCGAGGTGATGAACATCATCGGCGACGTGCGCGGCCGGTCCTGCATCCTCGTGGACGACATCGTGGATTCCGGCGGCACCCTGGTGAACGCGGCCGAAGCCCTGCTCAATGCGGGGGCCAAGGATGTCTCGGCCTACATCACCCACGGGGTGCTCTCCGGCGGCGCGGTCTCGCGCATCGCCGCCTCGCGGATGAAGGAACTGGTGATCACCGATTCGATCCAGCCGACCCAGGCGGTGAAGCTGGCTCGCAACATCCGGGTGATGTCGATCGCGCCGCTGCTCGGCGAGGCCATCGGGCGCACTGCGACCGAGGCGAGCGTCTCGACCCTGTTCGACTGACCGTTGGGATTTTTGTCGCAGTTCTGCCTGCGGCAAACTGATCTATTTTTCTCCCCCGGCGGCCAAGCCGCGGGAGGCGGCAATTCCCAAGCGCATCGTCGGAATTCACGGGCTCGCCAACAAGCCTCCCCGCGAGGAGAAGGCGGGCTGGTGGGCTGATGCGATTCGCGAAGGCCTGGCCCGCAACCTCGGCCGGGACGACCCGGTCTCCCTCGATTTCGTCTACTGGGCTGACCTGCGCTACCCCGAACCCCTGCGTGATGGGGACAATCGCGAGCCCTATCGTCCCGATGACGGGCTGGGGCCGTTCCCCTCGCCGTCCGGCGAGCCGGAGCGGCGCAAGCCGACCCTGACCGACCGTCTCTATCGTGGCCTGTCCCGGTTGGAGGAAGCGTGGGGCCGGACGCCCCTCGACGACACGATTCTCGAATATCGCCTGGACGACCTGTGGGGCTATCACGACGATCCGGCCTTCCGGCTCGCGGCGCGTGATCGCCTGCGGGACGCGCTCCAGCCGCATCGCGGCACCTCGATCCTGCTCGCGGCCCATTCCATGGGCGGCCTGATCGCCTACGACGTTCTGCGGCTCGCCGAGCGCGACGGCTCCGTGCCGGGGCCGGTCCACCTCGTTACCCTCGGATCGCCCTTCGGGCTCGCGGAGATCCGCATGCGGCTGGCGTCCGAGCACGGCGACCTGCGCGTGCCCGACAGCCTCTCCGCCTGGACCAACCTGATGGACCGGAACGACATCGCCACGGTGGGCGAGGATCTGGCCGATACCTTCGCCCCGAACGCGTCCGGGACGAGGATCCGCGACGTGCCGGTGATCAACGCCTACCGCGCGCCTGACGGCCACGAGAACACCCATAAGTCCTACGGCTACCTGCGCACGCCGGAATTCTCCCGGATCGTGGCGGAGTTCCTGGGCTAGAGCCGTTTGGCCGTTCGGCACCCCTCGATCGGCCCGCTGAGGATCCAGTGCCCGATTGCGCCTCCGGGGACCGCCGCCTATAATGCCGCCATCCCCCATTGCCAGCGTGAGACGGGTCTTCTCCGGGATGTCCATCCGGAGCCCGCGGACCGATGCCCGGCCCGACCCGCTTTCGCCTGTTGGAGCCGCGTGAAGAGATGTCCCAGGGTCCGCTGATGCCCAAGGCGACCGCCGTTTGGCTGGTCGAAAACACCTCCCTGTCGTTCGAGCAGATTGCCGAGTTCTGCAAGCTGCACCCGTTGGAGGTGAAGGGCATCGCCGATGGCGAGGTCGCGGCGGGCATCAAGGGCCTCGATCCGATCACCACCAACCAGCTCACCCGCGACGAGATCGAGAAGGCGCAGAAGGCGCCGCACTACCGGCTCAAGGCCGCCGTCTCGAAGGTGAAGCTGCCGGAGGTGAAGCGCACCACCAAGGGTCCGCGCTACACCCCCCTGTCCCGCCGCCAGGACCGGCCGAACGCCATCCTCTGGCTGCTGCGCAACCATCCGGAGCTGAAGGACTCGCAGATCATTCGCCTCGTCGGCACGACGAAGTCGACGATCCAGCAGATCCGCGAGCGCACCCACTGGAACTCGGGCTCGCTTCAGCCGCTCGATCCGGTGACGCTCGGCCTCACCACTCAGATCAACCTCGATTTCGAGGTTCAGAAGGCGGCGGCGGACCGTCCGGCGGCCCTGGCTGCCGAGGGCGGCGCCTCGCTCCTGCCCACCGAGGTCTCGACCCAGCGCGAGCCGGAGCACGACGAAGACGAGCATCGCGGCGGCCGGGATGAAAAGCTCGACGCGGATTCGGTCTTCGCCAAGCTCAAGGGCCGTCACCAGGACGAGGACGACGACGAGGACTAGTTCACGGCGAGCCCCCGGCCTGATGGCATCAGGCCGGGGGCTCCAGGTCTCGTTCCAACCCGCCTCTCGCGCCGAATTGGCATCCACGTCGACGGAGGGCGCTCGAGCCCTGGCGCGGCGGCGGAGGCTCTGCCACCCTGTCCTCCGGATTCGGATCGCCGACCGGGGAGAGCAGCGTGCGGGGCATCGGGCGCATCGGAGGGGCGGTGGTCCTGGCCCTGCTGGGACAGGGCGGGGCCGCCTTCTCCCAGGGCAAGCTCGCTCCGCCGAGCCCCGCCGCTCCCAAAGCCGCCGACCCGGTCTTCGAGGCCGCCCGCTCCGCCTTCGAGCCCCTGCCCGAGGCCGAGCGAAAGGCGCTGCAGGATGCGCTGGTCTGGACGGGAGATTTCAACGGCGTCGTCTCCGGCAGCTTCGGCCGCCGCACCTTCGAGGCGGTCCAGGCCTTCGCAGCCCGCACCCGTCTCGCCGATCCCGCGAGCGCCGAGGCCAGGGCGGCGATCCGCCAAGCGGGCGAGACGGCCCGCAAGGCCGCGCGCTTCCGCATCGAGGCCGATCCCGTGAGTGGTGTGACGGTCGGCGTGCCCGAGGCACTGCTCACCCGCCGCACCGCCCTCCCCTCCGGGACCCGCTGGCAGAGCGCGGATGGCAGGGTGACCCTGGAGACCCGTGCCTATCCGCCGGACTCCGAAACCCTGGAGGGGCTGTTCGAGCGAGCCACCGCCCCGATCAACGGGCGCCGGGTGACCTACCGCCTGCAGAAGCCGGATTTCTTCGTCGTCACGGCCGAGACCGCGACCGGTTCGTCCTACACCCGCTACGCGACCGGCCCTCAGGGCGTTCGCGGCTTGCTGATCGGCTACGACAAGGCTTTGTCCGGCGAGGTCGGACGCCTCGTGATCGCGATGGCGAATGCCTTCGATCCGTTCCCGGCGGCGGCGTCCGCAGCCGCCGTCCCCTCCAAGCCTGTTCAACTCAAGCCTGCGCCACAGGCTCCATCTTCCCTCCCCGCCGCGGCCGTGCCGATCGCGGCCACCGGCCTCGCCGTGGCCCCGGGCAGGGTGCTGGCCGTCGTGCCGGAGGGCTGTGCCGGGGTCATCGCGCGCGATCCGTCGGGCCTCGCGCTGGTGGCTGTCGCGGGCGCACGGCCCGCGCCGCTCATCCTCGCGGGCGGGCTCGCGGAGGGAGCCGTCGTCGCCCTCGCGGCGGGGGCGCAGGGCGTATCCGCCGTGCCGGGGACGGTGACGCGGGAGCGGGTGACGGCGCCGCTTCAGCCGGGCTCCGCCGGGGCGCCCCTCTTCGACGGCCAGGGCCATTGGGCCGGGCTCGTCGGGGCCTATCCCAACGCGCCGCGCCTCGTGGCGGGGATCGCTCCGCCGATGAGCCTGCCGGTGGTCCCGGTGGGGCGGGTCTCGGCCTTCCTGGCGAGCCAGGGCATCGCCCTTGCCGGGGCGGCGACGGCGGGCGCCGCCGAGGCTTGGCCCGCCGTGACGGGCCTCACTTGCCAGTGAGGCCCGGATTTCAGGTCAGAGGCGACCGGTCACGAGCAGGACGATCAGCACGATGAGCAGGATGCCGCCGAGACCGAAGCCCGGTCCGCGATAAGCGCCGCCGCCGAGAAAGCCGCCGCCGCCGAAGGCGAGGATGATCAGGATGATGAGGAGAATGGTAACGAGGGACATGATCGCGGTCTCCGAACGGTCGCGGTTGGCGAGCGTGACCGTCCAAACGCCGCGGCAATTCGTTCCGTTCAGGCCGTTGCGCAGTTTTTTGTGAGTCGGCTCCCGGATGAGCCGACCGACCTCACGCGTGCCAGTCCGGCAAGGGCGGTGCGGGGGCGTTCAGCCAGCCCGGAACGGGGAGGCCGCGCTCCGTCAGGAAGGCCGGATTGAACAGCTTCGAGGCGTAACGCGCCGCCCCGTCGCAGAGGATCGTCACGATGGTGTGGCCCGGCCCGAGTGCGCGGGCGAGGCGGATCGCACCCGCAACGTTGATGCCCGACGACCCGCCGAGCGACAGGCCCTCTTCGCGCATCAGCCCGAAGACGATCTCCAGCGCCTCGGTGTCGGGGATGCGGAAGGACAGGTCCGGCCGGAATCCGTCGAGGTTGCCGGTGATCCGGCCCTGACCGATCCCCTCGGTGATCGACGAGCCTTCGGCCTTGAAGGCCCCGGTGGTGAAGCCCGCATACAGCGCCGAGCCCTCGGGGTCCGACAGGGCGATCGTCATGCCGGGTTTGCGGGCGCGCAGGGCCTGCGCGACCCCGGCCAATGTCCCCCCGGTCCCGGCGGCGCAGACGAAACCATCGACGCCGCCGCCGGTCTGCTCCCAGATCTCCGGTCCGGTGCCGTCGATATGGGCCCGGCGGTTGGCCGCGTTGTCGAACTGGTCGGCGAAGAAGGCCCCCGCCTCGTCCCGCTCCGCCAGCGCCTCCGCGAGGCGGCGGGCGACGTGGACGTAGTTGTTCGGGTTGGCGAAGGGCACGGCAGGCACTTCCACGAGGCGGGCGCCCGCCAGCCGCAGGGTCTGCTTCTTTTCTTCGGATTGGGTCTCGGGGATGACGATCACCGTGCGGTAGCCGCGCACCGAGGCCACCAGGGCGAGCCCGATCCCGGTATTGCCCGCCGTGCCCTCCACGATGGTGCCGCCGGGCCGGATCAGCCCGCGCGCCTCGGCGTCCCGCACGATGGAGAGCGCTGCCCGGTCCTTCACCGATAGACCGGGATTGAGGAACTCCGCCTTGCCCAGGATCTCGCAGCCGGTCTCCTCGGAAGCCCGGCGCAGGCGGATCAGCGGCGTGTTCCCGATCGCGGAAAGGATGTCGGGATAAACGTGGGACACGGGTTGGGGCTCCGATGGGGGGACGTCGCGATTCGGTCAGGATGAGGGTATAAGGGCGTCAGCCCGATCGACTCCACCATGACGACCGATCCAAGCCTCATCACTCTCCCTGCGCGCAAGGCGGCCGAGCAAGCTCGTCGCATCCGGGCCGCCGAGGCGATGGTGGCACGGATGCGCGCCTATGCCGATCGCGAAGGGGGGGGCTTCTGGGTGTTCGGCTCCTTCGTGACGGGGCGCATGAGTCACGACAGCGATCTGGACATCATGATCGATTTCCCCCCCGCCGGACGCCGGGCAGCCTGGGAGTTCCTCGAAGACCTCTCGGCCGAACACGGTTTGGCGGTGGATGTCTTCGAGCGGGCCACGACGAAGCCTGCCTTCGTTGCCCGCGTCGAGGCCGACGGGTTGCGTCTGCCGTGACCGACGCGCGCTGGCTCGATATCGAGGACGACCTCGGGGCGGCGATCCGCCATTTCCGCAATGCGGCTCGTCTCTACGATGCCGGGGGGTTCGACGAGCCCGATCTCGACGGCTACAGGGCGCGGATGGGCCTCCAGCACGCGATGCAGGCCGGTTACACCTCCCTCGAAGGCGGGCTTCACCGTATCCTCGATATCCTCGGCGAGGATGGACCGACCGGCCCGAACTCCCATGCAGATCTCATCCGCCGGGCATCTCGTCCGGTCGATCTGCCCGACCGGAGCAGGCCCGCGATCCTCACGCCCGAGGTGGCTGCGGATGCCGACGAGGCGCGACGTTTCCGCCATCGTGCGGCACACGACTACGACAACTTCCTGCCGGAGCGTGCAGCCCCCTCGATCGAGGCCGCGCGACGGCTCGCGCAAACCCTCGCACCCTGCATTCGCCTGTTCAGGGACCGGATCGATCCCCCCGCGGAGGGGTAAGGTCGAACCCTCACCCGAACACGTAACCCCCATTGATCCGCAAGCCCACGGGATGCCCGGCGGCGTAGCGGATGCCGTCGAAATCCTCCACGGCGAGGATCTGGCCGCCGGCCTCCTCGACCTCAATGCGCTGACGGCCCTGACTGCGATAGGAGGAGCGAACCGTGCCCGAGAGATGGGCGGCCTCCAGCTCCACGAGCTGGAGCTGCCACGGGCGCACATAGAGCTTCACCGGGCCGATGATTCCGGCCGGAGCCGTGACCGGGGTCTCCCGGCCGCGGACGAGGACGCGCCCGCCCTCCGCGAGCGCCTCGACCTCGACGGAATCGCCGAGGAACTTCAGCACCGTGGCGGAGACCGGGTTCTCCTGCACCTCGTCCGGGGTGCCGACCTGCTCCAGACGGCCCTTGTCGAGGACGGCGACCCGGTCGGACAGTTCCAGCGCCTCGTCCTGGTCGTGGGTCACGAAGATCGTGGTCTGGCCGGTGCGGTCGTGGATCTCACGCAGCCAGCGGCGCAGATCCTTGCGGACCTGGGCGTCCAGCGCGCCGAAGGGCTCGTCCAGCAGAAGGACGCGGGGCTCCACGGCCAGGGCCCGGGCGAGCGCCACGCGCTGCCGCTGGCCGCCGGAGAGCTGCGACGGGTAGCGGTCGCCGAAGCCCGAGAGGCGGATCAGGTCGAGCAGATCGCCGACCCGGCGCTTGATCTCGGCCTTGGCCGGGCGGTCCGCCCGGCGGCGGGCGTTCAGGCCGTAGGCGATGTTGTCGGCCACGCTCATGTGCTTGAACAGGGCATAATGCTGGAACACGAAGCCGACGGCCCGCTCCTGCACGGCGAGATCGGTCGCATCGTCGCCCCCGAACAGGATGCGCCCGCGATCCGGCGCGTCGAGCCCGGCGATGATGCGCAGGAGCGTCGTCTTGCCCGAGCCCGAGGGGCCGAGCAGGCCGAGCAACTCGCCCGCCCGCACGTCGAGGCTGAGGTCGTGCAGCACGGCGGCCGTGTCGAAGGTCTTCGAGACGTTCTCGACACGGATCGCCGTGGAGGCGCGCTCAGTGCTTCCGGCCCGCGGCGAGCTCGCCGGCGTAGCGCCATTCCAGGACGGATTTGACGACGAGTGTGACAAGGGCGAGGGCTGCGAGGAGCGAAGCGACACTGAAAGCGGCGACGAAGTTATACTCATTGTAGAGGATCTCCACGTGGAGAGGCATGGTGTTCGTCAGCCCCCGGATATGGCCGGAGACGACCGAGACCGCGCCGAACTCACCCATCGCGCGGGCATTGCAGAGAAGGACGCTGTAGAGCAGGCCCCAGCGGATGTTGGGCAGCGTCACCGTGCGGAACGCATGCCAGCCCGAGGCGCCGAGCGTCAGGGCCGCCTCCTCCTCGGACGAGCCCTGCTCCTGCATCAGCGGGATCAGCTCTCGGGCGACGAAGGGGAAGGTGACGAAGATCGTCGCCAGCACGATGCCCGGCAGCGCGAACAGGATCTGGATGTTGTGCGCCTGCAGCCACCCGCCGAACAGGCCCTGGCTGCCGAAGAGCAGCACGTAGATCAGCCCCGAGACGACCGGTGAGACCGAGAAAGGCAGGTCGATCAGGGTGATCAGGAATGCCTTGCCGGAGAACTCGAACTTGGCGATCGCCCAGGAGGCGGCGACACCGAAGACGAGGTTGAACGGCACGGCGATGGCCGCCACGGTCAGGGTCAGGCGGATGGCCGAGAGGGCGTCCGGCTCGCGGAAGGCCGCGAGATAGGCCGAGACGCCGTGACTGAGCGCCTGCACGAACACCGCCGCCAGCGGCAGCACGAGGAACAGGGCGAGAAAGGTGATCGCGATTCCGATGAGGAGCGCGCGCACCCCCGCCCCCTCCCCTGCGACGGGGGCGGGCCGGTGCGACGGCGTACGGACGGGGGAGAAGATCTCAGACATAGCCGAACCGCTTCCGCGACCAGGACTGGATCAGGTTGATCGCCAGCAGCGTCAGGAACGAGATCCCGAGCATGATCGTCGCGATCGCCGCCGCCCCGCCGTAATCGAACTCCGAGAGCTTGATGACGATCAGCAGGGGCGCGATTTCCGACACGTAGGGCAGGTTGCCCGCGATGAAGATCACCGAGCCGTATTCCCCGACGCCCCGGGCGAAGGCCAGGGCGAAGCCGGTGAGCACGGCGGGGATCAGCGGCGGCAGAACCACCTTGAACAGGGTCGAGCGGCGGGTGGCGCCGAGCGTCGCGGAAGCCTCCTCGACCTCCTTGTCGATCTCGGCGATCAATGGCTGCACCGTCCGCACTGCGAAGGGCAGGCCGACGAAGGTCATGGCCACGAACACGCCGAGCGGCGTGTAGGCGACCTGGATGCCGAGGCGGTCCAGCGGCGCGCCGATCAGCCCGTCGGGGGCGTAGAGCGAGGCCAGCGCGATGCCTGCCACGGCGGTCGGCAGGGCGAAGGGCAGATCGACGGCGGCATCGACGATCTTGCGGCCGGGGAATTCGTAGCGGGTCAGCACCCAGGCGACGATGAAGCCGAAGAAAGAGGCCACGAAGGCCGAGAGCAGCGACACGCCGAAGCTGAGCTTCAAGGCGCTCGCCACGCGCGGATCGCTCGCCACGTCCCAGATGCCGGCGATGCCGAGCCCGGAGGCGCGCGCCACCAGGGCCGCGAGTGGCAGGAGCACCACCAGCCCGAGACAGGCGAGCGTGTAGCCGAAGCTCAGGCCGAAGCCGGGCAGCACGCTCGGGCGGCGGAAGCGCCAGCCCGGGCGGGGGGGAGCCCCCGCCTCGGCGGGGGCGAGGGTCGATGCCATCGCGGTGAACTCTTTGGCTGTTTTAGCGGCCGGCGCGGCTCAGGCGGTCGAACAGGCCGCCGGAATCGAAGTTCTTGGCCTGGATATCGTCCCAGGAGCCCTGGAGATCCTCGATCTTGAACAGCTTCACCTCCGGCAGTTTGGCGCCTGCGGCGGCTTCTGCCTTGAACGGGCGATAATGGTGCTTGGCGAAGATCGTCTGCGCCTCGTCCGTGTAGAGGTAATCCAGATAGGCCTGCGCGACCTTGGTCGTGCCCTTGCGGTCGGCATTGCCGGGTACGAGCGCCACGGGGGGCTCGGCGTAGATCGAGGTCGGCGGCACCACGATGTCGAAATTCTCGGCGCCGAATTCCTGCAGCACGAGGTAGGCCTCGTTCTCCCAGGTGGGCAGCACGTCGCCGAGCTTGCGCTGGGCGAAGGTCACGGTGGAGCCGCGCGCGCCCGTGTCGAGAACGGGCACGTTCTTGTAGAGCTTGCCGACGAACTCCTCGGCCTTGGCCGTGTCCTTGTCCTGGCCGTAGGCGTAGCCCCAGGCGGCAAGGAAGTTCCAGCGCCCGCCCGCCGAGGTCTTGGGATTCGGGGTGATCACCTTCACGTCGGGCTTGGCGAGGTCCGGCCAGTCCTTCACGCCCTTCGGGTTGCCCTTGCGCACGAGGAACACCACCGTCGACGTGTACGGCAGCGACTCGTTCGGCAGCTTGGTCCGCCAGTCGGTGGGTATCTTCTTCGTCAGCTTGGCGATGGCGTCGATGTCGGAGGGGATGCCCAGCGTCACCACGTCGGCATCGACCCCGTCGATCACCGTCCGGGCCTGGGCCCCCGAGCCGCCATGGGAGGCGCGCACGGTGAGATCCTCACCGGTCTTGGCCTTCCAGCTCTTGGCGAAGGCGTCGTTGATCTCGCGGTACAGCTCGCGCGTCGGATCGTAGGAGACGTTGAGGATCGCCGTCTGCGCCCGCGCCGGGTGGGCTGCGACGCCGAGCGCGAAGGCACCGAGCAGGGCGAGGCAGCCGGCCCGGCGGAATCCGGCGAAGGCGCCCGTCCGCGTCGTCGAAAGCCACACCATCCGCATCCGTCCCTCCGGCCCAAGCCCGGACCACAATCCGGGAAACGACGGAGAGTTCGTTCTTTCTATCGAACGAAGTCAAGGGAACGAGAGGCGCGCTCCGAGCCTTCGACTGGCCCAAGGCCCACCATGCAGGAGGAAACAGGCCTCATCACGATGGGCAGAAAACACGGTCTTCTCCGGCTTCGGCTGAAGCCAGATGAAAAGTCTCGTACGAGGCGGGTTGAAAGAAAGAACGATCTTATGTGCGCTGGCGCACGGGGAAATGGGGTAGGCGGACAGGATTCGGGAGCTGCGAGGCGGCCTCAGCCGGTCGACTTGTCGAGCTTGGCCAGCAAGGCTTCCAAGTGCTCGTCCACGGGCGCCGACAGGGTATCGGCGTAATGGCCACGCAGGGTCTGCCCGAGATGGCGGCGGACGGTGGCGTTGAGCGGCGGCGCGGCTGACGGATCCAGACCCTGGCCGGACTCGGCTTTTCCTTTGGGCCGGTCGGCATTCGTCTCTGACATGGCGGCGGGTCTCGCGCGGGGACTCAGGACGTACTCAAGGCCCAACGATGGCATTCCTTGGTTAACGGGGTCTCACCGCGCCACGCTCCTCGCCCGTGGCGAAGTAGGCCGGAACTGGCCGGACTCGGCGACGTTGGCCGGGACGTTTCGAGATCCTCCGGAGTTGATCGTGCCGCGCCTTCCCCTCGCCCTCGCCTGCTTCATTCTCGCGGCCTGCCCCGCCTTCGCCCAGACCAAGCCCGGCGAGATCAAGGGCGTAGACGCGATGGGCGACAAGTCCCGCAGCGCCCAGGACGGCTGGAGCCAGGCCCCCGTGCCGCGTGAGGAATCCGCCGCGAAGGACGCGCCCAATCCCGGCGGTCGCTCCATCGAGGAAAACAAGGACCGTCCGGTCCCCGCCGCCAACCCCACGGGTACGCCCGCCACGGAGCCGCAAGCCCCCCTGGAGCACCGGGTGCCGAGCCCCTCCGGCAGCAACCCGGCGGTTCCCGCAAAGCCATAAAAGTCGCGCTGCGGCAAGGGATTAAGGGACCATGAAAATCGTGGGTCGCGGCACCGAAAGAATCGCGATCCGTGTCAGCGGACCGCACTTGCCTTGTGCGCCATTCTCTGGGACAGGTTCGAATTATACCAGTGTAGGAGAAGGGGGGCGGACATGACAGTCCAGGTCTCCCGGCGCGGCCTGTTGAAGGGTGTCGGTGCCGGACTTGCAGGAGGATCCCTCGGGGCCCTCGGATTCGGCGGGTTGCAACCCGCCATGGCCGCCGCCGTGCGGCCCTTCAAGCTCGCGCAGATGCGCGAGACCCGCAACACCTGCCCCTATTGCTCGGTGGCCTGCGGCGTCATCCTCTACAGCCTCGGCGACCGGTCGAAGAACGCCCGCTCGTCGGTGATGCACATCGAAGGTGATCCGGACCATCCGGTGAACCGGGGCACCCTGTGCCCGAAGGGTTCGGCCCTGCTGGACTTCGTCCATGCCGAAACCCGCACCAAGTATCCGCTCTACCGGGCGCCAGGCACCTCCGAGTTCAAGCGCGTCTCCTGGGACTTCGCCCTGGACCGGATCTCCACCCTCCTGAAGGAGGACCGGGACCGGAACTTCCTGGCCAAGAACGGCGACCTCACGGTCAACCGCTGGACCACGACGGGCTTCCTCGGGGCCTCGGCCACCACCAACGAAACCGCTTGGATGACCTACAAGGTGGTCCGAAGCATGGGGGCCCTGGTCTTCGACAACCAGGCCAGAGTTTGACACGGTCCGTCGGTCGCCAGTTTGGCGCCCTCCTTCGGACGCGGTGCGATGACCAACCTTTGGATGGACATCAAGCACGCGGACGTCATCACTGTGATGGGCGGCAATGCCGCCGAAGCTCACCCCTGCGGCTTCAAGTGGGTCGTCGAGGCGAAGGCGCATAACAACGCCAAGCTCATCGTCGTGGACCCGCGCTTCACCCGCACGGCGTCGGTGGCCGATCTCTACTGCCCGATCCGGCAGGGGACGGACATCGCGTTCCTGTCGGGCGTGGCGAAGTACCTGCTCGACAACGACAAGCTCCAGCACCGCTACGTGAAGGCGTTCACGAACGCCGGCTACGTCGTGCGCGAGGGCTACGACTTCCAGGAAGGCCTGTTCGCCGGCTACGACGCGGACAAGCGCGACTACGACAAGACCACCTGGGATTACGAGATCGGCCCCGACGGCTACGCCGTGGTCGACGAGACGATGCAACACCCGCGCTGCGTGATGCAGCTCCTGAAGAAGCACGTCTCGCTCTACACCCCGGAGATGGTCGAGAAGATCTGCGGTTCGCCTAAGGAGACCTTCCTCAAGGTCTGCGAGCTGATCGCGTCGACCTCGTCGCCGGATCGGGTGATGACCTCGCTCTACGCCCTCGGGTGGACGCACCACTCGAAGGGGTCGCAGAACATCCGCTCGATGTGCATCGTGCAGACCCTGCTCGGGAACATCGGCATGCTCGGCGGCGGCATGAATGCGCTCCGCGGCCACTCCAACATCCAGGGGCTGACCGATATCGGGCTGATGAGCAATCTCATCCCCGGCTATCTCAACATCCCCGTGGAGAAGGAGCCCGACTACGCGAGCTACATCGCCAAGCGGCAGTTCAAGCCGCTGCGTCCGGGACAGACGAGTTACTGGCAGAACTACAACAAGTTCTTCGTCTCGTTCCAGAAGGCGATGTGGGGCGACAAGGCTCAGAAGGAGAACGACTGGGCCTACGACTACCTGCCCAAGCTCGACGTGCCGACCTACGACGTGTTGCGTGGGTTCGAGCTCGCCAAGCAGGGCAAGATGACGGGCTACGTCATCCAGGGCTTCAACCCCCTGCTGTCGTTCCCGAATCGTGCGAAGATGACGGAAGCCTTCTCCAAGATGAAGTTCATCGTGGTGATGGATCCGCTCAAGACCGAGACGGCCCGGTTCTGGGAAAACCACGGCGAGTACAATCCCGTGGACCCGGCCAAGATCCAGACCGAGGTCTTCGAACTGCCGACCACCCTGTTCGTCGAGGAGGAGGGCTCCCTCTCCAACTCGTCGCGCTGGCTGCAATGGCACTGGCAGGCGCAGGACGCGCCGGGCGAGTGCCGCTCGGACATCGAGATCATGGCGGAGATCCATCTCCGCATGAAGGCACTGTACGAGAAGGACGGGGGCGCGTTCCCCGATCCGATCGTCAACCTGACCTGGAACTACGCGGTCCCGGATGCGCCGACGCCGACCGAGCTCGCTCGCGAGCTCAACGGCTACACGGTCGCCCCGACCACCGACCTGAACGGGGCGCCGCTCCCGGCCGGGCGGCAGGTGGACGGCTTCGCGCAGCTCAAGGACGACGGCTCGACGGCCTGTGGCTGCTGGATCTATTCCGGCTGCTACACGGAGAAGGGCAACATGATGGCCCGCCGGGACAACACCGATCCCGGCGACAAGGGCATCGCCCCGAACTGGGCCTTCGCGTGGCCGGCCAACCGCCGCGTGCTCTACAACCGCGCCTCCTGCGACGCGGACGGCAAGCCGTGGTCGGAGAAGAAGAAGCTCATCGAGTGGAACGGCAAGCAGTGGGTCGGCTTCGACGTGCCGGACTACGGCGTGACCGTGGCGCCCGATAAGGGCGTCGGCCCCTTCATCCTGAACCAGGAGGGCGTCGCCCGCCTGTGGACCCGCGGTCTCATGCGCGACGGGCCGTTCCCGACGCACTACGAGCCCTTCGAGTCCCCGGTGCAGAACGTCGCCTTCCCGAAGATCAAGGGCGCACCTGCGGCCCGCATCTTCAAGGACGACCTGGCCGATCTCGGCGACGCGAAGGAATTCCCCTACGCGGCGACGAGCTACCGCCTGACCGAGCACTTCCACGGGTGGACCAAGCACGCCCGGATCAACGCGATCCTCCAGCCGGAGGCCTTCGTGGAGATCTCGGAAGAGCTTGCCAAGGAGAAGGGCATCGAGAAGGGCGGCTGGGTCCGCGTCTGGTCGAAGCGCGGCTCCCTGAAGGCCAAGGCCGTGGTCACCAAGCGCATCAAGCCGCTGATCTGCGACGGGAAGCCGGTCCACGTGGTCGGTATCCCGCAGCACTGGGGCTTCATGGGCCACACCAAGAAGGGATGGCACCCGAACTCGCTGACACCCGTCGTCGGCGATGCCAACACCGAGACGCCGGAGTTCAAGGCCTGGCTCGTGAATATCGAGCCGACCACTCCGCCCTCGGATGCGGTCGCGTAAGGGGGAGCATGCATCATGGCTGACTACAGCTCCCTCGACATCCGCCAGCGCTCCGCCTCCACGGAGACGCCGCCGGAGATCCGCCGCCAGGTGGAGGTCGCCAAGCTCATCGACGTGTCGAAGTGCATCGGCTGCAAGGCCTGCCAATCGGCATGCGAGGAGTGGAACGACCTGCGCGACGATGTGGGCGTCAACACGGGCACGTATCAGAACCCCCACGACCTCACGCCGAAGTCGTGGACCCTGATGCGGTTCACTGAGTACGAGAACCCCGAGACCCAGAACCTCGAATGGCTGATCCGTAAGGACGGCTGCATGCACTGCACGGAGCCGGGCTGCCTCAAGGCGTGCCCGTCCCCGGGCGCGATCGTGCAGTACTCCAACGGCATCGTCGACTTCATCGAGGAGAACTGCATCGGCTGCGGCTATTGCGTGAAGGGCTGCCCCTTCAACATCCCGCGCATCAGCCAGACCGACCACAAGGCGTACAAGTGCACCCTGTGTTCGGACCGGGTGGCGGTGGGTCAGGCTCCGGCCTGCGCCAAGGCCTGCCCGACCGGCTCAATCATGTTCGGCACGAAGCAGGCGATGATCGACCAGGCGCATTCGCGCGTGGAGGATCTGAAGTCCCGCGGGTTCGAGCATGCCGGTCTCTACGATCCGGCCGGCGTCGGCGGCACGCACGTCATGTACGTGCTGCACCACAACGACAAGCCGAGCCTCTACGCGGGCCTGCCGAACGATCCGAAGATCTCTCCCCTCGTCGCCTTCTGGAAGGGCGGGGCCAAGGTGTTCGGTCTGGCGGCCATGGGCTTCGCGGCGGTCGCGGGCTTCTTCCACTACGTCACGGCCGGTCCGAACGAAGTGGCGCCCGAGGAAGAGGAAGAGGCGGCCGAGATGGCCAAGTCCCGTCGCGGCAGCGGCGAGGCGCGGCCTCACTGATGAAACCGGGTGGGATGCCGGGGTTCGCTCCGGCATCCCGCAGGGCTCGACCCTGCCCCCGCAAAAGGGACGTTCCCTTTTGAAACCCATGATTTCCGGGTGAAACCGATGACCACTCCCAGCGACATCCGTGATGGCGAGACCCGCCCGCTCCACCTCGACAAGGGCGGCGCGCCGGAGGTCATCTACGTTCCGCGCTATACCGGCCTGCAGCGGGTGAACCATTGGATCACCGCGATCCTGTTCACCCTTCTGACCTTGTCGGGCTTGGCGATGTTCTCGCCCTACCTGTTCTCGCTCACGGGCCTGTTCGGCGGCGGTCAGGCGACGCGTGCCATCCATCCGTGGTTCGGCGTGGCGCTGGCGGTGAGCTTCGTGTTCCTGTTCGTGCGCTTCTGGAAGCTCAACATCCCCAATAAGGACGATGTCGAGTGGTCGAAGCGCATCGGCGACGTCGTGACCAACCGCGAGGATCGCCTGCCGGAACTCGGCAAGTACAATGCCGGGCAGAAGATGGTGTTCTGGGGCCAGACCGCCCTGATCGCCGTGATGCTCGTCTCCGGCCTGATGATCTGGAACACCTATTTCGGTGGCCTCACCACCATCGAGACCCAGCGCTGGGCGCTGCTCGCCCACTCGCTCGCGGCGGTCATCGCCATCGCGATCATCGTGGTGCACATCTATGCCGGCATCTGGGTGCGCGGCACCGGCCGGGCCATGGTCCGCGGCACCGTCACCGGGGGCTGGGCCTATCGCCACCATCGCAAGTGGTTCCGCCAGCTCGCGGGCGGCAACGTCCGCAAGGGCCCGGTCGACAAGCGGGGGTCGTAGGGACTTCCCTCCCCTCGCCGTCATTGCGAGCGCAGCGAAGCAATCCAGGGAAGCGCCACGTCCTTCGATGTCGCGCCGCCCTGGATTGCTTCGTTAAGGCTCGCAATGACGGACGAACTGTCTTGCGCGGACACGAGACGAGAAGGTTTCACCCGTGGTTCGGTTCTTCAAGCGCGGCGCCAAGGCGTCTGAGACGGCGTCGAAAGATGACGTCGTGCCCGCGCCCCAGAAAAAGTCCTTCGACGAGATCAAGCCCGATCCCGACAAGATCGGCATTTCCGGCTCGGTACCCTTCGTGCGCCTGCCGGAGCCGGGATCCCTGTTCCAGGCGCGGGCCGAGCGGTTGCTCGCCCTGGCGCCGGGCCACCCGCTGGAAGCCTATCTGCGCCTCGTGGCCGAGGTCGCCCGCGCGCAGAGTGTGGTCCAGGCCGACCGCGCCACAGCCGGCTGGGACGTGACCGATCCGGACGAGGCGGGACGAGCTGTGCGTGTCGAGCACGGCATGCCGCCGCTGTCGCGCCATGTGATCGAGGCCGATCCGAGCTTCCAAGAGGCCCTCGAGGGCTTGCTCCAGGCCCTCGACCTCTCGGCGGCACCGGAGGAAGCGCGAGCCGCTCAGGCCGCCCTGCAAGCGGCGTCGCGGGAAGACCGCCTCGATCTTGCGGTGCAGGTCTTCGAGGGAGCGATCCCCGTGGAGCGCGTGGCCGAGTGCCTGTTCGTCTCGGCGGCTTTGCAGGTCTGCCTCGCCCGCCGGGCGGCGCGGCTCGACGCCAAGGCCCTGAAGCCGGTGGCGGACGGCGTCTGCCCCTGCTGCGGCGGTGCGCCGACCGCGAGCGTGATCGTCTCGTGGACCCCGGCGGACAAGGCCCGCTACCTCAGCTGTTCGCTCTGCGGCACGCTCTGGAACCACGTCCGCATCCGCTGCACCGCCTGCGGCGACGGCGAGAGCGTCAGCTACTACGGGATCGACGAAGTGTCGAAGGACGTGCAGGTCGAGACCTGTACGTCCTGCCACAGCTACCTGAAGCACCTGCACCAGCATCGCGCCCCCGCCCTCGACCCGGTGGCCGACGACATCGCCTCCTACGGGCTCGATCTGAAGATCACCGAGGAGGGATTCAGGCGCGCCGGGCTGAACCTGCTGTTCGTGGTCTGACGGCCACGTCCGGCGATCATCCCTTGCTCGCCCTCCTTCGAGGTTGCTTCGCAGTACCTCAGGAGGAGGGCGCGACGGGGAAGCGCCTGTCTGAGCCCTACCGGTAGCCGTAGCGGCTCTTGGCGGCGGCGAGCTGGCCGCGGGCCTCGCCCTCGCGGCCGGCGGCGCAGGTCTCGGCGGCGCGCGCGAGATCCGCGTCGAACCGGTCCCCGACAGCCTTGTTGAGATTTTCCGTGGCCACGTCGCTGGCGACGATGGCGCGGGTGCGGGCGATCTCGGGGCCGCAGCCGGTGCCCGTGGGCAGCACGGGCGGCGCGGGCGGGCCGCCGACGGGGACGACGGGCTCGCGCACCTTCGCCGAGGACTGGCAGCCCGCGAGGGCGGCGGCGGCGATCAGGACGAGGCAGAAACGGGACGCGGCCACGGCTGTCATTCCTTCGCGCCGGGATGCGCCGACGCAGCGAACGGGTTGTGAGCCGAGCGTGGCCTTGGGTCAATCGAGGCGCGGCCTTGGGTCAATCGAGGCGCGGCCCCCCGCTCCACCGAAGCGGAGCGGCGGGCCGCGACCGGACTTGGCTTACTTCGACTTGTCGGCGATCGCCTTCAGGCCGGAATCGTAGATGCCCTGGATGGCATCCTTGGCGACGCTGTCCGGGGCGCCCTTGGCGTTGAAGTTACCGGTCCAGGTCACCTTGGAGCCCTGGCCGTCCGGGGCCACCGAGAGCGTGGACTTGTAGTCGGAGACCGGGAGCGGGCTCTCCAGGATGGTGTAGGTGTAGCTCATCACCTTGTCGTCGCGGGAGAGCTGCTCTTCCTTGATCGCGCCGCCGCCCTTCAGGCTCAGCAGGCGGACCTTCTTGCCGTCCATCTCGGAGGGCGTGCACTTCTCGACGGCCGGATGCCAATTTCCGATGCCGCAGAAATCGCCGATCGTCTGCCAGACTTTGGCCGGGGGCGCCGCGACGGTGGTCGACCGCTCGAGGTCGATCGCATGGGCCGGGGCGGCGGCGGTGAGGGCGAGAGCCGCGATGGCGAGGGTGCGGCGGTTGAGGATGAACATGCAGGCAGTCTCCGTCCGTTTGAATGCGCGGCGCGGGCCGCGGGGCTTTCTCTGGCCGGGGCTGACGTAGGTGAATTCTCCGCTCCGGCAATGGGGTTCGGGCTGATCCGCGACCGAAGGCGTTCCGCCGCGTCACGTTTCCCGGTATGGGAGCGTCTTCCCGTACCCTGCCGAATCCTCTCGAACCCGGACATCATGGCCGCCGCCCCGCCCGCCCTCACCCTCGACCCCGGCCTGATCGAGGCCGCCGCCAGCGCCGCCGCATGGCCCTTCGAGGAGGCGCGCAAGCTCGTCGCCCGGGTTAAGAAACTCGGCAAGAACGAGGTGCTGTTCGAGACCGGCTACGGTCCCTCGGGCCTGCCGCATATCGGCACCTTCGGCGAGGTGGCCCGCACCTCCATGGTGCGCCACGCCTTCCGGGTGCTCACGCGGGACAGCGTGCCCACCCGGCTGATCGCCTTCTCGGACGACATGGACGGCCTGCGCAAGGTGCCGGACAACGTGCCGAACCGGGAGTTGCTGGCCGCCCATCTCAACCAGCCACTGACCAAGGTGCCCGATCCGTTCGGTACCCATGACAGCTTCGGCGCGCACAACAACGCGGAACTGCGCCGCTTCCTCGATGCGTTCGGGTTCAGTTACGAATTCCGCTCGGCCACCGAGTGCTATCGCGCGGGTCTGTTCGACGCGACGCTGATGCGCGTGATGGAACGCTACGACGCGGTGATGGAGATCATGCTCCCGTCGCTGCGCGCCGAGCGCTCGGCGAGCTACTCGCCCTTCCTGCCGCTCCACCCCGTCACCGGCCACGTGATGCAGGTGCCGATCGATGAGGTGCGCGCCGACAAGGGCACCATCGTCTGGCGCGACCCCGCGACGGGCGAGGCCTACGAGACCCCGGTGACCGGCGGCCATGCCAAGCTGCAATGGAAGCCCGACTGGGCGATGCGCTGGGTGGCGCTCGGCGTCGATTACGAGATGGCCGGCAAGGACCTGATCGACTCGGTGAAGCTCTCGGGCAAGATCGCCAGGGCGCTCGGCGGCGAGCCGCCGGAGGGCTTCAACTACGAGCTGTTCCTCGACGAGAAGGGCCAGAAGATTTCGAAGTCGAAGGGCAATGGCCTGACGATCGATGAATGGCTGAAGTACGGCACGCCGGATTCGCTGGCGCTGTTCATGTACAACAAGCCGCGCGAGGCCAAGCGCCTGTTCTTCGACGTGATCCCGCGTCACGTCGATGAATATATCGGTTTCCTCGACCGTTATGCGGGGCAGGATCCGAAGAACCGCCTCGGCAACCCGGTT
This sequence comes from Methylobacterium sp. NFXW15, assembly GCF_049887755.1. Taxonomy (NCBI): domain Bacteria; kingdom Pseudomonadati; phylum Pseudomonadota; class Alphaproteobacteria; order Hyphomicrobiales; family Methylobacteriaceae; genus Methylobacterium; species Methylobacterium sp. NFXW15. Next base: position 351,736 of record NZ_JAGEKG010000005.1, on the reverse strand, counting down.
TGGCATCTCCATGCGGGCAACCCGCCGGAGCCGGAGAAGGTCGAGGGCGCGAGCCTGACCTTCGCCATGCTCCTGAACCTCGCGGCCGTGGCCAACACCGAGGATCCGGCGGTGCTGTGGGGCTTCATCCGCCGCTACGCGCCCACCGTCGGGCCGGAGAGCCATCCGGGTCTCGACCGGCTGGTCGGCCACGCCCTCAAGTACTTCTCGGATTTCGTCCGTCCGGCCAAGACCTACCGGGAGCCGACGCCCGAGGAGCGGACAGCCCTGGAAGACCTCCATACGGTGCTCGGCGAGCATCTCGGCTCGACCGATCCGGAGGCGTTGCAGGCGGCGGTCTACGAGGTCGGGCGTCGGCACTTCCCGGACCTGTCCGGCAAGGCCAAGAGCCCGGATGGGCGGCCCGGCGTGTCGCAGGCGTGGTTCACGAGCCTGTACAACGTGCTGTTCGGCGAGGCGCGGGGGCCGCGCTTCGGCTCCTTCGTGGCCCTCTACGGCGTCGAGGAGACCCGCGTGCTCATCGCCAGGGCGCTCTCGGGTGAGCTGATCGCCGAGCACGCAGCCTTCACCGGCGGCGCGGCCCGGGCGTAATCGCCGCCTCGCCCCTCACCCGACCAGCGCCAGATCCTGCATCTCGGTCTCGGGGATGACGTCCACCTCGACCTTGAGGCGTTGGCGGCCCGAGCCGGTGACGATGCCATCGACGGGGGCCACGTCGCCGTAATCGCGGCCCTGGGCCACGGTGATGTGGTCGTCCTGCACGGCGCAGGAATTGGTCGGGTCGAGCCCGTGCCACGCGTCTCCGCACCAGACGGCGACCCAGGCATGGCTCGCGTCGGCGCCGCGCAGGCGCGGCTGGCCGGGCGGCGGCACGGTGCGCAGGTAGCCACTGACATAGGCGGCTGGAAGGCCCATGCCGCGCAAGGCGGCAATCATCACATGGGCGAAGTCCTGGCAGACGCCGGCCCGGCCGGCGAAGGCCTCGGCCAGCGGCGTATGCACGTTCGTCGCCTTGGAGTCGAAGCGGAAATCCGCCCGGATGCGCCGCATCAGGTCATGGGCCGCACCGTAGGCGCTGCGCCCGGAGACGAAGCTCGGGCGGGCGTAATCGGTCACCTCGCGCAGCAGGGGCACGCGATCGCTCGGAAATAGGAAATGCACCGGCGCCCGCCCCGACAGGTCGCGCGAGACGAGGGCGCCGTCGCGCACCGCCTCCCACGGGGTGCCCCCCTCCGGTGGCGGCGGGGGACGGCGTTCGACCCGCACCGTCGATAGGGCCTCGACGCAGAATGTCGTGTGCGGCGCCTCGATCGTGATCGCCAGGGCCTCGATCCCGAAATAATCGCGCCGGGTCACCGCCGTGGCCGGGCTCGGATCGATGGTGACTGCGCTCGACAGCAGGGCCTGCCCATCCCCGTCCATCGGCTTGAGGCGCAGGGAGCAGCGGGCGAAGCTCACCGCCCGGCCATACCGGTAGGTCGTGCGGTGCCGCAGGGTGTAGATCATGCCACGCATCCGGCCGGGGGGCGGATGGCCATCAGCCCAGCCCCGTCAGCTTCTCCGACCGCGGCGCGTGCGGCCCGGTCGGGAAATAGCGGGCCACGATGCCGTCGGCGAGGCGTTCGAGGTCGGTATTGAGCGCACTGAGGCGCACCGCATCGAAATCCGCCGCCTCCCCATGGCGCAACTCTCCCTGGATCCGGCCCGCGAGGCGGCAATGCGGCTCGAGCAGGCCGTCGGCCGCCAGGGCGGGCAACTCGTTGAGATGGCGCTTGATCGCCTCGACCTGGAAGGCGATCGAGCGCGGGTTGTAGGGGTCGAGCAGCACCATGTCCCGCACGGGATCGAGGGCGGCCCCCTGCATGTAGCGGCGGCCGTAGCTGATCTGCGAATCCGCCAGCGCCAGCATCGTCCCGAGGCAGCCCGGCGTCGCCTCGTCATTGGCGAAGGCCAGGGCGAAGGTGCAGGTGTTGATCGCCCGCTCGATCCTCCGGCCCAGTTCGGCGAAATGCCAGCCCTCGGCCCGGCTGGTATTCTCGTGGGCGAGCCCGGACAACGCCGCGAGGTGGCTCAGGGTCCGCTCGGCCCGCGTGGCGAGCTGCGATTCGGTGAAGGCGCGCTCGGTATCCAGGGAGAGCAGATCCGACAGGTCGGCCAACACCCGCCATGTCTCGCCGGAGAGGCGGGCGCGGAGCGCTGCGGCGTTGCGGCGGGCGGCCGTGACATGCGCCCGCGCCGAGCCCGGCTGATCGCGCCCGCACAGGGCCTGCTGCGCCAGCAGGGCCGTCGGCAGATCGGCGGCGGCGACGCTGACCCATTCCCCCAGGAGCGCGCGGATCGCCAGGGCGGCGGGCGCATCGGGCGAGCCGGAAATATCGGTGCCCACGGCATCGCCGAAGCTGCGCAGATGGGCGAGTGTCAGGCGGGTCACCGCCTCGGCGCGCTCGGCATAGCGGCCGAACCAGAACAGCCCGTCCGCCGCCCGCGCGGGCAGATGGCCGCCGAGCCGCCGCACCCGGGGGGCCGCCTGCGACCCGATGAGCGGCGCCTCGACCGGCTCGTCCGACAGCACCCAGACATCGGCCGAGCGGATGCCGAGCCGAAGTTCCAGCGGGTCGACATTGTCCCGCTCGGACATCCGGCAGAAGCCCCCGCGCATCACCGTCCAGCCGGAGGCGGTCCGGGCGGCGTAGACGCGCACGACGAACGGGCGGGGCACGAGGTACAGCCCCTCCTCGCCCCGCTCCCAGCCCGGCATGGTCGAGAGCGGCGCGGGTTCCTGCGCCACGTAGTCGAACGGCCGGTCGCGCAGGGCGTCGACCACGGCGGCGCGTTCGGCGGCCAGGGCCGAGGGGGCGAGCAGCGCGTCCCGCCCGGCCCCGCGCGAGGGCGTTGCGGCCGGGCGCAGGACCAGCCGGTCGAGATTGGCCTGGACATGGGCGAGCCCCTCCAGATCGCCACACCACCATGTCCGCGGATGCGACAGGCGCAGGGGCTCCCCGAGGAGGCGTCGGCACAGGCCATCGAGATAGGGGGCGAGCGCCGCCGACTCGACGAGGCCCGAGCCGGGCATGTTGGCCATCACGAGGGTGCCGTTGCGCAGGGCGTCCAGCACCCCCGGCACGCCGAGCCGCGAGGCGGGATTCAATTCGAGCGGGTCGAGGTAGTCGGCATCGATCCGCCGCCACAGGGCATCGGCCCGCTTCAGGCCCGAGACGGTGCGCACGTGCAGGCGCCCGTCGCGCATCACGAGGTCGTCGCCCTCGACGAGCATCAACCCGAGGTAGCGGGCGAGTGCCGCTTGCTCGACATAGGTCGAGCTGTAAGGGCCCGAGGTCAGCAGGCAGATGCGCGGATCGGCTCGCTCGGCTCCCAGCGCCAGCCCGTTGCGAAACGCCTGGAAGAAGGCGGGCAGGCGCTCGACCTGCAGGTCCTGGAAGAAGTCCGGGAAGGTCCGTGCCAGGACCATGCGGTTCTCCAGCGCCCATCCGAGGCCGGAGGGGGCCTGGGTCCGGTCCGCCAGCACCTGCCACCGTCCGTCCGGGCCGCGGGCGAGGTCGGCCGCGTAGAGCCGCAGATGGTGGCCGCCGGGGGGCGCCACGCCGTGGAGCGGGTGCAGGAATTCGGGGTTTCCGGCGACGATCGCCGCCGGAAGCTGGCCCGTCGCGACGAGATCCCCCGGTCCGTAGACGTCGGCGAGGATCGCCTCCATCAATTCGGCCCGCTGGATCAGCCCGGCGGAGAGGTCGCGCCATTCCTCGGCCTCGATCACCAGGGGCATCGCCCCCAGCGGCCAGGGATGCTCCCGCTGGTCGCCCGCGATGCGGAAGGAGATGCCCGCATCCCGGATGTGCCGTTCCGCCGAGACGAAACGGGCCATGATCTCCGCCTCGGTCAGGCCGCCCAACCGCTCCAGCAGGCGGCGCCAGACCTCGCGCGGGCGCCCGTCCGGCCCGAGATACTCGTCGGGCAGGCCGGGGCTCGTGCGGTAGTGCGCGGTCCAGCGCGCGATGCGCTGACCGGTAGCCTCGCCCGGATCGATGCCGATCGCGAGCGCCGCACTCATCGGGGAGCGGGTGTCCGCAGATCGAGGGTCAAGGGGAACTCGGCGCTCACCTCGGTCGCGGGCATCGCGATACGGCCCGGCGTATGGCCGTGCGTCTGGAAGCGGGCGAGGCGCCGCCCCTCGGCCTCGTAGGCGTTGACCGGATGGGTCTCGTAGTTGCGCCCGCCCGGATGGGCGACATGGTAGCGGCAGCCACCGAGCGAACGCCCGCTCCACGCATCCAGGATGTCGAAGGTGAGCGGCGAGTGGGCGGGGATGGTCGGGTGCAGGCTCGAGGCCGGCTGCCACGCCTTGAAGCGCAGGCCCGCCACCGCCTCGCCGGCCCGGCCGGTGCTCGTCATGGGCAGGCGGCGGCCATTGCACGCGACGACGTGGCGGCCGGGGACGAAGCCCTCGACCTTGACCTGCAGCCGCTCGACCGAACTGTCGACGAAGCGCACCGTGCCCCCGCTCGTCCCTTCCTCGCCCATCACGTGCCAAGGCTCCAGCGCTTGGCGCAGCTCGAGCTTGACGCCGCCCTGCTCCACGGTGCCGAAGACCGGGAACCGGAACAGGGCCTGCGCCTCGAACGCCGTGGGATCGAAATCGTAGCCCGCTTGGCGGAGGTCTTCCAGCACGTCGAGGAAGTCCGCCCAAAGGAAATGGGGGAGCATGAAGCGATCATGCAGGCTCGTGCCCCAGCGGACACAGCCGCCCTCCTGCGGTTCCCGCCACAGCCACGCGACGAGCGCCCGCAACAACAACTGCTGCGCGAGGCTCATCCGTGCATCCGGCGGCATCTCGAAGGCTCGGAACTCCAGCAGACCGAGGCGGCCGGTCGGCCCGTCCGGGGAATAGAGCTTGTCGATGCAGATCTCGGCCCGGTGGGTGTTGCCGGTCACGTCGATCAGGACGTTGCGGAACAGCCGGTCCACCAGCCAGCGGGGGATGTTCGGCGTGTCGGGCGCGGGCACCTGCGCCAGCGCGATCTCCAGCTCGTAGAGCCCGTCGTGGCGCGCCTCGTCGATGCGCGGCGCCTGACTCGTCGGGCCGATATAGAGGCCCGAGAACAGGTACGAGAGCGAGGGGTGCCGCTGCCAGTAGAGCACGATGCTCTTGAGCAGGTCCGGCCGTCGCAGGAACGGCGAATCGTCCGGCGTGATGCCGCCCAGCACCACGTGGTTGCCGCCGCCCGTGCCGGTATGGCGGCCGTCGGTCATGAACTTCTCGGCGCCGAGGCGGGTCTGGCGCGCCTCCTCGTAGAGCCGGGACGTGATGTCCACCGCCTCGCGCCAGGACGCGGCGGGATGGACGTTCACCTCGATCACGCCGGGATCGGGCGTGACCTTGATGAGGGACAGGCGCGGATCGAAGGGCGGCTCGTAGCCCTCGACATGGATCGGCTGCTTCAGTTCGGCCGCGACCGCCTCGAGGTGGCCGACGAGTTCGAGATACTCGTCCACCCGCTGCACCGGGGGCATGAACACACGGATCACCCCGTCGCGGGGTTCGATGGCCAGGGCCGTGCGCACGGCGACGCCGCTGACGCCCGCTCCGTTGGCGGGCCGGGTGGTCTTGGCCGGGGTGGCAGGCTTGGATCCGTCCGTCCCTGCCGCCTCCTTGCCCATCGCCTCCTTCGCCTTGGACTCGGGTAGGGCGCCGCGCGCCTCCAGCGGGTCTTGCGGTTGGTAATAGGGGTAGTGCTCCGGCGGCACGTAGGGCAGCGAGGAGAGCGGCAGACGGTAACCCACGGGGGAATCCCCCGGCACCAGATAGGCGTAGCCGCGCCCGAACTCCCACGCCTCCGAGATCCAGACGCGGCCCGAATCGCCGTCCTTGCCGGTGGGCAGGCTCGCCAGCGGCAGCACGTAGCCCGCCGCCTCCCCGAGGCCGCGTTCGTAGACCCGCTTGATCCGGGCATCGAACTCCACCGAGCCCGACTGGGCGGCTGCGGGCGTGACGTTGACCGGCAGGTCCGTGCGCTTCTTCTCCCAGACGTCCCCGTCCTCGAAGGCGGGGAAGACATAGTCTTTGAGGCCGAGGCGTGCGGAGAGCGCGTCCGCGAAGGCCTTGGCCTGGGTGATCGTCGCCTCGCCGGTCCCGCCCTCGGGGGCGATCAGGGCGGGGTCGTGCCAGACTGGCTTGCCGTCCTTGCGCCAGTAGAGGGCGAAGGCCCAGCGCGGCAGGCTCTCGCCGGGATACCACTTGCCCTGGCCGTAATGGAGCAGGCCCCCCGGTCCGAACGTCTCGCGAAGGCGGCGGATCAACTGGTCCGCCAAGCCGCGCTTGGTCGGCCCCACGGCGGCGATGTTCCACTCCGCCGCCTCGAAATCGTCGACCGAGACGAAGGTCGGCTCACCGCCCATGGTCAGGCGCACGTCCTGCGCGACGAGGTCGGCATCGACCTTCTCGCCGAGCCGGTCCATCGCCGTCCAGACATCCTCGGAATAGGGCTTGGTCACGCGGGGCGTCTCGGCCACGCGGGAGATGCTCATCCGGAAGTCGAACTTGGTCTCGGCGGGCTCCGCGAGGCCAGAGATCGGCGCTGCCGAGCGGTAATGCGGCGTGGCGGCCAGCGGGATGTGCCCCTCTCCCGTCAGAAGGCCCGAGGTGGCATCCATGCCGACCCAGCCCGCCCCCGGCAGGTAGACCTCGGCCCAGGCATGCAGGTCGGTGAAGTCGTTCGAGGCCCCGGTCGGGCCATCGACCGCGGTGGTGTCCGGGACGAGCTGGAGCAGGTAGCCGGAGACGAAGCGCGCCGCGAGGCCGATCCGCCGAAGCACCTGCACCAGCAGCCATGCCGAATCGCGGCAGGAGCCGCTCTTGAGGGTCAGGGTCTCGGCGGGCGTCTGCACCCCCGGCTCCATCCGGACGCCGTAGGCGATCTCCTTCGCGATCATCCCGTTGAGGGCCACGAGGAACAGGACGGTGTTGGTCTCCTCCGGCAGGCGGGCGAGCAGCGCCTCCATGTCCGGACCGTCCGCATCGACGGGCACGAGGTAGGGGGCGAGCTCCTCCCGCAGTTCCGGATCGTAGGCGAAGTCCTTCGTCTGCGCGTATTCCTCGACGAAGAAGTCGAACGGGTTGATCACCGCCATGTCGGCGGTGAGATCGACCTCGACCTTCAACTCGTCGGTCTTCTCCGGGAAGACGAGGCGGGCGAGCCAGTTGCCGCTCGGATCCTGCTGCCAGTTGATGAAGTGGTTCTGGGGCGTCACCTTCAGCGCATAGGCCGGCACCTGCGTGCGGGCATGCGGCGCGGGCCGCAGGCGCACCACTTGCGGTCCGAGGCTGATCGGCCGGTCGTAGCGGTAATGCGTGACGTGGTGCAGGGCGACTTTGATCGACACGTCGGCTCCGTCTCAGGATCGCGCAGGTTCGGACCCGCCCCGGTTATGAGGCAAGGCTTGCCCGCAAAGCAATTTCCGTGCGGGACCGAAGCGGAACTGTTCGGCAGGAACTTTGCCTCCCGGCTCCGCTTGACCGAAGGGGACCGGCGCGCCGATCCTCAGGACTGCCGCCCATGAAGATCTTCCAGTGCCAAGCCTGTGACCAGCCGGTCACGTTTGAAGCGACCGCGTGCGAAAGCTGCGAGCGCCGACTCGGGTATGTCTGTGTTCGGCACGAGGTGTCGGCCCTTGAGCCGGCCGGCTTCTCCACCCATCCGCAAATGGGCGGGGCACAGATCTTCCACGCCTATGCCGATCCGGGGCCGCGCTACCGTGCCTGCCAGAATGCGGTGTGGAACGCCTGCAACTGGCTCGTGCCGGAGGAAAGTCCGGACATCTTCTGCACCTGCTGTCGGCACAACCGCGTCGTGCCGGACCTCACCGTGCCCTGGAACCACACCCGCTGGCGGCAGGTCGAGATGGCCAAGCACCGGCTGTTCTACTCGCTGTTGCGGCTCGAACTGCCGCTCGCCACCCGCGTCCAGTACACGGACGGCCTCGCCTTCGACTTCCTGGCCGACCCATCCGAGGCCAATGCCAGTGGGGCACCGGTGATGACCGGGCACATCAACGGCCTCATCACCATGAACATCGCGGAGGCCGACGACGTCGAGCGCGAGCGCCGCCGCATCCTGTTCGGCGAGCATTACCGCACCCTGCTCGGGCACTTCCGCCACGAGATCGGGCACTATTTCTGGTACCTGCTGGTGATGAACGGGCCCTTCCAGGAGCCGTTCCGGGCGCTGTTCGGCGATGAGCGCCGCAACTACGTCCAGGCGTTGCATGACCATTATGCCGGGGGCGCCCCGGCCGATTGGGAGGGTAGCTTCGTCTCGGCCTACGCCACCGCCCACCCCTGGGAGGATTTCGCCGAGACCTTCGCCCATTACCTGCACATCGTCGATACGATCGAGACCGCCTCGACCTTCGAACTGCACGTGCGCCCTCGCCTGCGCGAGCGCGGCAGCGTGCGGCGCCCGCCGCCCACGGTGATCGATTTCGACCCCTACGACACGGCCGACCTCGACCGCCTCATCGAGGCGTGGCTGCCGCTGACCTACGCGGTGAACTCCCTGTCGAGCAGCATGGGCCAGCCCGCCCTCTACCCGTTCACGCTGACCCCGGCGGTGATCGCCAAGCTCGCCTTCATCCACGAGCGCATCTACGCCACCCGCGTCGGCGTGATGCCCATTCCGGGCGATGCCGAGGCGGACATCCTCCGCGCCGTCATCACCGGTCTCCGCCAGAAGATTGCCGCGCCCCTGGTGTGAGAAGCCTCATCGGCGCCGAGATCCGGCGCTCGCGCGACGGTCCGGAGCTACCCTCCCCGCTCCTCGGCGAAAGCGCGGAAGGCTTCCAGGGTCTCGGCGCTGACATGGTGCTCGATGCCCTCGGCGTCCCGGCGCGCGGTCTCGGGGCTGACGCCCAGCGCGCAGAGGAACCGTTCCACGATGCGGTGGCGCTCGCGCGCCTCGCCCGCCAGCCGCTTGCCCGCCTCGGTGAGGAAGACGCCGCGATAGGGCCGCTGCTGCACCAGCCCCTCGTCGCACAGGCGCTTCAGCATCTTGGCGACGGTGGGCTGCGCCACGCCGAGGCGCGCCGCGATGTCGACCTGCCGCGCCTCGCCGCCATCGCCGATCAGGTCGTCGATCAACTCGACGTAGTCCTCGACCAGTTCGAGCCGACGAGCCTCGCGGGCCTGCCGGAAGCTCTCGACGTGGCGCTCGGGATCGACGAGCGCGGTCTCGCTCCGCCCGAACGCCTCCGGTTCCTGCATCTGGCTGTCTCCCTCGGAGCCTGGTCACGTCCTTAGAGCGAGGGAAGCCGGGCACGCAATCCGCCTCCGGTCTCCCGCCTTCGAAGCCCCCTTGCCGACAGCCTCGGCTTTTCTATATAGCTTATGCTATACGAGGGGAGCCGGACGGAATGGCGGCAGGCGATCTCGCCGTGACGGAACGGCGCGCCGAGGGCGGGCTCAGCCAAGCCACGGAGAAGGGCATCCGCGCGGTGCTCGACGGGCGGCCCGGCGGCCGTGCCCGGTTCCTGTTGTTCGTGGGCCCGGCGGTGACGGCCTCCATCGCCTACATGGACCCCGGCAACTTCGCGACGAACATCCAGGCCGGAGCCCGCTACGGCTACAGCCTGCTCTGGGTGGTGCTGGCGGCGAACCTGACGGCGATGCTGTTCCAGGCCCTCTCGGCCCGGCTCGGCATCGTCACGGGCAAGAACCTCGCGGAGCATTTTCGCGATGCCGCGCCGCGGCCGGGCCGGTTCGCCGCCTGGGCGGTGAGCGAGATCGCTGCCATGGCCACCGACCTCGCGGAGTTCCTGGGCGGGGCGATCGGCCTGTCGCTCCTCGTCGGCATGCCGCTCATGGCGGGCATGGCGGTGACGGCCGTCGTCACCTACGCGATCCTCCTCTTGGAGAACCGCGGCTTCCGGCCCCTTGAGATCGCCATCGGCGCGATGGTCGGCACGATCGGGCTTTGCTACGCGGTGGAGCTTCTGATCGCCCCCGTCGCCTGGGGCGCGGTCGCCAAGGGGCTCGTGACCCCGCACATCCCCGATGCCGAGGCGCTGACCATCGCAGTCGGCATCATCGGCGCCACGGTGATGCCGCACGCCCTGTTCCTGCATTCCGGCCTGACCCAGGGGCGCGGTGCCCCCCGGAACGAGGCCGACCGGCGGCTCCTCGTGCGCTTCTCCGACCGGGAGGTGATCGTCGCCCTGGCGCTGGCGGGCCTCGTCAACATGGCGATGGTGATCATGGCGGCGTCGGCCTTCCATCTCGGTCACAGCGAGATCGCGGAGATCGGCGAGGCCTACCGGACGCTGACGCCCCTCCTCGGCCCGGCGGCGGGCGCGGCCTTCCTCGTGTCGCTCATCGCCTCCGGCCTGTCCTCGTCGGTGGTGGGAACGCTCGCGGGGCAGATGGTGATGCAGGGCTTCACCGGCTGGCGGATCCCGCTCCTCGTGCGCCGCCTCGTCACCATGGCGCCGGCCTTCGCCGTCGTCGCGGCGGGGGTGGACCCGACCCGAGCGCTCATCCTCTCGCAGGTCGTGCTGTCCCTGGCCCTGCCCGTGCCGATGATCGCCCTCGTGGTGTTCACGAGCCGCCGCAGCGTGATGGGCCCCTTCGCCAACGGCCCGTGGACCAAGGCCGCCGCCACCGCCGGGGCGGCGGTGGTGCTGACGCTCAACGGAGTGCTGCTGGCGCTCGCCTTCGGCGTGCCGGTGCCGGGATTGGCCGATTAGCCGTTCGATCCCGGCCTTTGACGGAGTGGGCCCTCGAGCTCGCCCGCTTCCGCCGCGACGGTGGGCGGAAGCGGACGTCGAGGGCGTCGTGACGAGTTCAGGCCGCGCGGATGGTGCTGAGGAACCGGGCGACCTCGGCCGAGAGGTGCTCGGACTGGCGCGACAGCTCGCTCGAGGCCGAGAGCACCTGGCTCGCCGCCGCGCCGGTATCCTCCGAGGCGCGGGCCACGCCCACGATGTTGGTCGTCACCTCGCTGGTGCCCGTCGAGGCCTGCGAGACGTTGCGCACGATCTCCTGCGTCGCCGCGCCCTGCTGCTCCACCGCCGCCGCGATTGAGGTCGCCACGTTGTTGATCTCGCGGATGCGACCGGTAATGCCGCCGATCGCCGTCACCGTCTGATCCGTCACGCCCTGGATGTCGCCGATCTGTACCGCGATCTCCTCCGTGGCCTTGGCGGTCTGGTTGGCGAGCTCCTTCACCTCGGCCGCGACGACCGCGAAGCCCCTGCCCGCCTCACCGGCGCGGGCGGCCTCGATCGTGGCGTTCAAGGCGAGCAGGTTGGTCTGGCTGGCGATGTTCGAGATCAGCCCGACCATGTCGCCGATCCGTGCCGAGGTCTGGCGCAGGGCCTGAACCAGAGAGGCGCTCTGGTCGGCCTCGCCGACGGCGGCCTGGGCGAGGGTGGCCGAGCCCTGCACTTGGCGGCCGATCTCGTGGACGGAGCTGCCGAGTTCCTCGGCCGCCGCCGCGACGGTGCCGACGTTCGAGGAGGCTTCCTCGGCGGCGGCGGCGACGGTGGTCGATTGGGAGGCGGCTTCGGCGGCGGAGGAACTGAGCTGCTGGGCGGTGGCCTGCAACTCGGTGGCCGAGGACGAGACCATGCCGACGATGCCGCCGACCGCCTGCTCGAAGCCGTCGGCGAGTTCGAGCATGGTGCGCTTGCGCTCCTGGGCGGCGGCCTCGTCGGCGAGGTGCCTCATCTCGGCCTGCTCGAGGGCCTTCTGAGCGACCATGGTCTTGATGCCTTCCACCGCCTTGCCGACGGCGCCGATCTCGTCGCCGCGCGTGGCCTCGGGGATGGCAGCGTCGATCTCTCCCTGCGCCATACGCCGCAGCACGCCGACAAGGCTGGCCAGTGGCCGTGTGATGCCGACGACGACGATCAGCATCGAGAGCGCGATTGCTCCGAGCAACCCGGCCACGGAGGCGCCGATCAGAAGCTGTTCGGTCCGCGTCACGGCCTGCCCGGCCGCATCGCGCTGGTGCTGCAATTCGCCTTTCAGGCGTTGAACGTTTGCGGCCAGCGCTTCACGGATCCGGTCCCGCACATCGTCGGAATCGGTCAGCAGGATCTTCGCGGCCGCTTCCTTGTCGTTCTTGAGGCCCAGGGCGTTTGCCCGATCCTGTGTTGCGGAATACTCCTGCAGAAGGCTTTTGAGCGCGAGGTTGTAGGCATTACGCTCGGGAGAATCGGCCATCGCGGTCAATGCGTCGAGCCCTTCGATCGAGCCCTGCAACGCGGTGTTCCAGCGCGCCTTGGCGGTGGCCCTCTTCTGCTCGTCATTCTGAAGGATGATGGTGCGCGACTGGATGGCCATTTCATTGAGATGGGAGCGGATGCGCAGCATCTGCTCGAGGCGGACCGCGTCCACGTCGACGATCCTGCGCGTGTCCTGGGCAAGCCTGTCGAGGCCCGCCGTCGCATAGAACATCAGCCCCGAGGCAATGATCGCCATCAGGCCGAGCGGCACGATGGCCTTGATGATGATTTTCGAACTGCGCAGCATGCCGGGCCCCGTGACCGACGAATTCAGTTCTATATCGTTGGTGGTTGTGCAGTATAAAAACTATTAAACTGGCAAAAAATCGAATGTTTTAGCGCGTTTAACAATCTGAAGTTACATCGCCTATCAGAAGCAACGTGGAGGGCTGATTGATGAGGCCGCTCGCCCGGCCGCATGTGCCTCGTGCTGGATGGCGCCGACACGCCGCGTTGCGCATCGACTTGGGGACGTCGCCCTCATGAACGGAAGACAGGAAGTTCAGAAGCGCGCACGGCCTCGTCCTCGCCGATAGGAAGGCGGCAAAGGCCGTGCACGCGGATCGATTCAGGGCTGCGAGGCCGCCCTCGTGCATCGATCCAGACGGAGCAAGTGCGGTACGGTCCTAGGCCGCCGAGGCGACGGCGGGGGAGATCCGCTTGCGGGCCTTGCTGTCCTCGGTGCTGCTGAGGAAGGCCTGGGCTTCCTCCTTGCGCTCGAAGACGTGCGGGGCGACCCCGCGCTTGGTCAATGCCTCCTCCATCTTCAGGCGAAGGAAGGCGCTCGTCGCGTAGCGGGTGGTGGTCGCGTAGTAGTTCGCCTGGAGATACTGGATCATCCCGGCATAATCATCGACGAGGTTGTCGTTCAGCCGGAACCCGTCGTGGTTGATCACGGCGTTGACCCGCTGGCCCGCCTTGCGACACGCCTCCACGATGGTCAGGCGCAACTCGTCCATGTCGCCCTTCACCCGGCAGTACCAGCCTTCCAGGTTGACGAAGAGGATGTTGCGCTCGCCGTCGTAGCTGACCCGCGATTTCAGATCGAGGTTGAGCAGGTCGGCGATCAGCTCCATCGGCTCGTCGCGGAAGATGCGCGGATCCATCGGCACCGGGTTCCGGACCACGGGGGCGAAGTCCATGTGGGCGAGGATATCGCGCTCGATGTCGATGCCGGGCGCCACCTCGATCAACTCCAGGCCCTCGGGGGTCAGCTGGAAGACGCAACGCTCCGTCACGTAGAGCACCGGCTGCGAGCGCTGCACCGCGTAGGGGCCGGAGAAGGTGTTCTGCTGCACCTGCTTGACGAACTTGCGCGCCTTGCCCTCGGTGACGATGCGCAAGTGCCCGTCCTGCACGGCGATCTCCAGGCCGCCCGCCGTGAAGGTGCCCGCGAAGACCACGGTGCGCGCGTTCTGCGAGATGTTGATGAAGCCGCCGCAGCCGTTGAGCTTGCCGCCGAACTTCGACGTGTTGACGTTGCCCGCCTCGTCGCACTCGGCCATGCCGAGGCAGGTCATGTCGAGGCCGCCGCCGTCGTAGAAATCGAACATCTGGTTCTGGTCGATGATGCAATCGGCATTCGTCGCCGCACCGAAGCTCGAGCCTGAGGCGAGCACGCCGCCCACCGCGCCGGCCTCGGTGGTCAGCGTGATGTAGGGGGTGACCTTCTCCTCGTTCGCGATCGAGGAGATCCCCTCCGGCGCGCCGACACCAAGATTCACCACGCCGTTCGGCGGCAATTCGAAGGCGGCCCGGCGGGCGATGATCTTGCGCTCGTTCAACGCCATCCGCTTGATGCCCGTCACCGGCACGCGGATCTCTCCGGCCAGCGCGGCGTCGTGCATGACGCCGTAATTCATGCGGTGCATCTCGGGCTCGGCCACCACGACGCAATCCACGAGGATGCCCGGTACGCGGACGTCCTTGGGCAGCAGGTAGCCGTCATCGACGATGCGCTCCACCTGCGCGATGACGATGCCGCCGTTGTTGCGCGCCGCCATGGCCTGGGCGAGGCAGTCCAGCGTCAGGGCCTCCTTCTCGTAGGAGAGGTTGCCCGACGGGTCGGCGGAGGTGGCGCGGATGAAGGCCACGTCGATCTTGGTGGCGGTGTAGAACAGCCATTCCTCGCCATCGACCTCCACGAGCTTGACGATGTCCTCGGTGGTCAGGTCGTTGACCTTGGCGCCCCCGTGGCGGGGATCGACATAGGTCTGGAGCCCCACCTTCGAGAACAGGCCCGGCTGCCCGGCCGCGCAGGCGCGATAGAGCTGCGAGATCACGCCCTGGGGCAGGTTGTAGCCGCGGATCAGGTTGTTCTGCGCGGCCTGCGCGACCTTCGGCATCCGCCCGAAATTGGCGGCGATGACTCGCGAGAGCAGGCCCGGATGGTGAAGGCGCCCGGTGCCGAGGCCTTTGCTGTCGCCCGCGCCCGCGGTCATGATCAGGGTCAGCCCACGTGGCGAGCCGGTCTCGACGAAGCGCTTCTCCAGGGCGGCATGCAGCGCCTCGGGAATGCAGCTCTGCACGAAGCCCGTGGTGGTCAACACGTCGTTGACGCGGACCAGGGCGATCGCCTCGTCAGCGGAGATGACCTTGTTCTTCCTCATGGGCCTGCCGATCCTCCCTGACGTCCGGATGCCCGGGACTCACGCACGCCCCGTCTCCGGACTTGTCGTCGTATGGCCGCGCGGCACCTTGAAGAATCCACCGGAAGGATCGACTGCATTCGAAATGCAGCTTTCGTTGCGGCGCATCGATGTTTTTCGCGTTGCACGAAACCGGGGCCTATTAGACCCATCTTACACCGAAGATGATCCGGCGCGCCGCTCAAAAACTCTTCGACGCACCGTCATAAAAATTGCGGGCTCGTGCGAGATCCGCCGTGGAATGGTCCGTCCTCTGGCATGGGCCTCACCCCGCCCGCACCACCACCTCTACGAGGTTCGCCGTCCCCGAGGCGATGCCCGCCTCGATGGCGGGGGCGATGTCGGCGGCCCGCGTCACGCGCCGGGCGGGCACGCCCATGGAGGCCGCGAGGGAGGGGAAGTCGATCCGCGGGTCGGTGAGGTCCATGGCGATGAAGCGGTTGGCCCGCGCCGAGGCGTAGTGCGACTGGCCCTTCATGTAGTTCTTGAGGATGTTGTACTCGGCGTTGTTGATCACCACGAAGGTGACCGGCAGCTTCTCGTGCGCGGCGGTCCAGAGCGCCTGGGGCGAGTACATGGCCGCGCCGTCGCCCACCACGCAGACCACGGGGGCGCGGTCGATCCCGAGGGAGAACCCGACCGCCGCCGGCATGCCCCAGCCGAGGACGCCGCCGCGCATGGCCGCGTATTGATGCACGGAGGGGCTGTCGAGGAAGGTCCGCAGATGGACCAGGGTGGCGGGCGCCTCGTCGATGATGGTGGTCTGCGCGCCGACCGCGCGGGCGACCTCGCGGGCCGCCACCAGGGGGGCGATCACCGGATCCTCGAAGGCCACGTCGGCGGCGGCGTGGAGCGTCCTGCGGCGCCCGGCCTGGGCGATGGCCGCCTCCTGCCGCAGGCGGGCGAAGGCGTCGGCCCGGTCGGCGAGGCGGGGCGCGAGAAGCGGCAGCAGCGCGTCGAGGGAGGCGCGGATGTCGCCCACCGTCGAGAGGGCGGTGGCGTAGGTGCGGCCGAGGTCGCGCACGTCGGCCGAGAGCTGGAACACCAGCGTCCCCGGCGGCACCGCCGAGGCCTCGGAATAGAGCACGGTGATCAGCGACTTGCCGCCCAGCGCGAACACCGCGTCGTAGCGGCCGAGGATCTCGGCGATGCCGTCGGCGCGGGTCGGCAGGTTGCCCGCCCAGAGGGGGTGGCTGGTGGGGAACGGGATATGGGCGGGCCAGGACGAGCCGTAGACCGGCGCGGCGAGAAGGTCGGCCAGCGCCACGGTCTGCGCCGAGGCATCCGAGGAATCGATCTCGTCACCCGCGATGAGGGCGAGGCGGCCCGGTGCCACGGCGGCGAGCTTTTCGGCCAGCCGGTCGAGGGAGCCCGCCACGGCCCGCTGGTCGATGGTCGAGGTCTCGCCCGCCGGCACGTCGGTCAGCGCGTCCATCACGTCCATGGGCAGGGACAGGAAGACGGGGCCCGAGGGCGCGGCGGCGCAATCGTGGAAGGCCCGGCGCAGGAGGATGGGAATCTGGTCCGGACTCGTCACCTCGCGGGCCCATTTCATCACCGGGTCGGCGATGGCCACGAGATCGCCCATCAGGAGCGGGTCGGTCAGGGCGTGGCGCAGGTCCTGCTGCCCGGCGGTGACGACCAGCGGCGTGCCCGAGACCTGCGAGTTCACGAGACTGCCCATGCCGTGGCCGAGTCCGCCCGCCGTGTGCAGGTTCAGGAAGGCCGGGCGCCGCGCTCCCTGCGCGTAGCCATCGGCCATGGCGACGGCGGTGGCCTCCTGCAGGGCGAGGATGTAGGCGACGTCCGGAGCCTCGGTGAGGGCGTCGATGAGGGGCAATTCGGTGGTGCCGGGATTGCCGAAGATGTAGCGCACCCCCTCCGAGCGCAGCACCTCCACCAGCAATTCGGCGCCCCTGCGCCGCCCGGCGGCCTCGACGGTGGTGATGGTCATTGTGGTTCCCCTCAGCTGGGCCGAGGCTAATCAGGGGATCCCGAAGGGCCAAGCCCTTCGGTGGGCTCCAGGGGCAAAGCCCCTGGAATATCGCGGGGCGCTGCCCTGCACCCGCCAGAGGGCTTGCCCTCTGGACGCCCTGTTTCAGCCCCGCAGGACTTCGATGAACTCCTGCACGAAGGGCGGGAGGGCGTCGCGGTCGCGCAGGCAGAGGGTCAGGTCGCGCCTCGCCCAGGAATCGGAGAGGGGCACCACGGTGATGGCCAGCGTGCGGGCTGCCCGGAGCGCCGTGCTCTCGGGTAGGATCGCAAGGCCGACCTTCGCCTCCACCAGGCGGCACACGGCGTCGAAGCCGCGCAGCTGTGCCCGCAGCCGCATCGGCCGTCCGGCGCGGGCGGCCTTCTCGGCGAGGAAGCGGCTGATCGCGCTGCGGCGGTCGAGGCCCACGAGGTCGCGCTCCAGCACGTCGGCCAGGGCGACGTCTCCGCGCGCCGCGAGGGGGTCGCCCCGCGCCGCCACGAGGACGAAGCGGTCCTCCCGGAACGGGAAGGTCGCGAGGCCGCCCGTATCGACCGTGCCGGAGAGAAGCCCGAAATCCGCCGCGCCCTCGGCCACCAGGCCGACGATCTCGTCCGAGGTGCGCTCCTCGATCTCGACGGCGACGCCCGGATGCGAGGCGAGGAAATCCGACAGCGGATCGGGCAGGAATTCGATCAGCGCGTGGGTGTTGGCCACCACCCGGATCTGCCCGGTGGCGCCGCCGGAGAATACGGCCATCTCCTCCCGCAGGCGCTCCGTGCCCGCGAGGATCGACCGGGCATGTGAGAGGAGCGCGCGTCCCGCAGGCGTCGGGCTCACCCCCTGCCGGGTCCGGGTGAGGAGGGTGGTGCCCAGGCTCTCCTCCATCGCCTTGATCCGCGCCGAGGCGGCCGCCAGCGCGAGGTTCGCCCGCGCGGCCCCGTGGGTGATCGAGCCGGCCTCCACCACCTGACGGAACAGGCCGAGATCCACGAGGTCGAAGCGGAACATCGCGGAGCGCCGCCCGTCAGAACGGACTGACCGGGAAGAACCGCAGATACAACTCGGTGTATTTGCCATCGTCCCAGACCCGCTGGAGCGCGTCGTCCAGGGCGCGCGACAGGGCGGCGTCCTCCTGCCGGGTGATCAGCCCGATCCCTTCGCCGAAGAACCGGTTCTCCAGGTAATCGCCGCCGATCAGGGCGCAGCAATTCTCCGCCTCCTGGCCGCCGACATACAGGGCGAGGTTCAGCCCGTCCGCGAAGAGGTAGTCGATCTCGCCGCGCTTCAGCGCGCTCTCGGCGGCGGCGAGGTCGGTGAAGTCCCGCGCCTTGGCCTTCGGGAAGAAGGCGCCGAGATAGGCCGCGTGGGCACTTCCCGCGATCACGCCGACGCTCCGTCCGTCGAGATGCGCGGCCGAGGGCACCGGCAGGCCCCTGTCCGTCCGCGCGGCGAAGCGCGCCGGCCAGCGGAAATACGGCCGTGTCGCCAGGAACTTGTTGCGGAGCCCGGCGGTGAGGGGAATGGCGGCGGCGACCACGTCGCCCTGCTTGGATTCGAGGGAATCGAGCAGGGTGTCGAACCGGCGCGATTGCACCGTGCAGGTGATGGCGAGTTTCTCGCAGACCGCGCGGGCCAGTTCCACGACGAAGCCCGTCGGGTTGCCGTCCGGCCCGGCGAAGTGGAGCGGTGGGAATTCGTCGTCGGTCAGGAAGCGCACGGCACGGCCGGTCTGCGGGGCCTCGACCCGCTCGCCTCGGCTGCGCGGGTTCCAGAAATCCGGCACCGCCACGGACGGCACGGGCGCCCTCGCCTCCTGAGGTGCCGCCAGCACCGGAGGGGCAGCGAGGGCGAGCCACAGGGCGGTGCCCACAGCCCAGGCCCGGCTGGCGCTTGACCGTGAGAGACGGGGGGTGCTCCACACGGAGCGGGGACGGGACGGAGGGCTCACCGCCCTCCCCTAGCACGGCTCGAGCCCGCTGCGGGAGCGGAACCTGCGGTGACGATTCTCGTCTCTGCCCGGGACACGTCCCTCGGTCTCCCACCGGACATCGCCTTCCTTCTGTCCGAGGGGGTGGACGAGCGCACGCTCGCCCGCGCCGCGGCGGAGGGCAGGGCCGCCGGGACCGATGCCGCCACGGCGCTGCTCCAGGTCGGGCTGATCGACGAGGAAGGCTATTACCGCGCGCTCGCCCGGACCCTCGGCCTCGCGTATCTCGACGGGCCGATCCCGCTCGCCCGGGACCTTCCCTATCCCGGCTGCCTCCTCGCGGGCCGTGCGCCGTTGGCATCGGGGATGGGCGCCGCCACGGTGATCGCCCCGCGCGGGCAGGCCATCGCGGTCCTGCTCGCCCGAAAAGGCCGTCTGGCGGAGATCGCCCTCACGTCTCCGACGCGGCTGCGCGCGGCCGTGTTCGCGCGGATGTCCGGCCCCATCGCCGCGCTGGCGAGCCAGGGCCCGCAAGGCGCCGCCGCGCCGCTCGCCCGCCCTCTTCTGATCCTCGGCGGCGGGCTCGCGGCCCTCGCGCTGACCCTTGTCCTGGCGCCGCCCCTGCCCGCTCAGGCGCTGGTGATCGTTCTGCAGGCCCTTATCCTGGCGATGATGGCGGTCCGCCTCGCGGCGTTGGCAATCCGGCCGCCCTCCATCGAGGCGCCGCCGCTCCCGGATGCAGACCTGCCGGTCTATACGATCCTCGTGCCGCTCTATCGGGAGCGGCGGTCGGCGTATCCCCTCGCCAAGGCGCTGGCGGCCCTCGACTATCCGGCGGCCAAGCTCGACATCAAGCTCCTGATCGAGGCCGATGATCGCGAGACCGAAGCCGCCCTCGCGCAGATCCCCTTCCCGGCGCGGTTCGAGGTTGTCACCGTGCCGCCGGGCTGGCCGCGCACCAAGCCGCGTGCCCTCAATGTCGGCCTCGCCCTCGCCCGAGGGCGCCTGCTGACCGTCTACGATGCCGAGGACGTGCCGGAGCCGGACCAGCTCCGCAAGGC
Source organism: Methylobacterium sp. NFXW15 (assembly GCF_049887755.1). Classification (NCBI taxonomy): domain Bacteria; kingdom Pseudomonadati; phylum Pseudomonadota; class Alphaproteobacteria; order Hyphomicrobiales; family Methylobacteriaceae; genus Methylobacterium; species Methylobacterium sp. NFXW15. The sequence goes on along the minus strand of NZ_JAGEKG010000005.1, from coordinate 331,834 downwards.
GGCGGCGCTCTTCGCCGTCGAGCCCCCCACGACGGCCTGCCTCCAGGGCCGCCTCGTCATCGACGACCATGCGGATGGGCTCCTGCCGAAGCTGTTCGCCGCCGAATATGCCGGGCTGTTCGATGTGCTGAATCCCGCCCTCTGCGCCCTCGACCTGCCGGTGCCCCTCGGCGGAACCGGAAGCAAGTGGCAAGCTCCGAAAAATCTAATTATTTCAATGGATATTGGTCCTGCGGTGAGACTTCAGCACAACAGCTGTCCAATAAGCCTACGTGAAATCACGTGGAGTCTACCGCCCGCACTGGATGCGCGAGCGGCGTCCGTGATGGTCAATCCAAAGCCTGTTGCAGACCGGTAACAATCCGCGCGGATATCGTTCGAGCCCGCACAAACCGACTTCAAATCGGCATTTACTGTTTAAGCCTTGCTGGCCTTCCGAGGCCAAACTTGAACAGGCGCGTCAGTAGCCCGATCTGGCGCGCCTGCTTCTTTCAGCGTGGAGCAATGCTGACACAACTCTCCCTCACTATCGGGCCAGCGGTGCTGACAGCGTTCGTGGCCATCCTCTGGGCGACCTACGTCTCACCCTAAGTTCAGCTTAGCCCCTAACTTCGAACCCCGCCCGCCGGGCGAGGTCGTTGGCGAGACCCACCCGCCGCCTTGATCGGGCGAAGGCTTCATCAGCCTCCCGCATCAGCAGGTCGGATCGCGCGAGGTCGTGCCGGGCGAGCCGGATTTGCGCGACCGCGAGCAGGGAGAGGATCAGGCGCATGGCATGCCCTCCTTCCAATCGCAGCCAACCGTGCTGAGAACGAGAGCGGCGCGGGTCGAGGGCAGCGTAGCGGGAGGGTGCTCGAATTTGTCCCGTCGAGGGTTGAGCGTCCGGTTGTCCTGACACCATTCGCGGCGAAACTTCATGATCGCCAGCGAATGGGCGTGGCTGGTGCTTGGCGCCAGAGCGCACCGCTCAATGAGGGCCTCGCCGTACTCGACAGCTAGCCAATCGGTGTAGCGATCCAGAAGGCCGAGGGTGCAGGGCTCGGCGACAGCAGTCGGCGAACCAATAAGCGTCACGCCACCCCCGATGAGAGGAAGCGAGACGAGGCCGCGCAGGAAGCCGCGGCGCTGCACAGGGGCGTTCATGGCCGGTCCCCTACGACCGCCTCATGAGCCTCCTTGTACTGCTCCCTCAATCGCTGCCCGATTGCACGAAGCGGATCGGAGAAGGCCGTCAGGCATTCGGGCTCGATCATGTGCGGGCTCGCCGCCATGTGAGAAAGAGCCTGCGCGTACCGGAGCACGCTGCAGATATCGTCTTCCATCTGAAAGACGGCATGGATGGCTCGATTGCGCTCGATCATGCCCGGCCCCCGGCATCCAGCGCGTCGAGCAGGGCGATGTCGGCCTCGATCCGCTCGGCGATCCGGCGGCGCAATTCGCGAATGCGCTGGCGGTCGGGATCGGCGACATGCATAGCCGCGAGGGCGATGCTGACAGGACCTCGCTGTGCGGAAGGCAAGCGCGGGCGTTCACCGCCGCGAATGGGCGGTGTAAGGTGGTGGATAGCCATAAACAGCACTCCTGGTGCGGTTGGTGGTCAGGGCCGTCACGGTGTTGGTAGCACCTTGGCGGCCCGTACCGTTTCTGATATTGTCAACTCATGTCGTTGTCAATATCAAAAACTAAGAGCAAGGGTGGTCGCCCTCGCACCGACGCGACGCCCATCATGGTGCGCGTGGCACCTGCGCTGCTTATTCCCTTAGATGCCTGGATCGCCGCGCAGCCGGACCCGAAGCCATCCCGGCCAGAAGCTATCCGTTACGCCATTACAGACTGGCTGAAGACACAGGGCTACACGCAGCTCTAAATGCAGTTTGTCTCGGGCTTTCTAATTCGTTCAAACATCGCATCGTATTGCCGGGCTTAGAAATGAACACACTAGGCTTAAGATCTGCGCCGAAAAGTGTTACTTTCGCAATTTACAACACCGATCAGCGGCGCATTCTCAACGTTGAGAACTTGATAATTCCAATAGCTTTTGCGCGACCAGATGCACTAAAGTTCATCAGAGTAAATATATTAGATATTATTCGGGAATATCAGGTTGTAAAAGCGGGCGTACGTGTTGCCGAGTCTGTTGCGCAAGGTGATCATACCGAGAGGACGCAAATAGAGGGAGTGATACAGGAAGCATTCGCAAGCAGCGAACTCAATTCGTATTACATTGGTCAAGTTTCAAACATTTCATCCAAGGTTGGATTTGATCGAAGGTTGTTTAAGAGCTACGTGGACGGCGATGAATGTTTTAATGGAGTCGAGGGCTGGGAAGAAATGAATAAAGTGCAGCGAGAAGCTGTACTGTGCGCCATTGGGGCTGAAAATGCTTAATCCAATCGATATTGCTTGTGTAAGCTTTCGCGAGATCCAAGAAATTGGAGCCGACGGACGTAATTCAAGGACTTTTATTGCTCACGACAATCATTTAGATGCAAGAATCGTTATCAAAAGTATGCTTAAAGCCGGGATGGCGTCATTCGCCGATTTCTTTAGCGAGTCTAGAATTCTGTATCTGAGTAGTCATCCTAACGTTTGCCAAGTACATTATGCATGCTACAACAACGATCAAATCTTCATTGCGATGCCGTTGTACAATCGAGGCTCCCTAAAGCAGTGGATGAGTCGTGAATTTTTGACCATTCGAGAAATCATCGTTGCTGGATGCCAAATACTGAGCGGCCTGTCCAACATTCACTCTAAAGGCTTAATTCATTTTGATATAAAGCCCGATAATATCTTGCTTTCGGATCGAGGCGAAGCATTAGTAGCAGACTTCGGTCAGGCTAAGCAAATTGATTTGAACGGCCAAGCAGCACAAGACAGACTTTACTATAAAACTATCCCGCCGGAGGCTTTTCAGGGAACGGCATCAGACCGTCGCTTCGATATTTATCAGTTCGGACTGCTGTTATATCGTCTCTGCAACGGGAACGATGATTTTTACCAACAACTGTCTCGGTTTGAAAATCAGGGCGTCTTCGATTTCCCATCCTTTCGGCAAGCTGTCATTGACGGAGCTTTCCCAGATAGAAACAAATTTCTTCCGCACGTGCCTCAAGCTTTGCGGCGAGCAATTCAGACCTGTCTTGCGCCAGACGCCGCTAATCGCTTTCAGAGTGCAATCGCCGTCTCAAATTCTCTCGCGACAATTGGTTGCAGTCGCTTGGACTGGCGCTATGATCCAGCAGGAGATAAGCAGACTTGGGTGAAGAACGTAAAGGGAACAACGGTCGAGTTCATTCGAAATTCGGATGGTTCGACCGAAATGTATAGAATATCTGCAGGAGGAAATCGTCAGAGGGTTAAGAAAGAGTTCAAGGCAGCGGCTTCAGACGCACAGGTGAGAACCATACTTGGTCAATACTAATGGCTCAAATTAAAAATGATAGACAAAAGTACATAAGCCGCGAGGCGATGTCCCGCGCAAATGCTGAAGCACGCGCCTCAATCAAGCCTTGTGTTAATGAAATTCGGACTGAGCGTGATTTTGCAGGTTTACAGATTGATGAGAGGGGCTACATCGATTTGAGCAAGCGGAGCAAGTAGTGCCAGATACATTGGCCTGCAATTGCTCATAGTTCGCTTCCTCCTCCCCGCCGATGCGCCTACCCGATCGTTGCTCGGCTTGTTAAGAGCCTTCAGTCCCAGTCAATCTTGAGCGATCGCTCAAAGGCAGCCGCAGGGAGTTCTTTGCCTCTGTGGTCAATGACCACGACCTCGCGGAAGCCGCGTCGTTGCAGCTCCCATGTCTTCTCCATCGCTTGCTCGTCGGTACCGCAGGCAAAGGTCATAGCCCTGCCTTTCGAATCGATCCCCTTCACTTTGAACACGACAACCTCTCTGCCTTAGACAGAGATAGCTCGCACCACGGCATGTTGCACGTCTCGAAAAAGATACAACCGTACCTTGGCAGCGCGCCTCGCACTGGTGTGCGATAGTCAGTCCATGACGAACGTAATCCGCCCCACTTTCCGCCGCGCCGAGGCCGAAGCCCCTCCTGAAACTGTCGAGGCTTTCAGCCCCCTTCAGGTTTACGGTGCCGCTGTCGGCCACTTCGTAGCGCTGATCCGCGCCGAGGACGAGAAGGTCGGCATGACCCTACAGGTGATCATCGGGCGCGAGGGCGGCGGGAATGCGGAGGCGGTCGCGCTCTTTCCCGACAACGCCGAGGGCGAGACGGACGCCGAAGCGACGGCGTTCGCGGTCATCCGTGCGCTGGAGATCGTGAAAGAGGCGATGGTCGGGCCCCAATAGCCCACTACCGCCCCTTCCCACTCCTGGCATACTCCCAGACCGGCACGCCCCACACCTGCCCCGGCTTGTTGCGGCGGGCAGATCCGCGAGCCGTCACGATCCGGGTTGCCTCGACGGCCGAGGGGTGAAGCTCCGTCATCATGAGCGCGCCGCAGTAGTCGATGCGCAGCGTCCCGTGTTCCGGGTGGACCGCGAACAACTCGGCCGCCGTCCACCCCAGCCGGTGCGCCTCGGCCCCGTGCCGATCGCAGAAGGCGATCGCGTCCTCGCGGATCGCCGCCCACTTCGCGGGGACGAGATAGCGGCACGGCGAGGCGTGCGGCGACAAGTTGTCGAGCGCGTCCCGCCACCGGGCGACGGGATCGGGAAGAGGCGACGGGGCGGGACTGACTGACATGCGGCCGAGCTACCGCAGTCGCCTTGCGTGAGCCATGCGGTCACAGGCAATGCCTCCATACCGACGCCGCCCTAGCTTGGCCGTATGGAAGACTTCCTCACCAACGCCTACGTCGCTCAGGACGCGGCCGAAGCCCTCATTGCGCTCGGCTGGCCTATCCAGCCGCACGGCGACGATATGGACCGCTGGCGGATTGGCGACCTCATCATGACGGACGAGGAGTTGATTGGCCTGGCCATGCGTCGTGGGATCCAACCCGTCAGCGAGCAGCTTCAGTAGCTCGGCGGTAGGTCGGGCCGCCGCTGCGAGTCGTAGCGAAGGTCTGTGTACTCGACCCGGCACCCGGGCCGCATCGCCGTCCCCTTGTTCTCTAGGCGGTGGCACGGCTTCGCCAGTTCGCGCCGAACCCGATCCAGGTCCGCGTCGGCACCGAAGTGGGCGACCAGCCGGGCAAGGCGATAGCGCCCCTGTCGAGGGCACAGGTCGCACCTCAGGCGCACCACGACGAACGGGAAATCGGCGAGCGTCTTCGGAAAGGCCATGGATCAGCCCCACCGTAATGACGCGCAAAATGGCGCGTTGCGATCCGATCCGATTTGGAACATCCGTGGAACAAACCCGACCGGTTGCCCTAGTTCAATGGCTTCAGCGGGGCGCGTGGCAGGGCTATGGGGACGGGTGTGGACGCCTTCAAAAACGACCAATGAGAGCGAAGGCTTATGCGGCCCCGGTGCCTCTGCCGCTGCGCGGCAAGCAACTGGCGGCTCTGCGTGCGGTAGCGTCCGCACCCGGTGGCTTGCGCTTTGGCGCGTACCCGAGCGTGATGCCGCTGTTGATGCAGATGGGCTTGGTCGAGGAGCGCCCGGCTTCACGCGTCGCGCACCGCGACGGCAGGGCGTGGTTCCTCACCCCAGATGGGAAGACGACCGTGCGGGCCTACGGCGAGGACGAGGGGTAGGCCCGCACTCGGCGGGACCGGACCGCTCGGCCCCGCCCCGATCCGATCACGGGGCGGGGGAGCGTCCGATCTCACCAGCGGGGCCGGTACGCAACGCGGCCTCATTAAAGGATAATGGATGAGGGTTAGCGGGCCGTCTTTTGTGCGGGCCGTTCGCGGTCCCATACCGGGACCAGGGGACGAAAAAGCCCGCCACGGCTAACCGGGCGGGCTAAAATCCAAACAGCTTGCAAGGGGCGGTTAGAAGATACCCGGCCGCCCGTATCCATAGCCGCGACCGTAGCCACGCCCATATCCGCGACCGGGACCGAAGCGGTGCCCGTAACCATAGCCACGGCCATATCCGTAGCCACGACCACGAAAATGAGGCCGACCATAGCCTCGCGGGCCATACCCGAAACGCGGGCCCCCATAGCCGTACTGAACTTCGTGCACCGCATTACCGGTCTCAGGGACGGCGCCGACGCCGATCTGAGCTGCGGATGCCTGAACAGGTGCGAGGAACATGCTGGCTGCGAACAGACCGGCTGTCAGTGTCGGTACTTTGAACAATGGCTTACTCCGGGCCCCGCCTGCGAACTTGCGGCGTTGCCCAGAGCCAACACGACCACTTCTCAGACCGTTCCAGCCTTGAGATCTCTCAGACCATCATGCCGGGCGCTGCGCCGAATGGATGTCGCGATTTTAGCGAAGCATAGCGCTAGAGCCTACTCTTACTGGGAAAACCTATCGGATCGCTGTCTGGACGTTCCGCAAGCTCATGTCGTGTGCCTGACCCACCCCGCGCGTCACGGCCGAGGCCGTCGCCTGCGGATCGCTCGCTCCGTTGATGTTCACCGTCACCGGGTTGTTCTGAGAGACGGTGCGGCTGTTGTCGTTGCTGGTGGATGTCGAGCCCATCGGCTGCGAGCGCATGTAGTCGCTGGGGTTAAAGGTGTTCGGCGTGGTGCTGAAGCGCGGCGCCGGAGGACCCTTTGGTGCATCTGCCCCGGCGCGATAGGGCGCATAGGGGCCGTTCGAAGCGCCGGGCTCGTAGGCAAATCGGTTGCCGCCGATCACAGGCGCATCCCGATGTTTCTGATACCAGGGCCCCCGGTAGCTCCCCGCACGATAGGCGTTCGAACCGTTGGTGTTATCGGGCACGCCTCCTGACGCAATGGCGCGGATGCGGGATTGAATAAACTCCGTCTCGGATGCGTTGGCCTTTGAGCCTTTCCACGCGGCCTCATACTGGCCCGGCGCCGTCGCAACGTCCAAAAGGTTCTTGCTCGGCCCCCAGCCCTTCGATCCGACCCGGTTCATCATGTTGTTGATGACGGCATCGATACTCTCAGGGTTTCTGCGGATCGCCTCGCCTGCGATGATATCCGCCGTGCGTTGGCTGAGGTCCGCATCCGAGAGCGCGTAGACGGGGCGGTACTTGCCTGCCGCTTCCGGCGCGCGGGCCTGCATGCCGTCCATGGACCCACCGAGGCCGAGGGCACGCTTGACCGCGTTCACGCCGCGCTGGACGATGCCGGGCTTGCCCTCTTTGGCGGTCGTGTCGCCCTCGCCATTCGTCGCTGCCTGCGCCGACAATGGCGTGATGAAGTCCAGAAACTTCTCTCGGAAGTAGCCGGGGTTAATGCCGCCGAGCAGCTTCCCGATGGGGCTGTTGCGGACGTACTCGAACAGCACCACGAACTGATCGTAGAGCACCTTGACCCAGTTTATCAGTTCTTTGATAGCAGCGATGGGCTTGTCGAAGTAGGCTGCGAACGCAGCAACGTTTTCGTCATTCGTGAGGAAGTTGAGCAGGTCTGTCATCCCTTTTGCCACCGCCTCGATGGCGGGCAGGAAGAACGACACGAGCTTGTTCTTCAGCACCTCAATGACGGCACTAAACTCGCCCATCGCACGGCTGATCGACGTGGAGGCGCGAGCCATCTCCCCGCCGTTCACGCCGAAGGTGCGTTGCAGATCTTTATACTGCTTATCGAATTGCGCGATCTCCTTGCGGTAGCGGACCCAATGATCCACTTCATCGGGGGAGATGCCAAATAACCCTGCGATTTGCTGCGATGTGTACTGCGGGTGACGCTTGGTAACTGCGTCTAGCGCATTTGACAGAACCTCGCTGCTATCACCCTGCGTGCTCACCCCGTAGCTGCGGAGTAGCCCGTCGATGCCTGGATTGGAGCGGCGAGCGCGGGCGAAGTTGTCTACCGCCTGAAGCGCGGCCTCGGCGGAACTACCGGTCTGCGCGAACGCATAGCCCAGCGCCTTTAGGTTGTTGACCGAAGCGCCCGACCGGCCGGAGATGTAGTAGAGCCGGTCGAACTCGCCGATGGTGTTCTTGATCGCGACGGCGAGAGCGCCCATCGCGGCACCGGCCACCGTGGCAAAGCCTGCAACCGCGACGCCGACCATCCGAAGCGAGGAAGCAACCTCGGCGGCGCGGAGGGTCTGAGCGGCGACGCGCGCCTTCTCAGCGGCATCGCGCTCGCGAGCGGCTTTGTCATTCGCGACCAGCTGCTTCTCGACGCCTGCGATAAGTTCAGTCGTCCGCTTTGCTGCGCTCTCGTTGGGCTTAAATCCAACCGCGATCAGAAACTCTTTCAGAACTTCCGTAGACATGACTTCAGCCGTTCAGATCAGTTGCGGATGACATAGGAGATCGAGCGGAGCAGCTGCCCCGTATCAATCAAGGGCTTCATGTCCGAGCCACTGCGCCGGTTCTTCTTGCGATGAAGGCGGGCGTAGACGGTGCGCTCAGCCAGCGGCGGCGAGAGGCCAGCGGTGATCCGGCCCTGAATGATGGACACGGCTTTGAGCCCGGCACGATGCAAACCATCGGTCAGGGCTGCTTTCCCCGCCGACACGTCGCCCTGAACGGCAGCGAGGGAGATCCCCTTCGCGAATGCCTTCGCCAGTTCGTCCACGATCATGGACTGGGCGGCTTCCATGCCGGGCATGAGGAATGGGCGCGCTGGGATGTTGGCTTCCGGCGCTCCGTACTCATGGATGTAGCCGAGCGTGGCGTTGTTCGGGCCGCCGTCGCCCCGCTCCGCCTTCTCGGCCGGGATGCCGATTAGCAGCCGTTGCCGGGTCGCAAACTTGCGGACCCTATCGACGTTCAGCATGGCCTCACCGGCCGTGCGAGGCTTCGCCATCAGGAAGCCCCCAGCTTCGGGGACGTCGGCCGGTCGTCGGCAGTTAGGGCCGGGAGGCGCTTGTGAGCGATGGCCAGCACCGCCTTGGCCATCTCGATGTGTACACCGATCTGGCGCGCCCAGTCCTCATCGGGATGCCCCTCCGGCCACTCGCCAGAGGCGATCACCATGTCCGGTGCATCCGGCGCGCGGACGACGATGTTCCACTCGTGCGGTGGCTCGGGCTTCTCGATCCGGCCGAACACGACCGTGAGCGCGCCGGTCGCGGCGTACTCAACGACGTTCTGCATCACGGCAGTCGTCGCGACAGCCCGCTTCAGCCTGACGATCTCACCCATGCCGGACCTCATGCCCTTGCCAGGATGCCCCCGGCACCAACTGCGCCGGGGGCTGTGTCGGAAGACGCCGACTCCAATGGGAAAGAGCCTCGTCGTCTGCTGGCGGTTACTTGGTGAGCGCCACTTGCCAGCTTGGCGCCGCGCGGGGTGAAGCCCGTGAAGGCCCCGCACTCGCTGCGCGGCCGGACCCCGCCCTGTCAGGCAATCCGGTGATCGCGCTGCATCAGGCGGCCGAGCGCGGTGACGGCTCGGCGAATACGTCCTCCGGCATCGGGAGGCGGGCGTCAGGATCGGAGGCGAGACGGTCCCGTACGGCCTGCCACGGGCAAGGGGGCAGGGTTGGGAGACCTGCAACGGTGTGGTGCTCGGCCATGGTCTGGGCCTTGCCGGGCAACCACACGGTCAGCGCGCCGCCAATGGCGCGGTCCAGCATCCGCAGCCGGGTCTTCAGCTTGGCGTACTCGGCGACCGCTGCCGCCGTGGCGGGCTCGGCGACGATGACGGCGCCCGCTGCCTCCCTCACCGTATCGGCCGCCATGCTGTGCGCACTTTCCAGCAGCCGAAGGTCGCTATCGATCACCCCTTCCTGCTCGCGCAGGCGGGCGACCTCGGCGTTCACCGTCTCAAGCTCGGCCTGCATCGCCTCAAGCGGGGTAGCCTCCGGGGGCGTCTCGCCACTCAAGAGCGCATCCAGCCGCGCTGTGTCGCTCGGCGGCGTGCTGCGCCGGTACTTCAGATCGTCTTCCAGAGCGAACCGCCGCGACCAGAGCGGCTGATACTGCTCCATCATAGCGGCCTTCTCGGCGCTCTTGGCCTGTACCAGCGCGGCCCGGCGGTCGCGCTCAAGGATGGCATCGGCAAGCTTCTGCCGCTCCGGCGTGCGGGCCGGGGAGATCAGGGAAAGAGAAGCCTTCGCCATCGGCTTAGTGCTTCTTGAACATGTGCGGGAACGCGGCCGCTGACTCAGTGCGCTCGGCCTCCGTCATGGGCTTGGCCTGCTTGGCTGTCATTGGCTTGACGAAGCCGACGTTCGAGCCGTCCCCGATGCGGAACATGTTCGGATGCAGCGCCAGGATGGCATCGCGATCCGCCACAATGGTCTGCGCGGCGCGCTTTCTCTCGACCTTGTAGCCGCGCAGCGCGCAGTCCATCGCCAGCTTGGCCCGTCGCTTGATCGCGGCATCGGCGGCAATTTCCTTCGCCGGAACCTGTTTTGCCATCATCTCTTCGAGAGTCATCAGATCCTCATCGGGGATCTTGCCCATGCAGAATTCGAGAATGCTTTCCATGGTCTGTGGGGTCATGGGTTATACTCCTTCGAATGCGTGAGGGTCAGTTCGTCCAAGGGACGAAGTTCGCGGATGGGACGTCGCTCGGCTTCTCGGCAACGGGGTAGAGTTCGACCACGCCGCCATCGGCGGGGTTGCCCGTGACGCGGGACGCCGCAGCCCAAGCCGGGGCCATGAGGTCGGAAGGGCTGACGATAAGGAATGACCGGGTGTCGCCCGTGATGCCGGTGTAGGCGGCGGCGTTGACGCGACGGCCACGGCGGCCATCGGCAGTGAGCGCAGCGGTGTCGTAGAGGCAGACGCGATAGGCCATCAGAGCGTGCTCCCGTAGCGGTGGCGGTCGCGGTTTCGACCAGGACCGGGGCCTGCGAAGGCGAGGACGGCCTCGCGGCTGACGATGAGGGGCCTGCGGGCATTTCCAACGCCGACGATGGCGCCCGCTACTGCGTTCGCTACGTCGTCGTGGGCTCCGGGTGCGTGATCGATGCTGTCCCGGCCGCCCCGCGCGGTGCGACGCTCCAAGGTGATCAGCTGCGTCGCCAGTGCGGGGACATCGAGCAGATCGACCTCGCCCGAGTTCAGCTTCGGCAGCAGATCAAGGTAAAGCGCGCTCTTGGGCTTCTCGGCAGGCTCGTAGGTGATGCCGTGGCGCTTGAAGGCTTCACGGGGCCACTCGCCCGCGTACCGGTCGCCGACCACGCTCTTAAGGTGGTAGCGCTTCAGCAGGTCCGAGAACTCCGAGACCACGGCCTCTGGGCTGAAAGGCGCCTTCCGCTCGCGCAAAGCGTCGAGAATGACGCGATCACCTTCCCGGTGAGCGACGGCGATCGTCATCGAGTCCGACGCGCCCCCGCTGGGGTCCGCGAAAGCGAAATAGTGAACCTTCGACAGGGGCGGCCGCTCAACCACGCCGCGAGTGATGGCTGCTTCGACCACCTCGCGGGAGATGAAGCTCTCCACGTCTGACCGGAACTGCGCGAGGTATTCCGCCGATGCGCTCGGCAGATCCCGCTCAAGGGCCTCGTCCACCACCGACTGCGGGATGGTGGGGTTCATCACCCGCGTACCAGCCTGCCAGACGAGCGCGGGGGCCCCGTCCTTGCCGAAGTGCCGACGATGAGCGTCGTAGAGGGCGCCACGCCGAGCATAGGGCGACGAAGCGCACAGCAGCACCGCGCCGGGGATCGTCGCCATAGCAGGGCGCAGCGCATCGAGGATGGCGTAGTCGGGCTCGGCCGCGTCGTCGGTCGGCCAGAACGCGATCTCGTCACAAAGGGCTGCCGCGAGGGTGCGGCCACGAACGGCGCGGTACGAGGACGTCCCGACCTCGATGGTGACGCGGTTGGTGAGGTCGAACTCGTCGGCGGTCTCACGGGCCACCATGCGGGCGAGCATCGGCACCTCAGTGAGAAGGGCCTGCATGTAGCGAAAGATCACCCGCGCCTGTCTGCGGTCGGCTGCGAGGATCAGAATGGTCGCCCGCTCGCCCGGCGAGAGGAACTGGCGGTAGTCGCGGAAGGCGGCGAGGTAGACCGCCGTCAGCGCCATGATGAAGGACTTGCCGCCGCGCCGACCGCAGACAAGCCACGCCTCGCTGTAGGGGGCCTCAGGAAGCGATTGGCGGGCCGTACAGGCGCGGTAGACGTCGGCTTCTGCCTCGGACAGCGGCAAGCCGAACAGGGCACCTAGGAAGGCACGCCAAGCCGTCCACGTCGCCTCGTCCTTGAACCAAGGGGCGAACAGCTTCGGGTCGGTGGTGGCCTGTAGCAGGTTCATACCACTGGCCTCGCGTCGATGTAGTCACGCAGGTCAGGGGTCACATCACGGGCCCGGCGGCGCAGCCCAACTGCTTCGAGCAACCGACGCAGATTTCCGCTCGTCCGCGAATAGAGGTCCAAGGCTTCGGCATCAGCCTCGCCATCGGTAGCGAAGCGCTCCTCCATCCGCTCCAACTCGACGGTGAGGGTAGCGACCCGGCGGACGATGGATCTCTCAGCAGCGGACACCGCACCGTCGCCGCCGAGGTCGGAGATGTGCAGTTCCATGAGGTCGCGCATGCGGCGCGCCCACGTCGAGCGGCCGTCCACGTTCGCCAAGAGAGCCGAGCCGTTCGTGACGCGGCTTCGATGCGACGGCTTCTGCGCAACAATGTTCGGGCTATCTGCCACCGACCCGCGCGCCTTATTAGACATTCGTTGGGTAAGATAGTTTAGATCGAGCGCTAAGTCATTGGCGCATAACGTTTCACTGCGCTCCACTTAGCTGTTTATTCGCCGTGAGACGGCAATGCTGCGAGATTTGCCAGCAAAAACCGGCGAACTGCTTGGCTTCCCGGGCGCCATCAAAGGCCCGATCACGACCGTCTCAACGACCGGACAAACCGGACAAACCGGACAAATGTCCCGGATGTCTGCGTGTCCGTTTCCGGACGGACAGGACAAGGACACTAGGGAGTGTCCTGTCTGTCCGGTCTCGGATGTCCGGTTAGTCCGTGCTCGGTTTCAGCCAGAGGTGGTCGATGCCGCTCAGTGCGACCGAGCCGATCAGACTGCGGCCTAGACAGGTATCGACGGCACGCTTGAATGCCTTCCGCTTGGCTTCCGCGCGCTTGGCATCGTCGTCGCCGTCTGCCGGGTAGATGTCGTTGAAGCTGGCGCGCACGGTTTGCAGGGGGACGGCGCGAACCTCGCCCTGGTCGGCTCCGTAGGGCCACGCGCGGATGCCATGATCAGCAAGGCTGGAAAGCAGCGCCTCCCTGAAAACCTTCAGCGAGGTAGGCCACCGCTCTTTGGCTACCGCAACTGCCGCCGCCGAGACCCGATCTGTCTGCCAGTTGACGATACAGGTGGTGATCGGCTCGCGGTCGTAGGTCTCGCCAACGGTCACGACGTCGAGGGCATAAGGGATCTCGTATCCGCACCGCCCGCCGCGAACCTTGCGGATTGCCATGCGGGTGTTGCTTATGCTGCCAGCCTCGTCGCGAGTAGCGAGCATAGCCAGCACGACGTCGGCGGCAGATTCCTTCGCGGAGCTTCCACGAGTGCCAGTCTCAAGGGCCTTGCCGAAGTGATCGACGCCGAGGACGAAGGCGCCGGTCTTGTGGCTGATGGCTTCCAGCGCGTTCATCACACGCTGCGCTTCGGCGGCCGAGTTCTCGTCCATGAACCCAGCGCCTGCCGCTACCGTATCGACCACGACCAAGGCTAGCGGCAGGTCGAAGGCTTCGGCCAAGTGCTCGGCCGCCATCGTCGCAACCGCCACCAACTGCGGAACCGCATCGGCATCGAGAAGGCGGGGGCATTCTTCGATCCAAGCGAATGGCAACCGCTCCGGCGCCTCCGGCCCAAGCTTGCCCTGAACGAGGCCCCGAAGGCGGATAGGGATCTCGTAGGCTCCCTCGGCGGCGATGAAGAGGACGCCGCCTTGCCGAGCAACCTTCCGACCGGCGAACGGCTGTCCGGTCATCACCGACGCACCAAGATCGAGAACCGCAAAGGTTTTGCCAGCGCCCCACTGACCAGAGGCCAGCCCCTTGCCGGTCTCTGGGATCAGGTCCCGCACCAACCATGCGCGGTCGGCATTCGGATCAGCATCGCCGTGCCAGCGGAGAGCGAAGGCCGCCCCGGCGCGAAGCCTGTCACCGAGACGGGACTCCGGCCGCTGCTTAGGCCGACGCAGGATGTCTGGGTCCGGTCCCGGCCAACCGTGGAATGGATTGGCCGTGTCCATTGTCGGGCCGTTGTAAGCACGCTCGGACATCAAGCGCCTCCTCGTCGGCCAGAGGGCGGGCGCAGCATCTCGACGGCTTGGGTAGCCGTGAGCAGCGAGGCTCCGGCGCACCGAAGGGCATAGGCAGCGCCGCGCGCATCGTTCACAGCCGCGAACCGCACGGCCATGTCCGCATAGTTCGCGGCGAGTTCAGCCGCCTCTCCGATGGCCTCGAAGTTGAGGCGGGCTAGGGCGATCCGGTCGGGCTCAGTCGTTGACGGCTTCATGCGGCACCTCCCTTTGCGAAGGTGTCGGCGGCGAACCGAGCAAGCAGGGCAGCATCGCTGCGCCCGTGGTCCTTCTTCCGGCTGAAGCTCTCGGCCGAAGCCGGGAACAACCGGAGGGCAAGCGCCCGGCTTGCCTCTTTCGGATCGGCAGCCGCGAGGATTCCGTGATGCCGCTTCCAGACGGATGGCGTCACGAGATGGATCGGCAGATGGCAGAGTGCGGCGACGGTCTTCACCGTGGCGAAGGCCGAGCCGATGCCGAATGCCTGTCGGCAGCCGTCGCGAGGCTGCGGGCCTTGCCGCTCGATAGCCGCGAGCGTCGGGCCGAGTTGCTTGATCCGCCGCTCCAAGGTGTGCGGGTCTACCTCGCCGTTCACCACCGGCATGTCCTCGACGGACACGCGTTCGGGGACGGCAGGGAAGTAGAAGGCCACCGCGCCGGTCAGGCCGGGGTCAATCGCGACGATGCAGAGTTCGGGAGGGGTGCTCATGCCCGGCCTCCCATCTGCGCCATCGTCATCAGCTTATCGAACTGGGTGAAGAAGCCGATCTCCACCGCCTCCAAATGATCAGCGAGAAGACTGGCGTCCCGAACCTTCTGCGTCACGAACGACGATTCAATTGCCGCCTTCAAGCCGCCAATAGCCCGCATCAAGAAGATACTCTGCTGCGTCGGCGTGAGGCTCGGACTAGATGAGATCTGAAGATAAACCGTCGCGGCGAAATCGACGCCAAGCGCTCGGACATGATCGATGCCAATCTTCCGAACCTCGGCGCCATCTTGGGCTGCCAACAGTCGTGCGTCGGTCTCGCGCAGGATGTTGAGGAGGGTATCGCTGCTCATCGCGTC
This sequence comes from Methylobacterium sp. NFXW15, assembly GCF_049887755.1. NCBI lineage: Bacteria > Pseudomonadati > Pseudomonadota > Alphaproteobacteria > Hyphomicrobiales > Methylobacteriaceae > Methylobacterium > Methylobacterium sp. NFXW15. The sequence goes on along the minus strand of NZ_JAGEKG010000005.1, from coordinate 316,544 downwards.
GCCCTCCATGTGTCAGAGGTCGCGAAAGCCAGTTCGGCCACAACGCCAGCGATAGATGGCGTCAATCCAAAGCGGCTGATGAGATAGGGGGCTTGCCGAGGCGCCTCGGTTGGCGCATATCTCTCAAAGCGATCTTGCCGGACGCAATTTGAGAGACCCGCCGTCGCCCCGCGATGCGCGGGTTTCTTCATGGCTCAAGCAGCCTCCTGCTCAGCAGCAGCTTCAGCGGCGCGACGGAGCGAGGCCGGAAGCGGGTTGTCCTGAATGCTCTGGCGCCAAGCCATCTCATCCTGCGAAAAGATAATAACTCTCCGTCCGACGCGCGTAGTCTTAGGCGCACGCCCGATAGCTCTCATGTAAAAGTAAGAGCTTTCGCCGATCTTGTTGCGGAAGCAGAACTCAGAGATGCTGTAGGCACCCGTATCTTCTGCTCGAAAATCTCGAACCGGCTTTGGGTTGGTTGCGACGGAGGTCTCTGTCGGAAGCTGAAAACTCCTGCGAGGCATTGGCTAACTCCGCAAATCCACAAGGGGCTTGGTGGAGTCGAATTAGCCTGCCGCGACAGCGCTCATAATGCCCCGAACGGCGAAAAACTTATTGGGGTAGGGCCCCTTTAGTTGTGATGCTTATGGGGACGGGCCCGGCCTGACACCACTTCACTACTCGTCTCTTCATAGCGTCGATGTCGCCATTCTCATTGAGGCTCACCATGAAGATCCGGGTTACCGGGGCATGCGGGAAATCTTTGGGGAACGGCCCAAAAAGATCGCGTACCATCGTAGCTATTGATCTGGCATGCGCCCGTAGTGGATCGGACGTTTCGTGACTTTCAAGGACACGCGGATTGTTCGCCATGAGGCGAATTTGGGCCTGATCGAACAAATAATCTCTCGTTGCCTTGAGAGCGCTGACAATTTCTTCGTTGAGGAGACGTGGCGGATTGCCCCAAGATGGAATTGACTCGATTTTAATTGAATCATCGCATAGTTTGACTGCTTCGAGATAAGGCTTCGCCATATCTCTCGCCTCGGCGACTGTCCAGGTCATAGGCTTCTCAATTTGGCTAAGCGTGAGAATGACCTGATAATACAAAGCCGCAGCTAATCGGTCGAAATCACTTAATGGTGCGCCGACATCATTGTATTTTTCTGGTGAGCAGCCTGGGCTTATGAATTTCGATCTCTCTTGCATGTAGGAGGACGGAGGATGGTAGCTCGGTGTCGGTGCATCGCCTCGCGGAACTAGTTTCCGCAGTTCAGTCCATGCCGCCTTCATACGCGGGTCTGTCAGCAGACGCCGGGCGCATTCGTTCTTAAGCGGACCCACCTCGTACATGAGGCGCACTCCATCTGGGACCCATCCGGGGATGGTCAGGGCCTCATTCATCCCACGCTCCGCAGTTGCGCCGGAGAGGGCGTGACGAGGGAGACTGCGGCCAGCGCTGCCAGCTCGTCCAAAGCCGTGACGATGTATGCGGAGTAGTGCGCCTCAATCATCGCGGTGGAGGTGTCGTGGAGTGCGGCGACGAGGCGGACGGGCAAATTGGCCCGCAGGCCACGGACTATGCTGCTGTGCCGCAAGGCGTAAGGTACGACATCGCCCGGCAGGCCAGCCTTCTCCAAGATCGCGCGCCAGACGTAGCGCATCTCGGTAGCCTCCTGCCACGGGACATGATCGACTTTCCTCCATTCCCTCACTGTCACCATTTGCCACTTCGGACGCAGGAGCAGCGGTTCCGTTCCGCGACGACCGACTACGGCTGGACGGAGCGCAGCAATCACATCAGGCGCCACGCGAACCCCGATGTGAGAAGTCGGGCGACGGCCGGTGCCTTTCCGGCTCACCGGCACCATGAGTCGGTTCTGTTCCATTTGAACGTCCGCGACGGTCATCCGAATAATTTGGGAGAACCGCAGCCCGGTGGCAGCCAGCACCAAAACGAGGCGCTGCAAATCGCCGTCCCAACCACTTTCGGCGTCCACCACGGCCGCCGCCGCGACAATGCGGCGGACATCTGCATCCGGGAGGATCTGAGCGTTGCGTGCGACGGGAGCGGAAGCCGTTGGAGGGGTTAGGCCATTGCGGATCGTCGTCGTAATCGTCGCGGGAAGTTTGTCAGCCTGCCGCCGGATCGCAGCATAAAGTGCTGCTCGAAAATCATTGGTGATCCGGCGGATACTGCCATCGGCAAGTGCCGTAGAAGCGTGAGCGCGCCAGCTTTGCAGGTCATCGACTGTGAGCGCCTGCAACGCTTTGGCGGACAGCGCTTCATCGGAAAGCACATGCTTTGTCAGCCGACAGCGGGTGTGCCGCCTAAGCGCCACACCATTCTTGTTCTTCGCCTCTCTGGTTTCGCAGACTTCAATATAGGCAGTGATAGCGTTGCGCACCGTGATCGTAGGTCCAAGCGCCGCGATGCGTTCGGCCTCTTCTAACTCTTTGATCCTGCCGCGCGCGCGGTCCTGAGCCTGCTGAAAGGTGAGAACAGTGCTGCCGTTGGCCGCCTGACGATCATCGGCTCGGCCCAGCGCCTCGACGGCATATCGCTCCTCGCCGAGATAGCGACGTGCGACCCACGTGCCCCCAGTTTTGCCCTTGCGGTATCCGAGGTGGAGACCGCGATCGATGGCGCGGAAGTAAGGTTTTGCCTGCACCTTCAGCTTCGACCTCGCAGTCGGAGAATCCAGGACGGTATCGCGCACGCGCTTGGCCATCGTGATCATCCTGTCCAATATCTGTCCAATGTAGCTGTGTGAACTACAGTGAACAAGTGTGATGCTGTGTAATGCTCATCGCGAGGCGTTAAGAGCCCTGGTGAACACTGGTGGAGCCTAATATTGCCCCTCGGCGGAACCACCATGCATCTGCGGACGGATGTCCTGCGCAAATTGGGCGGCTGGGATGCCTACAATGTCACGGAGGATGCCGATCTCGGCATTCGCCTCGCCCTGGCGGGCTACCGGACGGGGGATCTGCCGAGCGCGACCTATGAGGAGACGGCGCGGGGATTGCCGCGTTGGACCGGCCAGCGCACCCGCTGGCTGAAGGGCTACCTGCAGACGAGCCTCGTTCACGGTCGGCGGCCCCTCGCCCTCCTGTCCCGCCTCGGCCCCCTCGGGGCGTTGACCTTCCTCGCCCTCGTCCCCGGCACCGTCCTCTCAGCGCTCGCCTATCCGGTCTGCCTCGTCCTAGTCGCCCGGGATGCCTTGGCCGGACGGCTCGGCCCCGCTCCGACCCTCCTCGACAACATCGCCACCGGTCTTGCGCTGACCCTGCTGCTGGCGGGTCTCGCCGCCATGGTCGCCCCGGCCTTCCTCGGGTGCCGCCGACGCGGTTGGCGCGACCTGTACAAGGTCCTGCTCCTGCTGCCCGTCTACTTCGTGTTCGTCAGCGTTGCGGCCTATCGCGCCGTGGCCGAACTGGTCCGCGCGCCCCATCACTGGACCAAGACCGATCACGGCTTGTCGCGCTCGTCGCGCAGCGGCAGGCGCGACATCGGAGGAGCGCAACGGAACGCTGTGTCGAGTCGTTGACAGGCCATGAGCGAGTCCCCCGCCACCATCGCGATCCTGATCGGCACTCCGGCCGGTGCCCGGCTCCTCGCCTCGGGAACCGAGCGCGACGCGGCCCGCGCCGCCGAACTCTTTCTCCTGCGCCTGCCCTCCCGCGCCCTCCCCGCGCCACTCTGGGTCCAGTGCGGCGATCGGGTCGCGGGCGATCGCCTCACCGCCTACCTCGCGGATTTCCAGGCCGAGCGGGTGCGCGAGCGAGACGGGATGACCACGCCGGGCTTCTGATGCACCGCCGCGGAAGGTGCTAGACCGGACCGCCCAAGAACAGCGGACGGCCTCACCCGTGACGATTCCCCCGGACAGCCCGATCCAGGTTCTGCTGCGCCTCATGGCGGATCTGCGCGATCCCGAGCGCGGCTGCGCCTGGGATGTGGCGCAGACCTTCGAGACCATCGCCCCCTACACGATCGAGGAAGCCTACGAGGTCGCCGACGCCGTGGAGCGGGGCGACCGGGACGAGATCCGCGACGAATTGGGCGATCTGCTGCTGCAGGTGGTCTTCCATGCCCGCATGGCGGAGGAGGAGGGCAGCTTCGCCTTCGACGACGTGGCCCGCGCCATCGCCGCCAAGCTGATCCGCCGCCATCCGCATGTCTTCGAGGCGGACGGCACGCTCCTGCCCCCCGGCTCGCCCCGGCGCGACCCGGCCGAGGTCGAGGCGCAATGGGCGGCGATCAAGGCGCAGGAGCGGGCTGCCAAGCCCGCCAAGGCGCCAGATCCGCTCGGTGACGTCGCCCTCGCCCTCCCCGCCCTCACGCGCGCCGAGAAGGTCTCCCGCCGGGCGGCCTCCTACGGCTTCGACTGGGACGAGGCCGCCCAGGTCATCGACAAGGTCCGCGAGGAGACCGACGAGGTCGCCGAGGCCCTAGCGCTCGGCGACAAGGGACCGCTCGCGGAGGAGATCGGCGACCTCCTGTTCTCCGTCGCCAACCTCGCCCGCCATGCGGGCATCGACCCCGAGGCGGCCCTCCGTGACGGCACCGCCAAGTTCGAGCGCCGCTTTCGCGCCATGGCCGAGGCCTTGCGCGCGGATGGCGGCGAACTCGGCCGCTCCGACCTCGCCGCGATGGAGGCCGCGTGGCAGACGGTGAAGCGCGGGGAGAAGGGATAAGCTCCAACAGCGCCGGGTCGGCGCTCGGGTCGTTTGCCTCACACGGCGATTCCCTCGAGCAGCAGCAGCACCAGCGGCAGGGCCGCCCCTGCGAGCACCGTCTGGAGGGCGATGATGCCCGCCATCAGCGGTGCGTCGCCGCCGAGTTGGCGGGCCATGATGTAGGAGGAGGAGGCGGTCGGCAGCGCCTGGAACAGCAGGGCCGTGGCCGCCGCCGGGCCCCGCAGGCCGAGCGCGAGGCAGGCGAGCACCGTCGCCAGCGGCATCAGCCCGAACTTCACCGCCGAGGTGACGGCGAGCGGCCGGATCCAGGTCCGGGCCGTGCCGAAATCCAGCGCGGCGCCGACGCAGAGAAGCCCAAGGGGCAGGGAGGCCTGCCCGAGGGCCTTCAGCACCGGCTCGATTCCGGGGGGCAGGGTCAGTCCCGTGGCCTGGAGGGCGATGCCGATGGCGCTGGCGACGACGAGGGGGTTGAGGGCGAGTTGCCGGAGGATGGCAGCCGGAGCCAGCCGCCCCCCGGACCCGAACCACGCGAAGACCAGCACGCACAGGATGTTCACGGTCGGCACGATGGCCGCGTTGGCCACCGCCGCGAGGGCGATCCCCTGCGCGCCGAACAGGCCCGCCGCCGCCGAGACTCCGACATAGTTGTTGAAGCGGATCCCGCCCTGGAACACCGAAGTGAACGCCGCTCCGTCGAGGGCAAGGCGCGGCCTCAGGGCGAGCAGGACGAGGGCGACCGCGACCGTCGAGCCGACGAGCACGGCCGCGAGAGTGAGGACCGGTACTCCGTCGAGCCGCGCGGTGGCGAGCCCGTGTATGAACAGGCTCGGCAGCAGCACGTAATAGCCGAGCCGCTCCGCCTGCGGCCAGAAACTCTCGGCCAGGAACCGCGCCCGGCGCAGGGCGGCACCGAGGGCGATCAGCAGGGCGATCGGCAGCAGGGCGAGGAGGAGCGCGCCGGTCACGGGGCGCGGCTTCTCAGGTCACGCTGCCATACAGGTCGTAGGCCTCGGCCCGGTCGATCTTGACGGAGACGATGTCGCCCACGCGCACCGGGCGGCGGAAGCTCGCATGGACGGTACCGTCGATCTCCGGCGCGTCGGCCTTGGACCGGCCGCGCGCGACCCCACCCTCGACCGCGTCCACGATCATCGGCATCCGCTTGCCGACCTTGGCCTTCTGCAGGCGCAGGGCGACGGCGTTCTGTGTCTCCATGAAGCGGCGCTTGCGCTCGGCCTTCACCTCTGGCGGCACCGGCTCGGCAATGGCGTTGGCGGTGGCACCTGCCACAGGTTCGAACTCGAAGCAGCCGACGCGGTCGAGCTTGGCCTCCTTCAGCCATTCGAGCAGCTCCTCGAACTCGGCCTCGGTCTCGCCGGGGAAGCCGACGATGAAGGTCGAGCGGATCGCGAGGTCCGGGCAGGCGGCGCGCCACGCCCGGATCCGGTCGAGCTGCTTCTCCTGGTTGCCGGGGCGGCGCATCCGCTTGAGGACGGACGGACTCGCATGCTGAAGCGGCATGTCGAGGTAGGGGAGCACCTTCCCCTCCGCCATGAGCGGGATCACCTCGTCCACGTGGGGGTACGGGTAGACGTAGTGCAGCCGCACCCAGGCCCCGAGCTCTCCGAGTTCCTTGGCGAGGTCGTAGAAGCGGGCGCGCACCTGCCGGTCGCGCCAGGGGCTCTCCGCGTAGCGGATGTCGAGGCCGTAGGCGCTCGTATCCTGAGAGACGACCAGTAGCTCCTTCACGCCGGCCTTCACCAGCTTCTCGGCCTCGCGGAGCACGTCCGCCGCCGGGCGGCTCACGAGGTCGCCGCGCAAGCTCGGGATGATGCAGAAGCTGCAGCGGTTGTTGCAGCCCTCCGAAATCTTCAGATACGCGTAGTGGCGCGGCGTCAGCTTGATGCCCTGCGGCGGCACGAGGTCCAGGAACGGATCGTGGGCCGGAGGCGCCGCCTCGTGCACCGCCGCCACCACCGATTCGTAGGCCTGGGGGCCGGTGACGGCGAGCAGGTCCGGGTACTTCTCGCGGATCTCCTCCGGCTGCGCGCCCATGCAGCCGGTGACGATGACCCGGCCGTTCTCGGCCATGGCCTCGCCGATGGCGGCGAGCGATTCCGCCTTCGCCGAATCGAGGAAGCCGCAGGTGTTCACGATGACGACGTCCGCTCCGTCATGCTTGCGGGCGAGCTCGTAGCCTTCCGCGCGCAGGTGCGTCAGGATCCGCTCGGAATCCACCAGCGCCTTCGGGCAGCCGAGGGAGACGAAGGAGATTTTCGGGGCGCCCGGGGAGGCAGGCTTGCTGTCGGGCGAGAGCGTGCTGGTCATTGTCGGCTTCGGATGCGGCGCGGCCCGCGCGGCTGAGGCGCTGCGGGGACGCTGGCAGTCTTCGGGATTGGCCCCGATATAGCGGTTTCCGCCCGGCTGTGCGAGGCCGGGTCGCGGATGCCCCCGCTTCCCCCGAGGCATCGCTTGTGCGAGGGCGTCCGGACGGCGCGGAGGGATGCCGTATGACGAAGGCGCGAACCCGGTTCATGTGGACCCGAGACCTGCCCCCGATCGATGCGATCGCCGCCGCCGCGCGGCTGCGCTCCCTGCCGGGGCTCGCCCTGCTCGACAGCGCCATGCGCCACGATGCGCTGGGCCGCCTCTCCGTGGTCGCGGCCGATCCGTTTGCCCGGTTCCGCTTCCGCGACGGTCAGGCGACCCTGGACGGGCGCCCCGTTCCCGGCGGACCGTTCGACGCCCTGCGCGCCTGCCTTGCCCCCTACCGGCTCCCGGCCGATCCGGCCCAGCCCTTCCCCGGCGGGGCGATCGGCTATTTCGCCTACGATCTCGGTGCCAGCCTGGAGAAGGTGGCGGCTCCCGCCCGCCGGGCCGGGCTGACCGACGACATCGCCCTCGACCTCTACGACACGGTGCTCGTCCTCGATCATGCCGCCGGCACCGCCCGGCTCCTGGCCACGGGCTTCCCCGAGACGACGCCGGAGGCTCGCGAGGCAAGGGCGCAGGCCCGGCTCGCGCACTTCGCCGAACTCCTGAAGGACGCCGCCGCCCCCCGGCGGGACGAAGCCTCCAGCATGCTTGCGTGGCGATCGAACTTCGATCGCCAAGCCTATGAGGATGCGGTGGAAACCGTGCGAGCCTACATCCGCGCGGGCGACATCTACCAAGCCAACATCGCCCAGCGGTTCACGGCGGACCTGCCGCCGGGCTTCGACCCCTTCGCGCTCTACCGGCGCCTGCGCGAGACCAACCCGGCGACCTTCGGCGCCTACCAGGAATTCGAGGGGCTGACGGTCGCCTCCTCCTCGCCGGAGCGGTTCGTGCGGCTCGACGGGCGCCATGTCGAGACCCGGCCGATCAAGGGCACCGCCAAGCGCCTGCCCGACCCGGAGGAAGACCGCGCCGCCGCCGAGGGGCTCGCCGCCTCGGCCAAGGACCGGGCCGAGAACGTGATGATCGTCGATCTCCTGCGCAACGACCTGTCGCGGGTCTGCGAGCCGGGGAGCGTGGACGTGCCCGTGCTCTGCGGGCTGGAGACCTATGCGGGCGTGCACCACCTCGTCTCGGTGGTCACGGGGACGTTGCGCGACGGGCTCGACGGGCTCGACCTCCTAGAGCGGACCTTCCCCGGCGGGTCGATCACCGGGGCGCCGAAGATCCGCGCCATGGACATCATCGCGGAGATCGAGGGCGACGCCCGTGAGATCTATTGCGGCGCCATCGGCCGGATCGGCTTCGATGGGGATCTCGACACCTCCATCGCCATCCGCACCGTGTTCATGGACGAGAGCACGGCCGTGCTTCAGGCGGGGGGCGGCGTGACGCTGCTGTCCGAGCCGGGACCGGAATACGACGAAACCCTGGCCAAGGCCGAGCGCGTCTTCAGGGCCTTCGCATGATCCTCGTCCTCGACAATTACGATTCCTTCGTCTTCAACGTCGTCCGCTACTTCGAGGAGTTGGGGCAGACGGTGCGCGTGGTGCGCAACGATGCCCTCGACGTCGCGGGCATCCGCGCGCTGGCGCCGGAGGCCCTGGTGGTCTCGCCCGGCCCGTGCAGCCCGGCCGAGGCCGGGGTGTCCCTGCCCGCGATCCGCGACCTGTCGGGCAGCCTGCCGATCCTCGGCGTGTGCCTCGGCCACCAAGCCATCGGCGCGGCCTTCGGCGGCAAGGTCGAGCGGGCGCGGCGCCCCCTGCACGGGCAGGCGACGCCCATCGCCCATGACGGCCGACGCCTGTTCGCGGGCCTGCCCGCGCCGATGCCCGTGGCGCGCTACCACTCCCTCGTGGTGACGCCGCAGCCCGGCATGGAGGACCACCTCGCGGTCGATGCCGTCTCGGACGAGGGCGAGGTGATGGCCCTCTCCCACCGCCATCACCCGACCTACGGTGTGCAGTTCCATCCGGAATCGGTGCTCACCGAGAACGGCCACGCCCTCTTCGCCAACTTCCTCGACCTCGCCCGCGCATGGCGGGAGGACACGCGCGATGCTGTGGCGTGACGGGCATGTGATCGAGGGCACCAGCGCGCCCCTCGACCATGCCGACCGGGGCCTGACCCTCGGCGACGGGCTGTTCGACACGGCGCTTGCCCTGAACGGCCGGATCGCCTTCGAGGAGGAGCATGTCGCCCGCCTCGTCGCCGGGGCGGCGGCCCTCGCCATTCCCACCGGGGCGGACGCAATCCGCACAGCGATGCGCGCCCTCGCGACCCGCGGCGACCGGCTCGCCATCCGCACCACCCTGACCCGGGGGGCCGGGCCGCGCGGCCTCAAGCCGCCGGACGTCGCCCACCCGACCCTCTTCGCCACGGCCGCCCCGAGCGGCCGGGCCATCGCCTTCGCTCCCCTGCGGCTCCTGCCGACCGGCATCGCCCGCAACGACACGTCCCCGGCCGCACGGCTGAAGACGCTGGGCTATCTCGACGCCGTGCTCGCGGCGGGCGAGGCGGCACGGCAGGGCTTCGACGAGGCCCTGTTCCTGAACACCAAGGGCCATGTCGCCTGCGCCGGAACGGGCAATGTGTTCTGCCTCCTGCCCCCGTCATTGCTTCGCTCCGCTCGCAATGACGCGGAGGGTTCGGACGGAGAGGCGCTAGCCCTCGTGACCCCACCCCTCTCGGACGGCGTGCTGGCGGGCATCGTCCGGGCGCAGGTGCTGACCCTGGCCCCGGCTTGCGGGCTGTCCGTGGAGGAGCGATCGCTGAGCCCGGATGATCTGCTCGCGGCGCGGGCGGTGTTCGTCACCAATTCCCTGCGCCTGCTGGCGCCGGTCGGCGCGATCGGCGGCATGGGGTTCGACAGCGCGGGCCATCCGGCCTTCGCCCGCCTGCGCGCGGCCCTGCGCGCGGCGGTTGCGGAATCCTGCGGCGTCGCTGCGGAGGAGGTCGCGTGAGCGAGGGCCGGGGACGGACGATCCTGCGTTGGGGGCTCGCCGGGGTCTACGCCTTCATCGGCGTGGTGCACCTCGTCGCCACCGACGCGATGTTGCCGCTGATGCCGGATTGGGTGCCCGAGCCCCGGCTCGTCATCCAGGCGACCGGCCTGTGCGAACTGGCCGGGGCGCTCGGCCTGCTCATTCCGGCGACGCGGAAGGCTGCCGCCATCGGCCTCGCCCTCTATGCGGTGTGCGTCTACCCAGCCAACGTGAAGCACGCCGTCGAGCACATCCACATCGCGGGCATCCCGGATTCGTGGTGGTATCACGGCCCCCGGCTCGCGTTTCAGCCGGTCTTCGTCTGGGCCGCCCTCTGGGCCGGCGGGCTGATCGACTGGCCGTTCCGGCGGGAACGCTGATCGACAACCTTGACCCACCTCCCCCGTGGTTGTCATTGAACGGACCGGGAACATCGAGGGGCGATCCGGCGATGGAGGCGCAGCCTCTCCGGAAGATCATCCATATCGACATGGACGCGTTCTACGCCTCCGTGGAGCAGCGCGACGACCCGTCGTTGCGCGGCAAGCCGCTCGCGGTGGGCGGCGCGCGGGAGCGGGGCGTGGTGATGGCCGCGAGCTACGAGGCGCGACCCTTCGGCGTGCGCTCGGCCATGCCGGGGGCGACCGCGCGGCGGCTCTGCCCGGACCTCGTCTTCGTGAAGCCGCGCTTCGAGGTCTACCGGCAGGTTTCGGAGGAGATCCGCGCCGTCTTCGCCCGGCATACCGAGATCATCGAGCCGGTCGCCCTGGACGAGGCCTATCTCGACGTCACCGAGAACCTACTGGGGCTGCCCACCGCGACGGCGGTGGCGAAGGCGATCCGCGCCGAAATCCTGGAGCGCACCGGCCTCGTGGCCTCGGCGGGGGTGTCCTACAACAAGTTCCTGGCCAAGGTCGCCTCGGACCACCGCAAGCCGAACGCCCTGTTCGTCATCACCCCGGCCATGGGCCCGGATTTCGTGGCGGAGCTGCCGATCGGGCGCTTCCATGGCGTCGGGCCCGTGACCGAGGCCAAGATGAAGCGGCTCGGCATCGAGACCGGCGCTGACCTGCGCGCCTGGAGCCTGGAGCGGCTGAAGGAGACCTTCGGCTCGTCCAGCAGCTACTACCACGCCGTCGCGAGGGGCATCGATGAGCGGCCGGTACGGGCGCACCGCATCCGCAAGTCGATCGGCGCCGAGACCACCTTCTCCGACGATACGGCCGCCTACGAGGTGCTGGCCGAGCGGCTGGCGCCGATGGTGGACAAGGTCTGGCGTGGCGCCGAGGCGAAGGCCATGCGCGGACGCACGGTGACGCTGAAGCTCAAATTCTCGGATTTCTCCCTCGTGACCCGTGCCCGCTCCCTGTCGGCCCCGGTGCCTGATCGGGACAGCCTTGAGCGGATCGGTCTCGAACTCCTGCGCGGCCTGTTGCCCCTGCGCCGGACCGCCCGGCTGATCGGCGTCTCGCTCTCCGGCTTCTCGCAGGGTGAAGAGGACGAGGCTCCGGCTCAGCTCGGCCTCGGCCTGTAGAGCGAGGGGAGGCCGCGCCTCCCCGGCCCCTTACTTGTTCTTGCGCGGCCGGTGGTTCGGATCGACGCCGCCTTCCGGAGTCGTCTCGTTCTCGACATCACCCTCGAAGGTGGAATCGGCTTCCAGCTCTTCCGGGTCCGCCCCGGCCATGCCCTTCGAGGTGCCGATGCCGGGGTTGCCCTTGAGGTCGGCATCGGTCGGTGTGGTGGTCTTCGGGTGCTTGTCGGACATGTCGCCTCCTGATGAACAGGGGCAACTCCGGTTCTCGCAACGCGTCCCGGCCCTGCGGCTCTTAGCCGTCAGCTGATATCGGCCATCCCGATCCTGCCGATGCCGAGGGCCTCCATCCGCGCCCAGGCGGCGGCGACGGAGCCGCCCGCCGACGAGGGCACGTCGATGCCCGCCACGGCATCCTCCACCACCAGCACCTCGAACCCGGCTTCCCGCGCGTCGAGCGCGCTCCACAGGACGCAGAAATCCGTCGCGAGACCGCACAGGACGACCCGACGGATGCCCCGCTCGTGGAGGGCCCCGGCGAGCCCGGTGCGGGTCGTCCGGTCCGCCTCGAGGAAGGCGGAATAGCTGTCGAGGCGGGGGTTGAGGCCCTTGCGCACGATCAGGCCGGCGCGGCTCGTCTCGAGCCCCGGCGCGAAGGCGGCGCCCACGCTCCCCTGCACGCAATGCTCCGGCCACAGGGCCTGCTCGCCGTAGCCGAGCGTCACCGTCTGGAACGGCTCCCGGCCGGGATGGCTCGTCGCGAACGAGACATGCCCCGGCGGATGCCAATCCTGCGTCAGTGCGATGTGCCGGAACCGCTGCTGTAACGCGTTGACCGGCCGGACGACGGCGTCGCCGTCCGGCACGGGAAGCGCCCCGCCGGGGAGGAAATCGACCTGCACATCGATGACGAGGAGCAGGTCGGCGGGGTCCGGCTTCACGGGGCGGGCCTTACGGCACCATCACCGTCGAGCCGGTGGTCTCGCGGCCCGCGAGGTCGCGATGCACCTCTTGCGCCTCGGCCAGCGGCCGCACGGCGTTCACGGCGATCTTCACCGCGCCGGAGCGGACGGCGCCGAAGAGGTTGGCAGCGGCCTCCTCCAGCACCGGGCGCTGGCCCGCGAAGGTCGCAAGCGTCGGCCGGGTGACGAAGAGCGAGCCCTTGGCCGCGAGCAGGCCGAGATCGAGCCCGCTGATCGGCCCGGAGGCCGAGCCGAAGCTCGCGAGCAGGCCGGTGGGGGCGAGGCTGTCCAGCGAGCCCATCAGGGTCGCTTGGCCGACGCCGTCATAGACGACCGGCACGCCCTTGCCGTTGGTCAGTTCCCGCACGCGCTTGGCCACGTCCTCGCTGCGGTAGAGGATGACGTGATCGCAGCCATTCGCCTTGGCGAGTTCGGCCTTCTCCTCGCTGCCTGCGGTGCCGATCACCGTGGCACCGAGATGCTTGGCCCATTGGCAGGCGATGAGGCCGACGCCGCCCGCCGCCGCGTGCCAGAGGATCGTGTCGCCGGGCTTCACCCGGTAGGTCCGGTGCAGCAGGTACTCGGCGGTGAGGCCCTTGAGCATCATCGCGGCGGCAGTCTGCGCGTCGATGCCGTCCGGCATCGGCACGGCGGCGGCGGCGGCGATCACCGGCTCCTCGGCGTAGCAGCCATCGGCCACCGAGCCGTAAGCGACCCGGTCGCCGACCTTGAACTGCGCCACGCCCTCGCCCACGGCGGTCACGGTGCCCGCGCCCTCCTTGCCGGGCGTGAAGGGGAGCTGCGCGGCCTTGTAGGCGCCGGTGCGGAAGTAGATGTCGATGAAGTTGACGCCGATCGCCTCCTGGCGAACCCGGATCTGGCCGGGGCCCGGCTCGGCCAGCGGCACGTCCTCGAGCTTCATCACCTCGGGGCCGCCGTACTCGTAGACCCGGATCGCCTTCGGCATCGTTCTCTCCCGTACTGTCACACCCCGCCCCGCAGCGAGATAGACTCGCGGAAGCGGGAAGCAATCCGAAAATGGGGATCCCAAAGGGCCCTGCCCTTTGGCGGGTGTAGGGCGGAGCCCTACGACAACCCAGGGACTTCGCCCCTGGACCCCACCAAAGGACCTGTCCTCTGGAAACCCCGTTACAGGCCCAGCATCAGCGACAGGTTCTGGACCGCCGCGCCGGAAGCGCCCTTGCCGAGGTTGTCGAGGCGGGCGACCAGCACTGCCTGGCCGTGCTCGGCCGAGCCGAAGACGCGCAGTTCCAGCCGGTCCGTGTCGTTGAGGTCCTCGGGCTCGATCTTCTCCCGATGGGAGCCGTCGGCGCCCGGCACCACCTGCACCAGGGGCTGGCCCCGGTACCAGTCGGCAAGGGCGGCCTCCAGATCGGTCGCCTTCGGGCGGCCGGGCAGGGTGTCGAGGTGCAGCGGGATGCTGACCAGCATGCCCTGCCGGAAGTTGCCCACGGAGGGCACGAAGATCGGCCGGTGGGTAAGCCCGCTATAGAGCTGCAATTCCGGCAGGTGCTTGTGCGCGAAGCCGAGGCCGTAGAGTTGGAAGGCCGGGGCGCGGCCTGCCTCGAAATCCTCGATCATCCCTTTGCCGCCGCCGCTGTAGCCGCTGACCGCGTTGACGCTGACGGCATGATCGGCCGGGATCAGCCCCGCCTCGATCAGAGGCCGCAGGAGGGCGATGCCGCCGGTCGGATAGCAGCCGGGATTGGCGACGCGCTTGGCCTGCGCCACGGCCTCCGCCTGCCCCGGCGCCATTTCCGGAAAGCCGTAGGTCCAGCCGGGGGCGACCCGGTGGGCGGTGCTGGCGTCGAGGATCTTCGGGCCGCCCCCGGTCAGGCCGTCGGCGAGAGCCACGGTCTCCTTGGCGGCCGCATCCGGCAGGCACAGGACCACGAGGTCCACCTGAGCGAGGAGATCGCGCTTGGCGGCCGGGTCCTTGCGGTGCTCAGGTGCGATGCTCACGAGGCGCACGCGGCCTTCGCGCTCCAGGCGCTCGCGGATGCCGAGGCCGGTGGTGCCCGCCTCGCCATCGATGAACACGCTCGGCCGTGCCGTCTCGTCTACGCTCGCCATCATCGCCTCGCATGCCGGACCCTCGATCCGGCCTGTCGCCGCGCAGGTGGGGGTAGGGCGTGGCCCCTGTCAACGCCCCCCGCCATCCACAGGCGGCCGATCGGTCGCGGGAACACCGGGGGTGCCTCCGCTTTGACGGCGCAATCGCATGTGCACGTGAAGGAGATGAGACGATGGCCGGAACCGCCAAGAAGACCGACCCCAAGCTCTGGGAAAAGGTGAAGAAGGAGGTCACGAAATCCGACAAGGGCGGCAAGCCCGGCCAATGGTCGGCGCGCAAGGCGCAGATGGCGAGCGCCGAATACAAGAAGGAAGGCGGCGGCTACGCGGGCAAGAAGTCCAAGGACAACCACCTGCAGCAATGGACCGACGAGGAATGGGACACCAAGTCGGGCAAGGAGAGCGGCAAGACCGGCGAGCGCTACCTGCCCAAGAAGGCCCGCGAGAAGCTTTCGGACAAGGAATACGCCGAATCGACCGCCAAGAAGCGGGCCGACACCAAGAAGGGCAAGCAGTTCTCGAAGCAGCCGAAGGCGGTCGCCGAGAAATCGGCCAAGGCCCGCAAGGAGAGCAAGACGTCGGACAAGACCGAGCCGACCAAGGCGGAGCTGATGAAGAAGGCCAAGGCGCAGGACATTTCCGGCCGGTCCAAGATGTCGAAGGCCGAGCTGGCCAAGGCCGTTCACGCCTGAGGGCGCTCCTCCTGGGCGCGGCGCTGCGGAACGGCGCCGCCGCGCTCGCCATACCGGCGACGATGATCTACCGAACGGGCAGATTACCGACGCCGCGATGATTCTCGAAGACCGTCTCGCCCACCTGCCCCACCCCAAGCGCCGGGACCTCGCCCGAGCCGTGGCGATCCTGTTCGAGGAGTTCGAGGCGTTTCAGGCGGGCAAGCTGTCCGGCAGGAAGAAGCGCGGGCGCATCGTCCGCGTCGTCCTCTACGGCTCCCACGCCCGAGGCGATTGGGTCGAGGACCGGGCCTCCGGCTACTTTTCGGATTACGACCTGCTGGTGGTGGTGAACCACGAGGACCTCGTGGACGAGGTCGACCTGTGGGACCCGGTGCGGGACCGGTTCATCCAGATCGAAATGCTCAAGTCGTTCCATACGGCGTCGGTCAGCCTTATCGTTCATAGCCATGCGGACGTGAACGACCAGATCGCCCGCGGGCGGCCGTTCTTCGTCGATATCTTTCGCGATGGCATCACGCTCTACGAGGCGACCGGGTTTCCCCTAGCCGAGCCGGGGGCGCTCACCCCGGAAATGCGCCATGAAGAGGCATGGCTCCACTACGACACTTGGTTTCCCGATGCACAGTATTGGAGTGTCCAAGCTCGGCGGGCCATTCAGGACGGGCAGTTGAAGCACGCGGCCTTCAATCTCCATCAAGCTACAGAGGGCCTCTATCACTGCACGTTACTCGTGCTGACGCTCTACAGCCCCCAGCTTCATGCCCTGCGTCGGCTGCGCCCGATGGCCGAGGGGGCCGACCGGCGGTTGGTCGAAGCATGGCCCCGCAACACCCGGCTCAGCCGGCGCCGGTTCAACCTGCTGCACGACGCCTATGTGAAGGCGCGCTACTCGCGCCACTACACGATCACCGCCGAGGAGCTGGACTGGCTCGCCGCGCGCATCGATGCGCTTCAGCGGATCGTCGGGGAGGTCTGTCTGGAGCACCTCGGCCCACGCCCGGCCGTAGACTAGTGACCGTCATTGCGAGCGCAGCGAAGCAATCCAGGGGGATGCGGCCCCATTCGGAAGCGGACCGCTGCCCTGGGTCGCTTCACTGCGTTCGCGATGACGGCGCGGGTGTCACCTCCGTCATTGCGAGCGCAGCGGTGGAGCGGCCCCCAAACGAAAAAGGGCGGTGCCTCGCGGCACCGCCCTTTCTCTGCGTGAAGGAAGCCGAAACTTAGCGCTTCGAGAACTGGAAGCTGCGGCGAGCCTTGGCGCGGCCGTACTTCTTACGCTCGACGACGCGGGCGTCGCGGGTGAGGAAGCCTTCGCGCTTCAGCGGGGCGCGCAGCTCCGGCTCGTAGTAGGTCAGGGCCTTGGACAGGCCGTGGCGCACGGCGCCCGCCTGACCGGAGAGACCACCGCCCGCCACCGTGACGGTGATGTCGTACTGGTCGACGCGGCCGGCGATCTCCAGCGGCTGGCGCAGGATCATGCGCAGCACCGGACGGGCGAAGTAGGTCTCCACCGGGCGCTTGTTGACGACGACCTTGCCGGTGCCGGGCTTGATCCAGACGCGGGCGACCGCGTCCTTGCGCTTGCCGGTGGCATAGGCCCGGCCCTGGGCGTCCAGCTTCTGGACGTGGACGGGGGCTTCGTTGGCCGGATCGACCGCGCCGGTGTTGGCCCGGTTCAGGTCTGCGAGGGACTGAAGGGTCGCCATGATCACGCGCTCACGTTCTTGCGGTTGAGGGCGCCGACGTCGAACGTCTGCGGCTGCTGGGCCTCATGCGGATGCTCGGCGCCCTTGTAGACGCGCAGGTTGCCGAGGATCTGGCGGAAGAGCGGGCCACGGGGGAGCATGCGCTCGACGGCCTTCTCCACGACGCGCTCCGGGAAGCGCCCTTCGAGGATGAACTTGGCCGTACGCTCCTTGATGCCGCCCGGGTAGCCGGTGTGGTAGAAGTAGCTCTTCTGGTTGTACTTGCGGCCGGTGAACTTCACCTTCTCCGCATTGATAACGATCACGTTGTCGCCGCAGTCGACGTGAGGCGTGTAAGCGGCCTTGTGCTTGCCGCGCAGGCGCATCGCCACGATCGAGGCGAGGCGGCCGACCACAAGGCCTTCCGCGTCGATCACGATCCACTTCTTGTCGACCTCGGCGGGCTTCAGCGAGGTGGTCTTCATAGCCTAATCCCGTCAGGTGCCGGAAAAGCAAGCCGCCGCGTGCGGACACGCGGCGGCGATGGCGGCTCAATAGCCGCGCCGGCCCGGCGGGTCAACCACAAACCGCGCACGCAAACGTAAAAACGCGTGTTCCGAGAGCAGGTTCGCTGATGCGGTATCAAGATACCGTGTCGCTATGAGCGTGGGGTCCGGCGGTCGGCGATGGTGAGCTTCTGCACCCCGCCCTTGGCGAGGACGGGCTTGCGCGCGCTGAGGATGCGGGAATTCACCCCCGTCCAGCCGATCTCGCCGGAGAGGCGGCCGTACTCGATCTTCGGGCAGCGGTTCATGACGACGGTGACGCCCCGCGCCTCGGCACGGGCGGCGGCTTCGTCGTCGCGCACGCCGAGCTGCATCCAGATCACCCGAGGCAGGGGATCGAGGGCCAGCGCTTCATCCACCAGCGGCCCGGCGGCGGCGGAATTGCGGAAGATCTCGACCATGTCGATCGGCGCTCCGCCGAGGCTCTCCTGAACCTCCGCGAGGGTCGCCGCCACCTTGCGCCCGAGCAGGTCCTGCCCGGCGAGGCCGGGATTGACCGGCGTGACGGCATAGCCCCGGTCCAGGAGGTATTTCAGCACGATCCAGCTCGGCCGGGCGGGATTGGCCGAGGCACCCACCAGCGCGATGGTCTTGGTGGAATCGAGGATCGCGCGAATGGCCGAATCGGCATAGCGCGCATGCCGCGCGGCGACGTCCTGCGGGTCGGGGTTCATCGCCGGGCTGCTCATGGGTGCTTGTGGATCGGATCGATCCAATGGACGGTCTCGGGCCGCTCAACCGGCTCGACATCCGGGATGTTGACCACCACCGCCTCGTTGTCCGAGCGCACCAGCACGCAATGCAGGGGCTCGTCGGTGGAGGCGTTGATCTCCTGGTGGGGCACGTAGGGAGGCACGAAGATGAAGTCGCCCGGCCCGGCTTCCGCGACGTATTCGAGCTGGTCGCCCCAGCGCATCCGGGCGCGGCCGGAGACGACGTAGATCACGCTCTCCAGCGCGCCATGGTGGTGGACGCCGGTCTTGGCGTCGGGCTGGATCGCGACCGTCCCCGCCCAGATCTTCTGCGCGCCGACCCGGGCGGCGTTGATCGCCGCCTGCCGGTACATGCCCGGTGTCTGGGCGGTGTTGTCATCGAGCTTGTCGCCGGGGATCACCCGCACGCCATCGTGCTTCCAGCGTTCCGCAGGGGGCGCATGATGGGATGCATGATCGTGCGAATGGTCGTGATCCTGCCCCATGCCGCCCTCCCGAACGCCTGTGTTCGGACGTGGCTACGCCCTCCCCCGCCGCGGCGTCAACGCGCGACGGGGGGCGTTCAGGGGACTCACGCCTCGCGCACGCCCGGCTTGGCGTTCGTGTCGAAGGTGAAGGCGACGCCCGCCTGCTCCAGGGCGCGGCGCACGGCCATCACCGTGTCGTGCCGCGGACGGACGGGGGAATTCGCATCCTCCAGACGCACGATGGTCGAGATCGAGACCCCCGCCATCTTGGCGAGCTCTTCCTTCGACAGGCCGACCATGCCCCGGGCGGCACGGACCTGCGCGGCGGTGAGCGCGCGATCCGAAAAATCGGGTTCCACCGGGTCGGGCGTCAGCACGCCCTGCTGGCCGTAACGGCTCTGGCCGGGCACGTTGAGGCAGATGCCGACCCATTCGCGCACGGAGCCGTCCTTGTTCAACACCGGCGCGGCGCGGGAGTTGAACCAACGATAGATGCCGTCCGCGCAGAGGATCCGGTACTCGGTGTTGTAGGCTGAGGCGTGCTGCACGGCGGTGGTCCAGGCCGCCAGGGTGCGGGCGCGGTCCTCCGGATGGACGGCATCCACCCAGTGCGTGCCCCGGGTCTGGGCGTAGCTCTGCCCGGTCAGGTTCATCCACTGGGCGCACTCGTTCAGTTCGCCCTGATGGTTCGTGGTCCAGAAGGCTGCCGCCGTGACCGTAACGAGGGCGTTGAGCCGGTCGTGACGCTGCAGCACGGCCTGCATCGCGTCATGACGGGCGGTCACGTCGAACACCACGCCCATGCCGTAGGTCGGGCGGCCGTCGGTTCCGAGGGCGACCTCACCCCGGTGCTGGATCCAGCGCTGCGTCCGATCCGGACGGACGATGCGGAACTCGCGATTGATCGGCTGCCCGGCATTCAGCACGGCGAACTGGTCGCCATGGACCGCCCGGTCATCCGGATGGATCATGTCGAGAACGATGCCGACGGGCAGTTCCGCCGCCGGCTCCAGGCCCAGGATCCGGTAGAGGCCCGGCGTGGCGTCGAGGGTGCCCGATCGCAGGTCGGCTGACCAGAACCCGACCTCGCCCGTATCCTCGATGATCTTCAGAAAATTGCGCGACGAGAAGAAGCGCGAGGCGCCTCCCCTCGGAGGGGCGGGCTCTGCCTGAACGCGCATGAGGGAACGGGTCGGCATGGTTGTTGGGCCTGTCGCGGCGGTGATGGCGGCTTGCCCGCCGTACCGGCGGGAGTGACGGGGGCCAAAGATCGATCTCGCGTCAGGGCGTTCGTCCAAAGAGCCCTTTTGCGCATCATATCGTGTCCCCGCTCCCGGGGCTGGCGTCTCTCTCAATGAATGAACGGGCAAAATGCGCAAGCACGTCCGGGCCACATTGCGGTGACTTCTTGTCGCATTAATGAGTTGTTTGTAGTCTACCATGCTGTCATCTGATGAAGAGGCGCCTGGTAATTTTGAATTAATTGGCGCTCTTAGTTCATCATTTCGAAGCATAGTGCGGAGATGCTTGCGATCTTGATCGAGATGAACGTGCTGATCACACATAGCATTCCGAATAATGCAGAATAAAATGATCCTTCTAATAATAGTGCTTAATGGGGCCGATCGTGAAACACGCCACTTTGGAGCCATTATAAGTTGGCTCTACCCTGGCAAGCCGACATTCAAATTGAGGGCGTGAATGGAATGGCCTTGCGTTCTCCCCGGAAAAGCCTCGCATCATAACAATCTAGGGAGGGACCATGAGCCTTTTCGTGGTCGTTGCCTTTCTTTTCATCAGCGAGCCAGCCATTCTTCGCCTCATCACAAAAAGGGGCATGGCCGAATTCTGAGCTCGTTTCTTTGCCAAAGTCGCGCATATTCGAAGTTGCGCGAAGTAAAAATTATTGTGAGCGGCAAGGGAAGTCGCTGATCCGGACGACTATGAACGTTTTTATTTTAGAGAGGATGCTTTCGAGTCAATTTGTTTCTTTTTGACTGCAGAGGGCTCGATTTCCCTTCGGGGCGTCTGGAGATGGGCCGGTTGGCCTCAAGTTCCCCGCACCCAGGGAGCAGCGACGAGGGTCTTGGCCAGATAATCGATCATGGCAGTGATTCGCGCTGGGCGGGGCTCGCCGGGCGGCGAGACCAGATGCAGTGCGATCGGCGGCGGCGACCAGTCCGGCAGGACGCGCTCCAGGCGGCCTGCGGCCAGATCCTCGTGAATCATGAAATCCGGCTGCAAGGCGAGGCCGAGGCCGGCCCGCAGGGCCGGGGCCAGGGCCTCGGCATTGTTGGCCCGCATCGGACCGCCCGGAGCTACGCTCGCCTCCCGTCCGTCCGCATGGTGGAAGCGCCAGCGGTCCGGGGTGGGCAGATAGGCGTAGCCGAGGCAGGCATGGCGAGCGAGATCGTCCGGATGGACGGGCCGCCCGTGCCGTTCGAGATAGCCGGGCGTCGCCACGAGCGAGCGGTGGATCGGGCAGAGGCGCCGCGCCTTCAGGGAGGAATCCGGCAGCGCCGCGATTCGCAGGCCGAGATCGAATCCGCCGCCCACGAGGTCGACCACCGAATCGGCGAGGTGGAGTTCCACCGACACCGCCGGGTGCCGCGCCAGGAAGTCCGGTAGGAGCGGAGCCACGTGCATCACACCGAAGGTCATCGGCGCGGCCAGCCGTACCAGCCCCTGAGGCAGCGCCGTGGCGGCAGTGGCTCGCGCCTCGGCGGCCTCGCCTTCGGCCAGGATCCGCGCCGCGTCGTCCCTGGCCGCGAGCCCTGCCTCGGTCAACGCCAGCCGCCGGGAGGTCCGGTTGAACAGCCGGGCGCCGATCCGCGTCTCCAACCGGCCCACCGCCTTCGACACCGTGCCCTTCGACAGCCCGAGATCCGCGGCGGCTCCGCCGAAGGAGCCGGTCTCGACCACCTTCGCGAAGATGGCCCAGGCTTCGAAGTCGGGTAGGCGCATCGGTCATTTCCGGAAACGATGAGTTTCCATCGTTTCTATTTTCTCGCCTCATGGCAAGGTCCAGATTGGCTCCATCGCAAGCGGTTCGCCGCCAGCCCACGGAGACGATGCCATGTCCCAGACCGGCCTCCATCACGTCACCGCCTTTTCCGGCCCGATCGCGCGCAACCTCGACTTCCACAGCCGTGTCCTCGGTCTGCGCCTCGTGAAGAAGACGGTGAACTTCGACGATCCGGGCACCTACCACCTCTATTACGGCGACGAGGCGGGCCATCCCGGCTCGATCCTGACCTTCTTTCCGATCCCCCACGCGGCCCCCGGCCGGGTCGGCATCGGCGAGACGCAGGAGACCGCCTTCCGGGTGCCCCGCGCCTCCCTCGGTTGGTGGACTCACCGTCTCGTGGAGAAGGGCGTGCGCCACGAGGCGCTGGTGCAGGTGTTCGGTGAGCCGACCCTCCGCTTCCGTGATCCGGACGGGATGATGCTCGCCCTGGTCGGCGTGGACGATGCGGAAGCCGCCTCCGGTTGGACCGGTGGCGAGGTCCCCGCCGAGCACGCGATCCGCGGCTTGCACGGGGTGACGCTCCTCCTCGCGGAGGCCGAGGGCACGGCGGCGATCCTGACCGGCGTGCTCGGCTTCCACGAGGCGGGCCGGGAGGGTTCGCTGACCCGCTACTCGGGCGACGCGGTCTCCGGCCGTCACGTCACTTTGCGGGCGGTGGGGTCTTTCCTGGCGGGCCGCCAGGGGGCCGGTTCGGTGCACCACATCGCCTTCCGGGCCGCCGACGACGCGGCGCAGGAGGCCATGGCGGCGGCGCTCCGCGACCGTCACGGCCTCGGTGTCACCGAGCAGCGCGACCGGCAGTATTTCCGCTCGGTCTACTTCCGCGAGCCCGGCGGGGTGCTGTTCGAGATCGCCACCGACTCGCCCGGCTTCGCCGTCGACGAGCCGGAGGCCACCCTCGGTCAGGCGCTGAAGCTGCCGCCGGGCCTGGAGCGCCACCGCGCCGAGATTGAGGCCGTACTCCCGGCCGTCGCCTGATTCACCCGATCCGCCCCGCCTTGCCGGCGGGGCGGATCCTTCCCCACGGCGGAACGCCAGGGAGATCGTCATGTCCAGCCAAGCCCTCGCCTTCACCCATCGGTTCGAGCCCGGCGCCGCCGACCTGTCCCCGCTCCTGCTGTTGCACGGCACCGGCGGGGATGAATCCGACCTCCTGCCCCTCGGGCGGGCCGTCGCGCCCGGCGCCGCCCTGCTTTCCCCCCGTGGGCCGGTGAGCGAAAACGGCGCGCCGCGCTTCTTCCGCCGTCTCGCAGAAGGCGTGTTCGACGAGGCCGACCTGCGCCGCCGCACGGAGGACCTCGCGGATTTCGTCGCCGCCGCGCGGGATCGTTACGGCCTGCCCGCGCCTGTGGCGCTCGGCTTCTCGAACGGCGCCAACATCGCTGCCGCGATGCTGATGCAGCGGCCTGAGACTCTCGCCGGTGCGGTGCTAATCCGCCCGATGGTGCCCTTCGCCGTGCCGCCCCGGGCCGATCTCGGCGGACGGCCGGTCCTGGTCCTCTCGGGGGTAATGGACCCCATCGTGCCCGTCGAGAATGCCCGGCGGCTCGCCGCCCAGCTCACGGCGGCGGGCGCCGCCGTGGAGCACCGCGTCCTGCCGGCCGGGCACGGCCTGTCGCAGGCCGAGATCGGCCTTTCTGCCGACTGGATCCGCACCCTCCCCCGCCCGGCCCTCGCCTGACGGTCCCTCACCCCCGACGACAAGGCTCACGACCATGGCCGCCCCCTTCGCCCCCGCCCCCTCCTCCACCCACCCGGCTGCCGCGGGGCTTCTGCCCGCCGCCGGACGGGTCATGATGAGCGCGATCTTCCTTCTGAGCGGGGTCGGCAAGCTCGCCGCCCCGGCCGCGACGCTCGCCATGATCAAGGCAGCGGGTTTGCCCCTGCCGGAGGTGTCCTACGCCGCCGCCGCGTTCGTCGAGGTCGCTGGCGGACTCCTGCTCGTCGTGGGCTACCGGACGCGCCTCGTCGCCCTGGTCCTCGCGGCCTTCTCCCTCGCCACGGCGGTGACCTTCCACACCGCCTTCGCGGACCAGAACCAGATGATCCACTTCCTGAAGAACGTCGCCATGGCCGGCGGCTTGCTTCAGGTCGCCGCCTTCGGCGCCGGATCGCTCAGCCTCGATGCCCGCCGGGGCCGGATCTGATCCCGCCTCGCCCTTCTTCTCTCGTGCAGGAGCCGACCATGCCCTTCACCACCACGCAGGACGGGACCGAGATCTTCTTCAAGGATTGGGGCCCGAAGGACGCGCAGCCCATCGTGTTCCACCACGGCTGGCCGCTCTCGTCGGACGATTGGGACGCGCAGATGCTGTTCTTCGTCCGGCACGGCTACCGGGTGGTCGCCCATGACCGGCGCGGCCACGGCCGCTCGGCCCAGGTCTCGGCGGGTCACGACATGGACCATTACGCCGCCGACGCGGCGGCGGTGGCGCGGCATCTCGATCTGCGCAACGCCGTCCATATCGGTCATTCGACCGGCGGCGGCGAGGTGGCGCGCTACGTCGCCCGGCACGGCGAGCCCGAGGGGCGCGTCGCCAAGGCGGTCCTCGTGAGCGCCATCACGCCGCTGATGCTGAAGACCGAGGCCAACCCGGAAGGTTTGCCGATCGAGGTGTTCGACGGCTTCCGCGCGGCGCTCGCGAGCAACCGCGCCCAGTTCTTCCTCGATGTCCCGACCGGCCCGTTCTACGGATTCAACCGCGACGGCGCGACGCCCCAGCCGGGCGTGATCCAGAACTGGTGGCGCCAGGGCATGATGGGCAGCGCGCTCGCCCATTACGAGGGGATCAAGGCCTTCTCCGAAACCGACCAGACCGGCGACCTGAAGGCCATCGGCGTGCCGGTCTTGGTGCTGCATGGTGAGGACGACCAGATCGTCCCCATCGCGGATGCGGCGCTCAAGGCGATCACCCATCTGAGCCACGGCACGCTGAAGACCTATCCCGGCTACAGCCACGGCATGCTCACCGTGAACGCCGACGTGCTGAACGCCGACCTCCTCGCCTTCGTGCGGAGCTGACGCCCCCTCAGGCGAGGTAGCGTCCCTCCTTCGCGCCGGACTGGAGGTCGTGCAGGAGCGGATCGATATGCGCCGCCACATCCGGGTTGGCGGCGAGACGGTCTTGCGCATCGGCCAGCCCGGTCGACACGGCTGCCTCGGTGCTCACGGTCGTCGGTGCCGGCGCCGTACAGGAACTGAATGCCGTGGATGTCCGACGAGGTCAGGTCCTTGGTGCTGGCCGTCAGGACCGCGTTCATGATCGCGGGCGATGCCTGATGATGGTCGAGGCCAAGACCGTGGCCGCTCTCGTGCAAGGCGACCGGGAACAGGTTCACGCCCTGATCCGACACGCCCTGACTGCCGGAGACAAGCCAGTTCTCGCCGCTGTCGAAGGTGACGGATCCGCTCTGCGGCGAGCAATCGCAGACGACAGCGCTCCTTAAGACTTCGTTAGTATCTGCTCGAAGAGCCCCGTTGGGTCGGGCGCAAAAAATTCAACAATTCCTCATCATGAAGGGTCATGCGTCCCGGCTGGCGAACGGTTTAGCCGGCACGTCATGCGTCCGCGCAGAGATCTTAATTCTGCATATCACCGGCGTGACTCCGCCTTCTTTGAAACAGGTAATTAGATATTTGGTGAAACGATGCTTCCCAATGGTGGCGTCGCATGGGCCGTACCTGCCGCCACGCAAGGATAGCAGATTATGCGGCTGGTCGTCGGCACACTCGTAGTCTTCGCCTGCGTCTTCGGCAGCTACTCGCAGATGGGTGGCCACCTGGAAGTCCTTTGGCAGCCTTATGAATTCGTGATCATCCTCGGCGCGGCGATCGGGGCCTTCATCATCGGCAACGTCGGACCGGTGCTCAAGGCCACGCCCGGCATGCTGCTCACACTGGTGAAGGGCCCCAAATACACGCAGCAAAGCTATGTCGAATTGCTCGGCATGCAGTTTTCGCTGTTCAAGCTCGTGAAGCAGAAGGGGCTGATGGCCCTTGAGCCTCACATCGAGAACCCGAGCGAATCGACGCTGTTCAACGCTTTCCCGACCTTTGCCGCGAACCATCACGCAGTTGAATTCGTGTGCGATTACATGCGGATGGTGACGCTGGGCGTCAACAACGTCTACGAGATCGAAGTCCTCATGGACGAGGAACTGGAGACGCACCATCAGGAGCAGGAGCGCCTCGTGTCGGCCATGCAGGCGCTGGCCGACGGAACGCCGGCGCTCGGCATCGTCGCCGCCGTGCTCGGCGTGATCAAGACGATGGGCGCGATCAAGGAGCCGCCGGAGGTGCTGGGGCATCTGATCGGCGGCGCGCTCGTCGGCACCTTCTTCGGCGTCTTCATCGCCTACGGCTTCTTCGGGCCCATGGCACAGTCGCTCAAGAGCCTCTTCGCGGCCGAAGCCAAGTACTATCTCTCGCTCAAGGCAGGTCTGCTCGCCCATATCAGCGGCCAGCCGCCGGTGATGTCGATCGAATTCGCCCGCAAGTCGCTGATGAGCGAAGTCCGCCCGACCTTCAACGAAGTCGAAGAAGCCACGGCCGCCCTGCCCGCCTGAGGCGCAGTGGGACGAGGCGAAGAGCGGTTCGTCGCGAGACGACGCGCTGCCCCACATCACGCGAGCCGCCGGCCTGATTCCGTCAGGCCGTCGGCTTTTGATCCGGCTTCATTTTCAGCAGGGATTCGATGGCCACAATCATCGTCAAGAAGGTCAAGAAGGCCCATCACGGCCACCACGGTGGGGCCTGGAAGATCGCCTACGCGGACTTCGTGACCGCCATGATGGCGTTCTTTCTGCTGATGTGGTTGATCAGCATGACGACGCAGGAGCAGAAGATCGGTCTGGCGGAATACTTCGCGCCCTCGACCTTGAGCTCGTCGCAGAGTGGTGCCGGTGGCATGCTGGCAGGCAAGTCCCTGGACAAGTCGGGCAACAAGCCGTCCACGCCCAGCGACGCGGAGACCGGCTCCGCCGATCGAGGAGACAGCGCACGCGCATCGAGCCAGGGCCGCACCAGCAACTTCGATGTGAGCCGCCCGGATGCCAGCGTGCAGGCGAACTACAGCGCCATGGCCAGCCTCCGGCAGGCGCTCCAGACGCTTCCGGACATCAACGAGCTGTCACACAACATCCTCATCGAGCCGACCAAGGACGGCGTGAACGTGTCCCTCGTGGACGAGAACGGCCGGTCCATGTTCCGCGACGGCTCGGTCCAACCCTACGAGCACACCCGTCGCGTGCTGCAGGCGATCGCGCCCGCCCTGCGCCAGTTGCCCAACCGCCTGACGATCACCGGCCACACGTCCACCACGCGTCCGGGCTCGGCGCCCGCCGCCGAACCCTGGAACCTCACCGCCGGGCGGGCGCTCGCCGTGCGCGAGATCCTGGCAGGTGCCGGGGTTCGCAACGACAATTTCTCGTCGGTGGCGGGACGTGCCGATACCGAGCCGGTTTTCCCCGACGATCCCTACATCGCGTCGAACCGGCGGGTGACGATCACACTGCTCAATTCGAGCCCGCCCGCGCCCCCGAACCTGCTTCGCTGAGAGGAGCAGGCCGAACGCCAGGGTATAGGGCGTTCGGCCGTGGGAGGGATCGGCCGCCCCCGGCCAGGACGCAAAGAAGGGCCGCCGATGACCGCGCTCGATATGGACCACCTGCGCAGCTGGATCGGCCGCACCCGCGAGGTTCGCGACCTCGTCACGCCCCGTCTCGTGAACGAGTTCCGCGCCACCTTCGGCGGTGCCTTGGCCCCCGTGCCGGATACGGGCGCGCCCCTGGCGCTCCACTGGTGCCTCGCGCCGGAAACGCCCGCCGCCGATTCGCTTGGGCCGGACGGTCACGCGGCCAAAGGCGGCTTCCTCCCTCCGGTCCCCCTCCCCCGGCGCATGTGGGCGGGCGGCGAGATCGAGACCCTGGCGCCGCTCCGAATCGGCGACGAGGTCGTGCGGCGCGAGACCGTCTCGGATGTCGTCGCCAAGGAGGGGCGCACGGGCTCCCTCTGCTTCGTCACCGTCCGGCACGAGTACGAGACGCCGCGCGGCCTCGCCATCCGCGAGCGGCAGGACATCGTCTATCGCGAGGCCGCGCAGCCCGACGGGCTGATGGCGCCCCAGCCTTCGCCCCAGCCTTCCCCGATTACCGGCGAGCCCGATCGCGTCCGCGAGGTCGAGGCGACGACGACCCTGCTGTTCCGCTATTCGGCGATGACCTTCAACGGTCACCGCTTCCACTACGACTTCCCTTACGCGACCGAGGTGGAGGGTTATCCGGGTCTGGTCGTCCACGGGCCGATCCAGGCGACCCTGCTGTTCAACCTCGCCGCCGAGACCCTGGGCGCGGTTCCCCGCAGGATCCGCTATCGCGGCGTGTCGCCGATGATCGCCGGGCAGACCTTCCGGGTCGCCGGACAGCGGGACGGAGACGCCTTCGCCGGGGTCACACTCGATGCGCGGGGGGGAGCCTGCATGGTCGCGAATGCCGAGCGCTGATCCTCGTCACGGACCACCACGAAGGGGCCGCGATCGGCGTGATCGCGGCCCCTTTCATCGTCGTGAGATCTGAGCGGCGGCCGGTCAGGCGGGGCTCGCCAGGGCGGCCGGATGGGTCGCCCGGCGGTAGATGAGAAGCGTCGCGACGAGGCCACAGGCGCCGCCGAAGGCCATCCAGAGGCCGGGGGCGGCGCGGTTGCCGGTCGCCTCGATCAGCCATGTGGAGACCAGCGGGGTAAAGCCGCCGAGCAACGCGGTGGCCAGCGAATAGGCGAGCGAGAAGCCCGCCGTACGCACGCTCGCCGGGACCACCTCGGTCAGGGCCACGACCATCGCGCCATTGTAGCTGCCGTAGAGGAAGGACAGCCACAGGAGCGCGATCAGCATGTTGCCGAAGCTCGCATGGCCGACGAGCCAGACCAGCACCGGATAGGCGGTGAGCAGGGTCAGGGTCGAGAAGACGAGCAGGATCGGCTTGCGCCCGACCCGGTCGGACAGGGCGCCCATCACCGGCAGCCAGAACAGGTTGGACAGCGCGGTGCAGAAGGTGACCAGCAGGCTGTCGGTGTCGGACAGCTTGAGCACGGTCTTGCCGAAGGTCGGGGTGTAGACGGTGATCGTGTAGAAGGAGATCGTGGTCATGCCGACGAGCAGCATGCCGAGCAGGACGATCTGCCAGTTGCGGGCGAGCGAGCCGAACACCTCGTTCATCGAGGGGCGATGCTTGCGGGCCAGGAACTCCTCGGTCTCCTCCAGCGAGCGGCGGATGTAGAACAGGAACGGCACGATCGCGCAGCCGATGAAGAACGGGATGCGCCAGCCCCATTCGTTCATGTCGGCGGGGGTGAGGACGTGGTTGAGGACGAAGCCGATCACGGCGGCGAACATCACGGCGACCTGCTGGCTGCCGGACTGCCAGGACACGTAGAAGCCCTTCCGGCCGGGCGTCGCCATCTCGGCGAGGTAGACCGACACGCCGCCGAGCTCGACACCGGCCGAGAAGCCCTGCAGCAGCCGTCCGATCAGGACGAGGAAGGGCGCCATCAGGCCGATCGTGCCGTAGCCGGGGACGAAGGCGATCAGGATCGTGCCGGTGGCCATGATGCCGAGCGTCACGATGAGACCCTTGCGGCGGCCGATGCTGTCGACATAGGCGCCCAGGAAGATGGCGCCGAGCGGGCGCATCAGGAAGCCCGCGCCGAAGGTCATGAAGGTCAGCATCAGCGAGGCGAACTCGTTGCCGACCGGGAAGAACGTCTTGGAAATGTAGGTGGCGTAGAAACCGAACAGGAAGAAGTCGAACATCTCCAGGAAGTTGCCGCTGGTCACACGCAGGACCGTGGCGACTTTGGAGCTCGACGGGTGAGCCTGTGTCATTGCTGCCTCCCTCGGGCGCAGGGGCGGTGGGACCGCATGAGGGAAGCGTCGGTGCGACTCCGGCATGGCCGCCCGTGGCGGGCTGCAGCCGTGAACCGATCCTCCCTTGTCATCGCGCCGACTTCGCGGCGCTTGGGACGTCTGTACGCCGGTTTACCTGTCATGAACCTGTCGCGGATTCAGCGGCCCTCCATCGCCCGGCGCCAGCGCTTGAGCATCCGGGCCCGGCGGATCTGATCGAGATTGGCGAGCAGTTCCGGCCCGACCGAGACCGGCCGCAGGGCCGGGGCGGTGGCGACCGGATCGTCGGCCCGGCGGGCATCGACCCGGGCCGGTGTCAGCGAGCGCGAGGCGAGGTGCGACTGTCCCTCGCGGGAGAGCATGTAATCGAGGAACAACCGCGCGGCGGCAGGATGGCGCGCATCCTTCGCGATGAAGGCGATCCGCGAGACGAGGAGCGTGTAGTCGCTCGGCAGAACCACGCCGATCACCGGATCCTGCTTGGCCCGCTCCAGGGCGTAGGCCCCGAACACGCCGTAGGCGAGAAGGGTCTCGCCGTCCTTGATCCGGTCGAGCATCGTCTCGGTGCGCGTGTAGAGCTTCACCCCCGCCTGTCCCAGGGCGGCGACGAGGTCCCAGGTGCGGGGCGTGAGCTCGGCGTCCTGCGCGAGGACGAGCGACCCGACGCCGCTCCGCTCGGGATCGTAGGCCGAGACCTTGCCCTTCCACTCGTCCGGATGCTCCGTCAGCATGCGGATCAGGTCGGCGCGGCTCGACGGGACGTTCTCCGGGGGCAGGAGCGTCCTGTTGTAGGCGATGGCGATCGGCTCCGCCGTCACGCCGAAGGCCTCGTTGCGCCAGACGGCCCAGGCGGGGAGCGCGGCCGCCTCGGGCGAGGCGTAGCGGGCGGCGTAGCCATCGTTCACCAGCTTGATCTGGAGATCCATGGCCGAACTCCACACGATGTCGGCCGTGCCCGCCCCCGCGGCGGCTTCCTCCAGGAAGCTGTCGTAGAGAGTGGAGGAGTTCATCTTGGTGTAGGACACCGCCACGCCGGGATGCGCCCTGCGGAAGCCTTCGAGGAGACCGGCGACCTCGACCTCGTCGGTCGTGGCGCGCACGACCACCTCGGTCTCGCCCTTGCCCGCCTCGGAGCCCGGTTGCGGCTCGACCTGCGCTGGGGCCGGGCGAAGCCCGAGCAGCAGGGACAGGCCCGCGACGAGGAGGCCGAAAGCAGGGCGCGACCGCAACAAAGTCCCTCCTTTGTCCCCACGACGGGTCCGCGCCCGTGATGGGAGGCGTCGGAGGGAAATGCTAGACCCGATCCGCCGCTCCGGCCAAACCGAACCCTAGCGGGAGGAGCATGCGCGTTCTGGTCGTCGAGGACGATCCCGCCCTGGCCCGTGGCTTGTGCACCGCCCTCCGGCAGGGCGGGTACGCCGTCGATCACGAGGTGGACGGGGCGGATGCGGTGCAACTCGCCCTGAGCGAGCCCTACAGCCTCGTCGTGCTGGATCTCGGCCTGCCGGGGCTGCCGGGTTTCGACGTGTTGAAGGCCGTGCGGGCGGCCGGATCGACCGTGCCGGTGATGGTGCTGACGGCGCGGGATTCCGTGACCGACCGGGTCCGCGGCCTCGACCTCGGGGCGGACGATTACCTGCCCAAGCCCTTCGACCTCGCCGAGTTCGAGGCACGCGTGCGCGCCCTCGTCCGGCGTGGGCAGGCCGTGCCGAACCCGATCTTGCGCTGCGGCAACCTGGAACTCGACCGGACCTCGGGCACCGTCACCCTCGGCGGTGAGCCTGTCGCCCTCAGGCGGCGGGAACTCGCCGTCCTGACCATCCTGATGACCCGGGCGGGCAAGCCCGTGCCGAAGGAGCGGCTGAGCGCGGAGATCTTCGGCTTCGATGAGGCGGTGGCGCCGAACGCCCTCGAACTCTACGTCGCCCGCCTGCGCAAGAAGCTGCAGCCGGACGGCCCCGAGATCCGCACGATCCGCGGCCTCGGCTACCTGCTGATGCCGGTGTGAGCACGGCGCGCATCCCCTCGCTCCGGCGCCGCCTGCTCGTGCGCATGCTGCTGCCGGTGCTGGCACTGGCGCTGCTCCTCGGCTTCGCGGGGGCGCTGGTCATCGGCAACGTCGTGGAGACGACCCATGACCGCCTGCTCGACGGCTCGGTCCTGGCCATCGCCGAGCGCCTGACGGTGGAGGATGGCGAGGTCTCGGTCGACCTGCCCCGCGTCGCCCTCGGTATGCTGGAGAGCCAAGCACAGGACAGGATCTATTACAGCGTCACCTATCTCGGGGCGCTGGTGACCGGTTACCGCGATCTGCCGTTGGCCGATGTCGACCGCCTCACGCCCGGCGTCACGGCCCATCGCGACGGGATCGTCCGGGGGGCGAGCGTGCGCATCGCCGCCCAGGCGCGGCGGATCTACGGTAAGCCGAGCCCGGTTCTCGTCCAGGTGGCCGAGACCCGCGAGGCCCGCCAGACCCTGGAACGGCGCCTGCTCGCGGGGCTCGCCTTCGCCGAACTGGGGCTGCTCGGGCTGATCGGGACGCTGTCGTGGTACAGCATCGACAGCGGCCTGAGGCCGCTCACCCGGCTCAGCGACGAGATTGGCCGCCGGGCCGTGCCGGGCGCGATCAACCTCCAGCCGCTGGACGTCGCCGGGGTGCCGCGCGAGGCGATGGCCCCGGTCCTCGCCCTGAACACCCTGCTGCGCCGCCTGGAACACTCGATCGAGGGGGAGCGTACCTTCACCGCCGACGCCTCGCACCAGCTGCGGACGCCGCTCGCCGTGCTGCGGATGCATGTCGAACTCCTGCGCCGGGCCGCGCCGGGGGATCCGGCCCAAGCCGCGACCCTCGATGAGATCGAGGGCGCCGCCCGGCGGCTGGAGCGCCTGCTCGCGCAGCTCATCGCCCTCGCCCGCGCCGACGAGGGCGCCGGGGGCGGACCGGTCGCGACCACCGACCTGAACGAGGTCGCCGCCCGCGTGGTGACCGAGCAGGTCGCTCCAGCCCTGGCGCGGGGAACCGAGATCGTGCTCGACCGTCCCGACGGCGTGGTGCCGGTGCTGGGAGACCCGTTCATCGCCGGGGAGATCCTGTCGAACCTCGTGGACAACGCGATCCGCTACAACCGTCCCGGCGGGACGACGACGGTTCGCGTCGCGCGGACGGAATCCGGCGCCTGCCTCGAAGTCGAGGACGAGGGGCCCGGCATCCCCGCCGCTGAACGCGAGAAGGTCTTCGAGCGCTTCTACCGCGTCGTGTCCCGGGGCGGGCCGGAAGGCAGCGGTCTCGGCCTCGCCATCGTGCGGGCGCTGGCCGACCGGATCGGCGGCGCCGTCACGCTCAGGGCCCGCGCGGAGGGGCCGGGACTGGTGGCGCGGGTCGATTTCCGCGTCCCGCCCTCGGTGTAGCCTTCAGCGCTGCGCCTGCCGGTGCAGCAGGTTGAGGATCAGCGCCGTCCATCCGGTCTGATGCGAGGCACCGAGACCCCGGCCGGTATCCCCGTCGAAGAACTCATGGAACAGCAGGGCCTTCTCCCCGTCGCCGGGGCGGGTCTTGTCCCTGTCGCCGAGATAGGGCCGGTGGCCGTCGGGACCCTGTGTGAACAGGGCGATCAGCCTGTCCTCCAGGGCGGTGGCGATGGCCGAGAGCGACAATTCCCGGCCCGATCCGGTGGGGAATTCCATCGTGAACGCGTCGCCGTAGAAGGTATGGAAGCGGTGCAGCGCCTCGATGATCAGGAAGTTCATCGGCATCCAGACCGGGCCGCGCCAATTCGAGTTGCCGCCGAACATCGTCGAGGTCGAATCCGCCGGATCGTAGCGCACGGTGAACGACGCCCCGAAGGCATCCAGGGCATAGGGCGCGTCGCGATGAGCCTTGGAGAGCGAGCGGATGCCGTAGGGCGAGAGGAACTCCGCCTCGTCGAGCATCCGCCGGAGCAGCGACTTCATCCGGTGCCCGCGCAGGAGCGACAGGAGTTTGCGGTCCTTCATGCCGCCCTCGTTCCAGCGCGAGACCAGGGCGGCGAGGTGCGGGCGGTTGTCGAGCACCCAGTTGAGGCGTCGGGCGAAGTCCGGCAGCCGCTGCAACGTCAACGGGTCGATCACCTCGACCGCGAACAGGGGCACGAGGCCCACCATCGAGCGGACGCGTAAGGGGATCATCGTCCCGCCGGGCATGTCGACGGCGTCGTAATAGAACTCGTCCTGCTCGTCCCACAGGCCGACGCCCTCGCCGCCCATGTCGGTCATCGCCTCGGCGATGCCGAGGAAATGCTCGAAGAACTTCGAGGCCGTGCTCTCGTAGACGTCGTTGTGCAGGGCCAGTTCGAGCGCGATGCGCATCATGGTGAGCGCGTACATCGCCATCCAGGCGGTCCCGTCGGCCTGATGCACGGCGCCGAAGCCGGGCGGCGGACGGGAGCGGTCGAACACGCCGACATTGTCGAGGCCGAGGAAGCCCCCCTGGAAGACGTTCCGGCCCTGGGCGTCCTTGCGGTTGACCCACCATGTGAAGTTGATGAGCAGCTTGTGGAAGACACCTTCGAGGAAGGCGATGTCGCCCCGCCCGCCCCGGCGCTCGCGGTCGATCTGGAAGACGCGGTAGGCCGCCCAGGCATGGACCGGCGGGTTGGTGTCGCCGAACTCCCATTCGTAGGCGGGGAGCTGCCCGTTCGGGTGCATGTACCATTCGCGCGTCAGGAGCAGGAGCTGCCCCTTCGCGAAATCGGGATCGAGCAGGGCGAGCGGAAGGCACTGGAAGGCGAGATCCCAGGCGGCGAACCAGGGATATTCCCACTTGTCCGGCATGGAGAGGATGTCGGCGCTGGCGAAGTGCTTCCACGTGGCGTTGCGCCCGTCCCGCCGCTCATGGGGCGGCGGGGGCTGGAGCGGGTCACCGCAGAGCCAAGTCCGCACGTCGTAGCAATAGAGCTGCTTCGTCCAGATCAGCCCGGCGGCGGCCTGCCGGACGATGCGGCGACGGTCCGGGCAGTCGATGCCCTCGCTCAACGTGTCGTAGAAGGCATCCGCCTCGGCCGCGCGACGGCGCAGGATCCCCTCGGCGGAATCGACCCCGCGCCGACGGGACCCCGCCGAGAGGCGCAGGCGGATGCTGGCCTTCCCGCCGGGTTCGAGGTGGAAGCGGTAGTGCAGGCCGAGCTTCGTCCCGCGCGTCCCGCTGACGGCGGACAGGTCGCCCCGGACGATCGCGGCGTCGAGCCCGTCCTTGAACGGCCCCGCCGCCTCGGGCTGGCCGCCATGCAGGCGCAGGTTCGTGTCGTTCTCGCAGAATAGGAGCGAGGGCTCGCCCCCGTAGGACAGGCGATACCGGCCGAGCCGCGGATGGTGGCCATCGACGCCGCCCTCGGAAGCTTCGAGCCAGGGCCGCCAGGGGACGCGCCCCTCGCGCCAGCTCCAGATGTTGCGGAACCAGAGTTGCGGCACGAGGTGCAACTCGGCGGCCTCGGCCCCGCGATTGATCGCCGTGACGACCATGAACAGGTCGTCGGCATCCGCCTTCCCGTACTCGACCGTGACGGCGAAGTAGCGGTCCTCGTCGAAGGCGCCCGTCTCGCCGATCTCGTATTCCGGCTCGTCGCGCCCGCGACGGGCGTTGCCCGCGATCAGCTCCTCGTAGGGAAAGGGCCCGTGCGGGTAATGGTAGAGGAACTTGAGGTAGGCGTGGCTCGGGACCGCATCGAGGTGGTGATAGACCTCCTTCACGTCCTCGCCGTGATTGCCCTCCTCGTTGGTCAGCCCGAACAGGCGTTCCTTCAGGATCCGGTCGCGCCCGTTCCACAGGCTCAGCGACAGGCACATCAGCCCGTGGTCGTCGCAGATCCCCGCGATCCCGTCCTCGCCCCAGCGATAGGCGCGTGAGCGCGCGTCCTCGAAGGTCAGGGAGCGCCACGCATTGCCGTCGCGGCTGTAATCCTCGCGCACCGTGCCCCATTGCCGGTCGCTGAGATACGGCCCCCACAGGGACCATGCCGCGTCGCCGCTCGCCTGCTCGGTGATGCGCCGCCGCTCCGCCCAGCGATCGGCGTCGATCCGGTGCGGATCGGAGCCCGTCATGCTGCCGACCGGCCCGGCTCTACGCGGGCCTTTCGGCGAAGATCGCCTTCTTCACGATGGCGTGGACCCCCCAATTGCCGTCGACCACCTGGGTGATGCCGAAATCGACCGCGATCGACATGAGGGAGATCGCCTCGTCCTCGGTGAGGCCCTGGGCGTGCATGAGGAACTGGCGCATCTTGCGGAAGGCATCCCGCATGGCGAGATCGATCGAGGATTTCTCGAAGATCGCCGATTGGGCGTCCGGCCCGAGGTCGCGCAGGTAGTTCGGGTAGCTGAACCCGGACAGCACCCAGTCCTCAGCCGTCTCGATCATCGGGAAATCGAGGGATTCGAGGGAGGTCCCCGCGAGGTCGGCCTTCTTGTGCAGGATGAACTGGAACGTGCCGGTGAGCGAGCACTCGATGGCCGTTCCGCAGAGTTCGGAATCGCCCTGGCTCGCATGGGGATCGCCGACCGAGAACAGCGCCCCCGGCACCGCCACCGGATAGTACATCGTGGCGCCCTTCCCGATGCGCCAATTGTCGATGTTGCCGCCCGTGTAGCTCGGCGGGATGGAGTTCACCATCTCGGCCTCGGCGGGCGCGAGGCCCATCGTGCCGAAATGCGGCCGGATCGGGAGGCGGATACCCTTCAGCACCTCGAAGTTGCGCTTCGTCTTCGCGTGATCGACCGGCAAGCCGGGATAGTCGATCGTCGGGTGCTCGACCCCGTTCGGGTCGGTCACGCCGGGCCAGCGGAAGCTGTAGGCGGCCCGTGCCCAGTCGCGGCGGCCGGTGGCGTCGATCTCGTAGATCGTCACGACCTCGCGGGGCCGGTCCCCGGTCAGCAGATCCTTGTAATGGTAGCCCCACCACGCCGCCGCGTTGCTGCCGAAGGCGAGCCCCTTGAATTGCGGGTTCGCGCTGGGGCGCGGGGCCACGTCGAGGATGCGCACCTCCAGCACGTCGCCGGGCTCCGCGCCGCGGATCGCCACCGGCCCCGTGCAGATATGGACCCCGAGGCCGCCGCCCGGCCCGAGCTTGGCATCGTCCGGCCCGGCGCCCCGGCGCGCGACGCCCTTTGTCTCCTTGGTCCAAAGGAAGACGCTCTCGGCCCCCGGATCGCCCTTGACCATCCGTTCGGCATCGTCGTTGGCGTGGTGCGTCAGGGTTTCGATCGTGACGAAATCGCCCGAATCGATCTCCACCTGCGGCTTCAGGCTCTTGCTGAAATAGCCCCAGTGCACGGTGTCGGCATTGGCGGGCAGGTGGTAATGCGCCGTGTGTCCGGCCCCCTTCGCAGCCCTCGTCCCAGCCATCTTGGCCGCGCTCGTCTGGGCGAGGGCGGGGCTGACGAGGGAGGTGCCGCCCGCCAGCATCGCGGCGGCGCCGCCGGTGGCGGCGAAGGTGCTCTTCAGGAAGGCCCGGCGCTCCGGCTCCATGTCGCGCCGGTAGCGCAGACGATGCTCGGCGAAGGCCGCGCAGGTCGGATCGTCACCCAGGCACATGGCATTTCCCTACCGGCGTCACTCTTGCCGGGGCGCTATGCAAGCCGGCGGCCACGCTTCGGCGCGACCGCGCTTCGCGCTATGGCTATGAAGGCGGGATGCGAGACGGAGGATGGGTGTGGCGGGAGGCGGCGGGACCGCGCCGGTGCGGCGGCGGCGGCGGGATGGGGAGGCGCGCCGCGAGACCGTGCTCGACGCGGCCCTCGACATCTTCTCCACCGTCGGCCTGCACGGGGCCAGCATCGACCAGATCGCCGACCGTGCCGGGCTCTCGAAGGCGAACCTGCTCTACTACTTCCCCTCGAAGGAAGACCTCTACGTCGCGGTGCTCCGGCGGGTGCTCGACGTCTGGCTCGATCCGCTTCACTCGCTCCACGCCGACAGCGAGCCCGCCGACGCCCTGCGCCACTACATCCGCCGGAAGGTGACCCTGTCCCGCGACGCCCCGCAGGCCTCGCGCCTGTTCTGCCTGGAGATCGTCCAGGGCGCGCGTCTCCTGCGCGAGGAGCTGGAAGGCCCCCTGCGGAGCCTCGTGGAGGAGAAGGCCGCGATCCTCCGTGCCTGGATCGCGGCGGGCCGGATCGCCCCCCACGATCCGCACCACCTGATCTTCTCGATCTGGGCGATCACGCAGCACTATGCCGACTTCGCGACGCAGGTGGAGGCGATCACCGGGCGCAGCCTCGCCGATCCGGCCTTCTTCGAGGAGACCGTCGCGAACACGCAAGGTCTGATCCTCGGTCGCGTCGGCCTCGCCTGATTCGAGCCGGAAGAGCGGTTTTGCGCCCATATCCTGCGCAGATCCCGCTCGGCGTGCAGTCATTCGGCGGGAAGTTTGTGCAAACGGTCAAAATCGGCCGTTCGAAGTTTGACCGTTTGGTCCAATCGTCTCACTCTCAGTCTCACGAGCGGTCCTGAGCTTGCTTCGGCAAGTCGTCGCAAAGAGGATCTTTCCTCTATCGGCGTATTCGGAATGCCGGAGGCATCATCGACAGGTTTCTTCGCCTGTCGTGTGAGGGGAGAGTGCGATGGCCAACCCCATGAATGTCGGCGTGTTCATCCCGATCGGTAATAACGGCTGGCTCCTGTCGGAGAATGCGCCGCAATACAAGCCGAGCTTCGACCTCAACAAGGAGATCACCCTCAAGGCCGAGGGCTATGGGCTCGATTTCGCCCTGTCGATGATCAAGCTGCGCGGCTTCGGCGGCAAGACCGAGTTCTGGGACCACAATCTCGAATCGTTCACCCTGATGGCGGGCCTCGCGGCGGTGACGAGCCGGATCAAGCTCTACGCCACCGCACCGACCCTGTGCCTGCCCCCGGCCATCACGGCACGGATGGCCTCGACCATTGATTCCATCTCGCATGGGCGGTTCGGGCTGAACCTCGTCACCGGCTGGCAACGGCCGGAATACTCGCAGATGGGGCTCTGGCCCGGCGACGAGTACTTCGCCCGCCGATACGATTACCTTTCGGAATACGCGCAGATCCTGCGCGACCTGTGGGGTACGGGCCGCAGCGACCTGAAGGGCGACTTCTTCCAGATGGACGATTGCCGCCTGAGTCCGCAACCGCAGGCGGACATGAAGATCATCTGCGCCGGGCAGAGCGCGGCGGGGATGGACTTCACCGCGACCTACGCGGACTACAATTTCTGCTTCGGAAAAGGCGTGAACACGCCGACCGCCTTCGCCCCCACCGTGGCGCGGCTGGAAGAGGCCAAGGCCAAGACCGGCCGGGACGTGTCCTCCTACGTCCTGTTCATGGTCATCGCCGACGAGACCGACGCGGCGGCGCACGCCAAGTGGGAGCATTACAAGGCCGGGGCCGATCAGGAGGCCATCGCCTGGCTCGGCCTCCAGGGGGCGGCCGACACCAAATCCGGCAGCGACACCAATGTCCGCCAGATGGCCGACCCGACCTCGGCGGTGAACATCAACATGGGCACGCTGGTCGGCTCCTTCGCGACGGTCGCGACCCTGCTGGATCAGGTCATGACCGTGCCGGGCACGGGCGGCGTGCTCCTCGTTTTCGATGACTTCCTCAAGGGGCTCGATGATTTCGGCACCCGCATCCAGCCGCTGATGGAGACGCGGCGCCACGTCACCCCCGAGGCCGCGCCGCTGGCGGAGGTCGCCTGATGGGCGCACCCGCAGGCTACCGCGATCCGGCGGGCCGCCACGGGGCGGTGACGCTCCCGGCCCGGCCGGAGCCCATCGCCCTCGACCCCGCGACGACCGCGCTGATCGTGGTCGACATGCAGAACGCCTACGCCTCAAAGAACGGCTATCTCGACCGGGCGGGCTTCGACGTCTCGGCGACCGGGCCGGTCATCGAACGGATCGCCAGGGCGGTCGCGGCGGCGCGCGCCGCCGGGATCACCGTGGTCTGGTTCCAGAACGGTTGGGACCCGGCCTATGTCGAGGCCGGGGGGCCGGGCTCGCCGAACTGGCACAAGTCGAACGCGCTCAAGCACATGCGCACCCGGCCGGACATGAACGAGCCCCTGCTCGCCCGGGGCACCTGGGATTACGCCCTGGTCGATGAGCTGAAGCCCGCGCCCGGCGAGATCGTGCTCGGCAAGCCGCGCTACAGCGGCTTCTTCAATACGCCGCTGGACAGCATGCTGCGCGCCCGCAGCATCCGCACCCTGGCCTTCACCGGCATCGCCACGAATGTCTGCGTGGAATCGACCCTGCGGGACGGGTTCTTCCTCGAATATTTCGGGATCGTCCTCGCCGACGCGACCCATCAAGCCGGGCCGCCCGCGCAGCAGGACGCCGCCCTCTACAACATCGAGACCTTCTTCGGCTGGGTCTCCGACGTCGCCGCCTTCGAGGCCGCGCTGACGTAACCATCTCGTCTTTGCGAGTCCAGCGAAGTAATCCAGGGATCCGCCATATTCAACAGAAGTGATGCCGCCCTGGATTGCTTCGCTCCGCTCGCAAAGACGGCGAGAGGTTTGAACGAACTTCCAAAACTTCTTGAAAGGCCAGCAAGACCATGCCGAAGACCGTGATCATTCCCCCCGGCACGGGCAAGCCGCTCGCGCCCTACGTGCCCGGCACCCTCGCGGACGGGATCCTCTACGTCTCGGGCACCCTCCCCTTCGACAAGGACAACAACGTCGTCCATGTCGGCGATGCGGGCGCGCAGGCCCGGCACGTGCTGGAGACGATCAAGGGCGTCGTCGAGGCCGCGGGCGGCACGATGGACGACGTCACCTTCAACCACATCTTCGTGCGGGACTGGGCCGATTACGGGGCGATCAACGCCGTGTACGCGGAGTATTTCCCCGGCGACAAGCCCGCCCGCTACTGCATCCAGTGCGGCCTCGTGAAGCCCGATGCGCTGGTCGAGATCGCCACCGTCGCGCATGTCGGCAAGGCCGGGTGAGGCCATGGCGGCCCCCGTCCACCACGCGGTCGCGGGGCTCGCCACGGGGCGCCCCGTCCTGCTCTCGCCGGGCCTCGGCGGCTCGGCCGGGTATTTCGCGCCCCAGATGGAGGCGCTCGGCGCCGCCTTCCGCGTCGTCACCTACGACCACCGGGGCACCGGCCGCTCGCCGGGCCCCCTGGAGCCCGGCCACGACATCCCCGCCATGGCCCGCGATGCGCTGGGCGTGCTCGACGCCCT
Source organism: Methylobacterium sp. NFXW15 (assembly GCF_049887755.1). Classification (NCBI taxonomy): domain Bacteria; kingdom Pseudomonadati; phylum Pseudomonadota; class Alphaproteobacteria; order Hyphomicrobiales; family Methylobacteriaceae; genus Methylobacterium; species Methylobacterium sp. NFXW15. Next base: position 275,599 of record NZ_JAGEKG010000005.1, on the reverse strand, counting down.
CGGCATCGCGCAGGCCGACATGGTCGGCCATGCGCTCGGCGGCCTGATCGCCCTGCAACTCGCCCTCGACCATCCCGGGCGGGTCGGGCGCATCGTCGTCATCAACGGCTGGGAGACGATGGACCCGGCCACACGCCGCTGCTTCGCCGCCCGTAAGGCGCTGCTGACCCGCGCCGGGGTCGAGCCCTTCCTGGCCGCACAGGCCATCTTCCTCTACCCGGCGGCCTGGATCAGCGCGAACGGTGATCGCCTCGCGGCGGACGAGGCCCATGCACTGGCCCATTTCCCCGGACAGGAGACGGTGCTCGCGCGGATCGCCGCCCTGGAGTCCTGCGATTTCGGCGGGCGCCTCGGCGCCGTCGCCCACGAGATCCTGGTGATGGCCGCGCGGGACGACGTGCTCGTGCCCTACACCGCCTCGGAGCGCCTCGCCGCCGCCCTGCCGAGGGCCCGGCTCGATCTCGCGCCGGAGGGCGGCCATGCCCACAGCGTCACCCGCGCGGAGCCCGTGAACCGCGCGCTCCTCGATTTCCTCGACCGGCCCTGAGGAGGCTTCCGGCATGGGATTGCGAGACCCTCTCCCGATGATCGACGGTGCCGCCTATCGCGAGGCGATGGCGCGACTCGCGGGCGCCGTGCATCTCGTCACCACGGACGGCCCCGGCGGACGGGCCGGCTTCACCGCCACGGCGGTGTGCAGCGTGAGCGACGCTCCGCCGACGCTACTGGTCTGCATCAACCGCGGCGCCTCGGCCTTTCCCGCCTTCGACCGTAACGGGCGGCTCTGCGTGAACCTGCTGGCCGCCGACCAGCGCGCCCTCGCGGATGTGTTCGGGCGCCGCCCGATGGACGAGCGGTTCCGCGTCGGGGCCTGGGACGAGGGGCTCGGGGGCGGCCCGCTTCTGGCGGGAGCGCTGGCGGCGTTCGAATGCCGGATCGTGCGGCGCGTCCCGGCGGGTACCCACGATGTGCTGTTCTGCGAAGTCGATGCCCTGGCGGGAGGGGGCGGCGACGCCCTGGTCTACGGCTTCCGCCGCTACCATGCCCTGGCGGCCGAGGCGGCCCCGGCCGAGCCTCCCCGCCTCGATCGCGCCCTCCGGGCACCGTCCCACGCTCTCCTCTGACGGCACGGAAAATGCTCGCAACCTTGGCAGGCCGCCGCCGCGCGGCCGAGGACGAACCCGGTGCCGCGCCCGCCATGCCCGCGTCTCAAGTCGCGTCCCTCCGGTCCGTGCCGTCCCCGGCCCCCACGCCGTCTCCCTCCATCGCGGAGCCCGCCGTCGCGGCGCGTGGCCTGTCCCTCACCTACGAGACAGCCGACGGTCCGGTCTTCGCCCTCTCGGGGGTGGACCTCACCGTCGCGCGGGGGGAGTTCGTCTCGTTCATCGGTCCCTCGGGCTGCGGCAAGACCACCTTCCTGCGCTGCGTCGCCGATCTGGAGCAGCCGACCGGCGGGACGCTGACCGTCAACGGCCTCGGCGCCGAGGCGGCGCGGCGGCGCCGGGATTACGGCTTCGTGTTCCAGGCGCCCGCCCTCTATCCCTGGCGGACGGTCGAGCGGAACGTCGCCCTGCCCCTGGAGATCTTCGGCATCCCCCGCGCCGAGCGCCGGGAGCGGGTGGCCCGCTACCTCGACCTCGTCCACCTGACAGGCTTCGGGCGCAAGTTTCCCTGGCAGCTCTCCGGCGGGATGCAGCAGCGCGCCTCCATCGCTCGCGCCCTGTGCTTCGAGCCGAAGCTCCTGCTGATGGACGAGCCCTTCGGCGCCCTCGACGAGATCGTGCGCGACCATCTCAACGCGCAATTGCTCGACCTCTGGCGGGAGACCGGCAAGACGGTCCTGTTCGTCACCCATTCCATCGCGGAGGCGGTCTACCTGTCGGGGCGCGTGGTGGTGATGTCGCCCCGGCCCGGCCGCATCGTCGACGTCGTCGATTGCACCGGCCTCGGGCGGGAGCGCCCCTTGGAGATCCGCGAGACGCCGGAATTCCTGGCGCTCGCCCACCGCGTCCGGGAGGGCCTGCGGGCTGGCAACGCCTATGAAGGCTGAGCCTTTGCAGCACAGCGGCAACGCCCTGCCGGTGGCGGGGGTGGTGCTCGCGATCCTCGCCCTGTGGTATCTCGGCGCGCTCCTCGGCAACTGGAACGGAGCGGCCGACGCCCTGATCCGGGCGGGTGAAACGCCGGATTTCGCCACGGTCGCCGCCGCGACCATGGCGCAGGAGAGGCCGGTCGTCCCGGCGCCGCATCAGGTCATGCAGGAACTCGCCCGCAGCCTGTTCGGCCTGCCGGTCACCTCGAAGCGCAGCCTCGCCTACCATGCCTGGGTCACCCTCTCCGCGACCCTCGTCGGGTTCGGGATCGGCGCCGCGCTCGGTCTCGTCCTGGCCATCGCCATCGTCCACCTGCGCAGCGTCGAGCGCAGCCTCATGCCGTGGATCGTCGCCTCGCAGACGGTACCGATCCTGGCGGTCGCGCCGATCGTGATCGTCGCTCTCGGGGCGGCCGGGCTGACCGGTTTGCTGCCCAAGGCGGTGATCGCCGCCTATCTCTGCTTCTTCCCGGTCACGGTCGGGCTCGTGAAGGGGCTCACCTCCCCCGACCGGATGCTCTGCGACCTGATGCGGACCTATTCCGCCGGGCGCGCGCAGACCCTGTGGCGGCTGCGCCTGCCCGCCGCCCTGCCCTATCTGTTCGCGGCCCTGAAGATCGCGGTGGCGGCGAGCCTCGTCGGGACCATCGTCGGCGAATTGCCGACCGGCGCGCAGGCCGGAATCGGCGCGCGCCTGCTCGCGGGTTCCTATTACGGGCAGACGATCCAGATCTGGGCGGCGCTTTTCGCCGCCGCCGGGCTTTCGGCTCTCCTCGTCTCGGCGGTGTCCCTGGCGGAAGCGGGCACGGCCAGACTGACGGGGGCGCGGCGATGACGGGACCCCGTCGCCATCCGGGCCGCGCCCTCGCCCTGACCGGGGCGTCCTGCGCCCTCGGGCTCGCCCTCTGCGTCCTCGCCCACCGCCCGGACATCGCCGGACAGGCGGGACCGGGTGTCTGGGGCGCGACGCTCGGTCTGTGGCTGCTGGCGAGCCTCGCCGCCTCCGACCTTGCCGCCCTGAGCCCGTCCCGCCCCGTGGGACGCCGGGTCGTGGCGCTCGGGCCGCCGCTGCTGTTCGGGTTCCTCGTGGTCGCGCTCTGGGAGATCGTGACCGTGGGGGCGGGCGTGCCCACGGTGCTGATGCCGCCGCCCTCAAGCGTCGCGGCGCGCTTCGCGAGCGCGTGGCCGGTGCTGGCGGCGGATTTCGTGCAGACCTTCGTGAAGGCGGCCCTGCCCGGCTACGCCCTCGGCAACCTCGCCGGCCTCGGTCTCGCGATCCTCGCCGACCGGGTGCCGGTGCTGCGGCGGGGCGTGATGCCGGTGGCGAACTTCGCCTCGGCCCTGCCGATCGTCGGCGTCGCGCCGATCATGGTGATGTGGTTCGGCTTCGATTGGCCGTCCAAGGCCGCCGTGGTCGCGCTGATGACCTTCTTCCCGATGCTGGTGCAGGCGAGCGCGGGCTTGGCCGCGACGGGCCGCCTCGAACGCGACCTGATGCGCAGCTACGCGGCGGGGTACGGGCAGACCCTTCTGCTGTTGCGCCTGCCCACCGCCCTGCCCTTCCTGTTCACGGCGCTCAAGGTCAACGCGACGCTGGCGCTGATCGGGGCGATCGTGGCCGAGTTCTTCGGCACGCCCATCGTCGGCATGGGCTTCCGCATCTCCATCGAGGCGGCGCGGCTCGCACTGGACATGGTCTGGGCCGAGATCGCCCTCGCCGGGCTCGCGGGCTCCGGCTTCTACGGACTTGTCGCGCTCATCGAGCGGGCGACGACGCACCGGCCGCCTCCGGCGCGGACGGCCTGAACACCCATCACGATCGGCAGGGGGATCCGGAATGGCGAGCGAGCGGACGATGGCGGGACGGGGTGCGTGGGCGGGCCTGCTCGGGGCCCTCGCCCTCTGCCTGGGACAGGGCGGTGCGTGGGCGGCGGAGCCCGTGACGCTGCAGCTCAAATGGGTGCCCCAGGCCCAGTTCGCGGGTTATTACGTCGCCCAGGCCAAGGGCTTCTACAAGGAGGCCGGGCTCGACGTGACGATCAAGCCCGGCGGGCCGGACGTGGCGCCGCCGCAGGTCATCGCGGGCGGCGGGGCGGATGTGGTGGTCGATTGGATGCCCTCGGCGCTCGCCGCGCGGGAGAAGGGCGTACCGCTCGTCAACATCGCCCAGCCGTTCAAGCGCTCGGGGCTGATGCTCACCTGCCGGGCCGAGACCGGCATCAAGACCCCCGCCGACCTCAAGGGCCGGACCCTCGGCGTCTGGTTCTCGGGCAACGAGTATCCGTTCCTCGCCTGGATGGCGAAGCTCGGCCTCAAGACCGATGGCTCACCCTCCGGCGTGAAGGTGCTGAAGCAGGGCTTCAACGTCGATCCGCTGATCCAACGCCAAGCTGATTGCGTCTCGACCATGAGCTACAACGAGTATTGGCAGGTGATCGACGCCGGGTTCAAGCCGGAGCAACTGGTGGTGTTCCGCTACGAGGACCAGGGCGTCGCCACCCTTGAGGACGGGCTCTACGCCCTCGAGGGCAAGCTCAAGGACAAGGCCTTCGTCGCCCGGCTGGCCACCTTCGTGAAGGCCTCCATGAAGGGTTGGGCCTATGCCGCCGCGCATCCCGACGAAGCCGCCGGTATCGTCCTCGACAACGATGCCAGCGGGGCGCAGACCGAAAAGCACCAGACGCGGATGATGACCGAGATCGCCAAGCTCCTCGACAAGGGGGATGGGCGCCTCGACCCGGCCGATTACGAGCGCACCGTCGGCATCCTCCTCGCGAACGGGACCGATCACGCGGTGATCACCAAGACGCCCGAGGGGGCCTGGACGCAGGCCGTGTCGGATGCCGGGCGCTGACGGAACGATCCTTGCCTGACGGGCGCGAGCGTAGCCGTCGAAGGTCCCAGCATGTCGTCCGATCCCGTCGCCACCCCAGACCTCGAAGCCGTCATGGAGGCGAGTGCGGGCCTCCTCGGCCTGACCCTCGCACCCGAATGGCGTGAGCCGGTCCTGGCGAATCTGCGGGTGCTCCGGGCGGCCTCGGCCCTGGTCGAGGGCTTCCCCCTCCCCGACGAGGCCGAGGCCGCCCCGGTCTTCGAGGCCTGACCCGTGGGAGAGATCAAGGACTGGTCCGTCGCCACCGCCGCCGACATCGCGGCGGGGGTCGGCTCGAAAGCCGTGAGCGCGCGCACGGTCGTGTCCGCCGCCCTGGCCCGAATCGCGCGGATCGACCCGGCGGTGAACAGCTTCACCGACGTGCTGGCCGAGCGCGCCCTGGCGCGGGCCGAGGCCCTCGACGCGGGTCTCGCCCGCGGGGAGGCACCGGGCCCGCTCTGCGGTGTGCCCTTCGCGGCGAAGAACCTGTTCGACGTGGCGGGGTTTCCGACGCGGGCCGGTTCGCGGATCAACCGCGACCGCCCCCCGGCGGACCGGGACGCCGCGCTGATCCGGCGGATGGAGGCGGCGGGCGGCGTGCTGGTCGGCGCCCTCAACATGGGCGAATATGCCTACGATTTCACTGGCGAGAACATCCACGACGGCGACACCCACAATCCGCACGATCTCACGCGGATGTCGGGCGGGTCCTCCGGCGGATCCGGAGGTGCGGTGGCGGCGGGTCTCGTGCCCCTGGCGCTCGCCTCCGACACCAACGGGTCGATCCGGGTGCCCTCTACCTTCTGCGGCTGCTTCGGGCTGAAACCCACCTATGGCCGGACGAGCCGGGCGGGCAGCTTCCCCTTCGTCGGGAGCCTCGACCATCTCGGGCCGATGGGCCGCAGCGTGACCGATCTGGCCCTCGCCTACGATGCGATGCACGGGCCCGATCCCGACGATCCCGCCTGCGCGAAGCGCCCGCCCGCCCCGGCCTTTTCCAGCCTCGAAGAGGGTATCGGCGGCCTGCGCATCGCCGTGGCGGGCGGCTACTTCGCCAGCGCTGGCGAGCCGGACGCCTTCGCGGTGGTGGAACGGGCCGCCGACGCCCTCGGCGCCACCGGCCGCATCGAGATCCCGGAAGCCGCCCGCGCCCGGGCGGCGGCGTACCTGATCTCCGCCGCCGAGGGCGCCACCCTGCATCTCGACCGCCTGCGCCACCGCGCCACCGAATTCGACCCGGCGGTCCGCGACCGGCTGATCGCCGGGGCGATGCTGCCTGCGCCCTTCATCGAGCGGGCGCAGCGCTTCCGGCGCTGGTACCGCGCGGCGGTGCTGGAGCTGTTCCGCGATGTCGATGTGATCCTGGCTCCCGCCACGCCCTGCCGGGCTCCGCGCGGCGGGCAGACGACCTTCGTGCTCGGCGGGGTCAAGTTGCCCGTGCGGCCCAATATCGGCCTCTACACCCAGCCGATCTCCTTCATCGGGCTGCCGGTGGTCGCGGCGCCAGTCTGGCCCGATGACGGCCTGCCGCTCGGCGTGCAGGTGATCGCCGCCCCCTGGCGGGAAGACCTCGCCCTGCGGGTGGCGCGGCATCTCGAACAGGAGGGCGTGGCGCGGGCGCCCGTGGCGAGGCTGTGATGGTGATCGACGATCCCGCCGTGAAGGCCGAGGTCGAGGCGGCCTTCGCCGTCTACGAACAGGCCCTCGTCACCAACGACGTGCCCGTGCTGGAAGCGCTGTTCCACGACGATCCCCGCACGATCCGCTACGGCGCGGGGGAGAACCTCTACGGCATGGACGCGATCCGCGCCTTCCGCCGGGGGCGCTCGCCGCAAGGTCTCGCGCGGGACCTGAAGCAGACGGTGATCACCACCTATGGCCGGGATGTCGCCGTCGCCATGACCCTGTTCACCCGCGCGGGTGCGCCGGGAAAGGTCGGCCGCCAGAGCCAGACCTGGGTGCGCCTGCCCGAAGGCTGGCGGGTGGTCGCCGCCCACGTGAGCATCATCGACGCCTGATGGCCCGATCCGTCGCGAGGACCCGCGCATCATGTCCATGCCCGCATTCCCGACCCTGGCCGCGCTCCACGCCGCCTATGCGGACGGCCTTTCGCCCGAGGCGGTGATCGCCGAGACCTACCGGCGGATCGCGGCCGTTTCCGATCCCGGCATCTTCCTCGCCCTCGTCCCCGAGGCGGAGGCGCTGTCCGCCGCGCGGGCGCTGGGGCCGTTCGACCCCCTGGCGAAACCGCTCTGGGGCCTGCCCTTCGCGGTGAAGGACAATGTCGACGTGGCGGGGCTTCCGACCACCGCCGCCTGCCCCGATTTCGCCTACAGCCCCGCGGCGACCGCCCCGGCCGTGGCGAACCTCCTCGCGGCGGGCGCGGTCCTCATCGGCAAGACCAATCTCGACCAGTTCGCCACCGGTCTCGTCGGCGTCCGCACGCCCTACCCCGCGCCGCGCAACGCCTTCGATCCCGGCATGGTGCCGGGGGGCTCCTCGTCGGGCTCGGCCGTGGCCGTCGCGCAGGGCCTCGTCACCTTCGCCCTCGGCACCGACACGGCGGGGTCGGGTCGCGTCCCGGCCGGGCTCAACAACATCGTCGGGCTGAAGCCCTCTCTCGGTAGCGTCTCCGGCCGGGGCATGGTCCCGGCCTGCCGGACGCTGGACACCCTGTCGGTCTTCGCGGGCACGGTGGCGGATGCCGATGCCGCCTACCGGGTGATGCTCGGCCACGACCCCGAGGACGCCTATTCGCGGTCCTTGCCGGTCCCCGCTCGTCCGGCCTCGGTTCCGCCGGGGCTGCGCCTGGGCGTGCCCGACGCGGCGGGCCTGTCCTTCGGCGGCGACGCCCTGTCCAAGGAGGCCTTCGCCGCCGCCCTCGCCGATCTCGCGACTGTGGTGCCGGGCGGAGCCGTGCCCGTAGACCTCGCCCCGTTCCAGGCGGTGGCGGCCCTGCTCTATACCGGCCCCTGGGTGGCCGAGCGCTACCAAGCCATTCGCGCCGTCATCGAGACACGCCCCGAGATCCTCCACCCGACGACGCGGGCGATCATCGCTTCCGCGACGAAACACTCGGCCGCCGACGCCTTCGCCGGGCTCTACCGCCTCGCCGAGCTGCGCCGGGCGACGGAGGCGGTCTGGTCACGGATCGACGTGCTCGTCGTGCCGACCTATCCCCGGCCGCGCTCCTGCGCCGATCTCGCCGCCGATCCGATCGGCCCCAACAGCGAGCTCGGCACCTACACGAACTTCGTGAACCTGCTGGACCTCTGCGCCCTGGCGGTGCCGGGCCGGTTCCGGGCCGATGGCTTCCCCTCCGGCGTGACGCTCATCGCCCCGCGCGGCGCGGATGGCCTCCTCGCCACCCTCGGCGCGCGGCTGCACGAAGCCGCCGGGCTGACGCTCGGCACGAGTGGCGCGCCGGTTCCTCCGGCCTCCGAGGCGCCGGAAATCGCGCGGGCGGGCTCGGGCGAGATCGAGATCGCGGTGGTCGGGGCGCACCTGTCGGGCCTGCCCCTGAACGGCGAGATCACCGGGCGCGGCGGTCGCTTCCTACGCGCCGTCCCGACGAGCCCGGATTACCGCTTCCATGCCCTACCCGGCGGACCGCCCGCCCGGCCGGGCCTGATCCGCGTCGCGGCCGGAACCGGCACGGCCATCGAGACGGAGGTCTGGGCGCTTCCCGCTGCCGGGTTCGGCACCTTCGTCGCCTCCGTGCCCGCACCTCTCTCGATCGGGACACTCCGGCTCGCGGACGGCACCACGCCGAAGGGCTTCCTGGTCGAGCCTGAAGGCCTCGCCGGGGCGACGGACATCAGCGACTATGGCGGGTGGCGGCGGTATCTCGGCCGCTCGCAGCTGTGACCCGGCCCTCACCCTCGTCCCGGGAAGCTCCCCCTCAATGGTGCCCCGCCATGTGACGCCCGATCGTGCCCGCTTCGGCTTGCGCGGCGGCGGTCTCGTAGACGAGGCGGCCCTCCGACATCACGAGGATGCGGTCCGAGAGTTCCAGGATCTCGTCCAGATCCTCGCTGATCAGCAGCACGGCGGCGCCCTCGTTGCGGGCGGTGACGATGCGCGTGCGGATTTCCGCCACCGCCGCGAAATCGAGCCCGAAGCACGGATTGACCACGATCAGGAGATCGACCGGATCGGTCAGTTCCCGCGCCAGGACCGCCCGCTGGACATTGCCGCCGGAGAGGGTCGCGATCGGTGCCTCGGACGAGGCGGTCTTGACCTTGAATCGCTCGATCAGATCCTTCGCCCGCCGGGACATGGCCCGCCGGTCGAGCCAGAAGGTCGGCGGGCCGGACGGATCCTCGCCCCGCCGGTCGAAGGCGCGGAAGGCGAGGTTCTCGGCTACGGACATGCGCGGGGCGCAGGCTTCCCGCAGGGGCTCCTCGGGGATGAAGCGCACACGCCGCGCCCGGCTCTGGGCGCGGGTGCCGGTATAGGGCTCGCCTGCCACCACGACGCGCCCGCCCGCTGCCCGGATCCGGCCGCCCAGCACGTCGGCGAGTTCCTTCTGGCCGTTGCCGGAGACGCCCGCGATGCCCAGGATCTCCCGTGCCCGCACCCTGAGATCGGGAATGTCGATACGGCGCAGGCCGGACACGTCCGTCGCCGCGAGATTCTCGACGCGCAGGATCTCGCGGGCGGGGTCCGGCTCGCCGACGCGGGCAGCAATGGGCCGCACGACGCGCTCGCCGATCATCATCGCCGCCATGTCCGCCCGCGACAGGGTCCCCACCGCGCCGCCGCCGACCAGGCGGCCCCGGCGCAGGACGCTGAGGGAGCGGGCGAAGGTCTCGACCTCCCGGAACTTGTGGCTGATCATCAGGACGGTGAGATCGCCTCGGTCGGTCATGGCGCGCAGCAGACCCAGAACCTCTTCCGCCTCGCCGGGTGTCAGCACCGAGGTCGGTTCGTCGAGGATCAGGAAGCGGGCCTTCAGGTAGAGCTGCTTGACGATCTCGAGCTTCTGCTTCTCCCCCGCCGCCAGTTCGGCCACCGGCCGGTCGAGGTTCAGCCGGAACGGCATGCCCTCCATGAAGGTGGCGAGCGCCGCCCGCTCGGCCTTCCAATCGAGGATGGCGGGAGCGTCGGCGCGGCTGATCACGAGGTTCTCGGCCCCGGTCAGGGACGGCACCAGGGTGAAGTGCTGGTAGACCATGCCGAGGCCCCGCCCCTGCGCGCCCTTCGGGTTGGTGATCTCGACCTCGCGGCCATCCACCAGGACGCTCCCGGATGTGGGGGCGTAGAAGCCCATCACGCATTTCACGAAGGTCGACTTTCCCGCGCCGTTCTCCCCCAGCAGCGCGTGGAAGCCGCCCGCCTCGATCTTCATCGACACGTCGTCCAGCGCCGCGAAGGCGCCGAAGCGCTTCGTCATGCCGATGGTCTCGACGCCGAGGGCTCCTGAGAGCGTGTCGGGGGGCGGAGCCTCGCTCATGCGTGTACGCCCATCGCAGCGATCACCGCGGCCGAGGCGGCGACGGCGCCGAACACGCCGCCCTGCATCGTCACCATCTTCAGCGCCGCCTCATGGTTGCCGGGATCGGTCGCGGCGGTGCCGTCCGACACGATCACGCATTCGAAGCCGCGGTCGTTGGCCTCGCGCATCGTCGTGTGGACGCAGACGTCGGTGGTGATGCCGGTGAGGATCAGGTTGCGGATGCCCCGCTGGGTGAGGATCAGTTCGAGATCGGTGGCGCAGAACGAGCCCTTGCCCGGCTTGTCGATGACCGGCTCCCCCGGCCGCGGCGCCAGTTCGGGGATGATCTCCCAGCCGGGCTCCCCCCGGACCAGGACCCGGCCGCAGGGGCCGGGATCGCCGATGCCCGCGCCGATCCGGCGGGAGCGCCAGCGTTTGTTGGCGGGCAGGTCCGCGAGGTCCGGCCGGTGGCCCTCGCGGGTATGGATGACATGGTAGCCTCCGGCCCGCGCCGCCGAGAGCAAGCGTCCGATCGGCCCGATCGGCGCGCGCGTCAGGGCGAGGTCGTAGCCCATCGCATCGACGTAGCCGCCCTTGCCGCAGAAATCCGTCTGCATGTCGATGATGACGAGGGCGGTGTTCGCTGGGCGCAGGTCGCCGTCATAGGGCCAGGGATAGGGCTCGGCGGCAGCGAAAGTGCCGACGGTCCCGCTCATTCGGCGGCCTCCCGCCGGGAGGGCTGGTCGTAGACGCGGGTCGGCGCCGGGAAGCCGCAGGACGTGCCGTCCGTGACCGCGACCTGATCCTCCCAGGGCAGGCGGTAACGCCCCGCCGCGAGGTCGGTCATGTAGGTGTAGGGGCAATCCTGCGCCCCGCCCTTCACCGCCGTGTAGCCCCGGTGGCCGAACTGATAGATGTTGTTCTCGACGCCCCAGTGGACACGCGCCTCGCGCACCAGATCGGGGCGGACCTCGGCGGTGATGATCTCGTCGACGCGGCCGGTGGTGCCGTGGGCGAGCACCGTCCCGTCGAAGTTGCAGATCATCCCCTCGCCCATCGAATCGAACGTGCCGTCCGAGCCGCACAGGCAGACATTGGCCGTGACCATCAGGTTGCAGAAGGCGTTGGATTGGTTGGTGAAACGCCAGGATTCGCGGATCGGGGCCGTGTAGCCGGCCGTGCGGATCATGATCTCGGCGCCCTTGTAGGCGGCCTCCCGCGCCATCTCCGGGAACATACCGTCGTGGCAGATGATGAGGCCGATCTTCGCGCCCTTCGGCCCCTCGATCACCGGGATGCCGAGGTTGCCCGGCTCCCAGGGCTCGACCGGCACCCAGGGATGCATCTTCCGGTAGTAGAGCTTCAGCGCGCCCTGATCGTCGATGATCAGGCCGGAATTGTAGGGCATCCCGCCGGGATTGGCCTCCATGATGGAGAAGCAGCCCCAGATCCGGTGCTCGGCGCAGGCGCGCTTGAAGGCGGCCACCTCCGGCCCGTCGAGGGTGCACAGGATCTCCGGGCGGATGTCCATGGACAGGCCGTGGAGCGCGTATTCCGGGAAGACCACGAGATCCATGGTGCCGAGATTGGCCCGGGCCTTGGCGACCAGGGCCACGATCCGGTCGGTCTGCGCGGCGATGTCGGCGCGGGTCTCGATCTTTGGCAACTGCAATTGCACGAGACCGATCACCACGCCGTTGGGCGACTTGTTCAATCCTCCGAGGCCGTTCATCGGCTGACACTCACTTCGACAGGGACAACTCGCCCGGTGCCCCCACCAATGCCCGGTGGGGCGAGGAGGTGGCGATGAGGAGGACGAGGGTGAGGACGTAAGGCGCGGCGTAGAACAGGTAATAGCCCTGCGAGACGCCGACCGATTGCAGGGCCGGGCCGAGCGCCCCCGCCCCGCCGAACAGGAGCGCCGCCCCGAAGCAGGCGAGCGGGTTCCAGCGGGCGAAGATGACGAGCGCCACCGCCATCAGCCCCTGGCCGGAGGAGATGCCCTCGTTCCATGAGCCCGGATAGTAGAGCGAGAGGTACGAGCCGCCGATCCCGGCAAGCACCCCGCCGAGGCCGGTGGCGACGAGGCGCACCCGGTCGACGTCGTAGCCGAGCGCCCGGGCCGCGTCGGCGCTGTCCCCGACCACGCGCAGGATCAGCCCGGCCTTGGTGTTGCGAAAGCCCCACCATAGGGTGACCGAGAGGGCCGCGCCGGCCAGGAACAGCACATTGACCCTGAGCGCCGCCTGGACCTGCGGCAGGTCCGACCACGCCCCGAAGGGAATGGCCGGGAGCGGCGGCGCGGGGGGCTGGATGAAGGGCTTGCCGAAGAAGAAGGCGAGGCCCGTCCCGAACAGCATCAGCGCGATGCCGATGGCGACGTCGTTCACCTTCGGGAACTTGCAGATGGTCCCGTGGAGCAGGCCGAACAGCCCGCCCGCGAGCCCCGCCACCGCGACCCCCGCCCAGGGCGAGTTGGTCAGCACGGCGGTCGCGTAGGCCGACATCGCCCCGAACACGAGGGTGCCTTCGAGCCCGAGATTGATCCGCCCCGAGCGTTCGGTGATCGTCTCGCCGAGGCTCACGAACAGGAATGGGGTCGAGACACGGATCGCGCCGCCCAAGATCGCCAGCGGGACCGTCCAGAGGCCGAGATCGTCGCTCATGCGGTGACGGCCTCGCGCTTCTGGGCCCAGAGATGCGGATTGAAGAGCTTGAACCGGCCGTAGAGCGTCTCGCTGAGCAGCACGACGAGGAAGAGCAGCCCTTCGAGCACCAGCACCGTCGCATCCGGCAGTTGCATCCGGCGCTGGATCAGCCCGCTCGACGCCTCGATGCCGCCGAGGAGGAACGCGACCGGCATGATCGCGATCGGGTTCTGCCGGGCAAGGAAGGCGACGAGGATGCCGGTATAGCCGTAGCCCGCCGCGAGCGTGCCATTGGCGTTGCCCTGGACCGCCGCGACCTCGAAATAGCCCGCGAGCGCCGCGAAGGCCCCGCCCAGCGCGGTGAAGCCGACGATCAGCCGTCCGACCGGCAGGCCCTGGATCTGCGCCGCCTTGACGTTCCCGCCCGCGATCCTCGCGGCGAAGCCGAGGGTCGTGCGGTCCATGAGCAGGTAGGCGACCACGCAGGCGATGATCCCGCAGCCGAGCCCCCAATGGACGCCGATCACCGGCATCGGCCCGAGCATGAACGCGTCGCCCACCGGGAGGGTCGAGGGTTTGTTGAGGCTCGCGGGATCACGCAGCGGCCCCTCGATCAGGTGGTTGGCCAGCGCGATGGCGATGTAGGACAGGAGCAGGCTGGAGATCGTCGCGTTGACGTTGCGATAGGCCTGGAGCCAGCCCACGGCGCCGATCCACACCGCGCCCATGAACGCCGCCGCCCCGGCCATCAGCGGAACCGCAATGAGCGCGGGCAGGCCGGAAAGCGGTTGGGCGGCGGCCGCAGCGGCGAGGCCGCCGAGGACGATGGCGCCCTCCCCGCCGATCACCACGAGGCCGAGCCGCGCGGGTAAGGCCACGCAGAGCGCCGCGAAGAGCAGGGGCGCGGCGCGCTGCAAGCTGTTGCCGAGGGCGAAGGGCGAGCCGAACCCGCCGCGCCAGACGATGTCCACGAGTTGGAGGGGCGACTTGCCGAGCGCCATCAGGAAGAGGCCGAACAGCAGGAACCCCACCAGGGCGGCCCCGACCGGGATGGCCAGAGCTTCCAGGCGACGGGCCAGCCACGCCCTCAGGGGAAGCGTGGTCCAGGCTCGCGGCTTGTCGCCAGCGAGCTTCGAGGGGGCGGCGTCCGCGACCACGTCTTCAGGTTCCTCCGCGATGGCCTTCCCGAAGAGCGCCGCAGAAACCGTGCCAGCCGGGCTCAGAAACCTCCTCGGTCATTGCGAGCGGAGCGAAGCAATCCAGGGACGCGCCACGGCCGGAGACGTCCCGCTGCCCTGGGTCGCTTCGCTGCGCTCGCGATGACGGGGAGGGCGTGACGGGGCCCTCAAACCGAGCCCTTCACGCCCTCGACGAGGTAGTTCGTGCTCTCCAGCTCGGTCGCCTTCTCGGCGTAGGCCTTCCCGGCGGGCATCACCTCCTTGCCGGTGTTGTCCTTGAGCGGGCCCTTGATGATCTCGTAGCCGCCCTTCAACATCTCGGCCTTCACGGCGTCCGCGTTCCGGCGGGCACCGTCTGACACGGCCGGGCCATAGGGGCTCATCTTCACGTAGCCGTCCGCCAGCCCACCGCGGACGAAATGCGCCGGGACCTTGCCCGCCTGCATCGCGGCGATGGCGTCCTTGTAGATCGGCAGCCAGTTCCACTCGGCGCCGGTCAGATACTTCTGCGGCGCCAGCGGCGACTGATCGACATGGTAGCCGCAGACGAAGGCGCCCCGGCGGGCGGCGGTCTCGACCACGACCTTGGGGCTGTCGACGTGGCAGGTGATGACGTCGGCCCCTCCATCGACCAGGGCGTTGGTGGCCTCGGCCTCCTTCACCGCCAGGGACCATTCCCCCGTGAAGATCACCTGACAGGTGATCGACGGATCGACGCTGCGGGCGCCGAGCAGGAAGGCGTTGACGTTGTTCAGGACCTGGGGGATGGGCTTGGCCGCGACGAAGCCGATCTTCTTCGACTTGCTGGCATGGGCGGCGGTGATGCCGTTCAGATACTGCGCCTGTGCGATATAGCCGAAATAGGAGCCGGCGTTCTGCGGATCCTTCTCGGTCCAGAGGCCGCCGCAATGGCGGAACTGGATCTTCGGATTCTTGCGCGCCTCGTTGAGCAGATACGGGCTGTAATAGCCGAACGAGGTCGGGAACAGCAGCGTCGCTCCATCGAGATTGATCATGCTCTCCATGGTCTTCTCGACGGCGTTGGTCTCGGGGACGCGCTCCTCCTCGGTGATCTCGAGGCCGCCCATCGCCTTCAGGGCCTTGGCGGCCTGGGCATGGGCTTGGTTGTAGCCGTAATCGTCCTTCGGCCCGACATAGATGAAGCCGACCGTCAGGGGCGTCGCGGCCCGGGCCCGTCGCCCGGTCGCCGCGTCGAGCCCGAGGAATGCGCCCGCACCGAGCAAGGTTCTGCGCGTAAAAGGAAGATGTGCCACGCGTCGATCACCCCGTTCGTCCCGCAAAGATGGCGGGCGGAGCGGGATGTTATGCGCCGGTTCTTACACGGCGAAGCCGATAATTTCGGCACTCACCCGGCTGATCTGGCCTTGGGCCAAACCCTGTGTCGACAGGCCGACGCACAAGTCTCGAGCGGCCGGTGGTGAAAAGCGCGGCAGTTCAACCAAGCCTCGAAGTCTGCGCGGACGACGCCTCGGCCCGTCCGCGCGACTTGTCCCTCAGCGGCTGCGATCGTAGCGGCTGCCGAAATGGTGCGGGATCGAGCCCGTGACCGCGACGCCGTCATCCCGGATGACCGCATAGCCATCGACATTGCGCGAATCCATCAGGTTCGGCACGGCAGCCCGGCCCTGGACTCCGCCGGGGGCGGTGACGGCCGGGATGCCGGCGGGAGCGGTGAAGCTCTGCGCGAAGGCGGTCGTGGAGAGGGAGAGGCCGAGAACGGCGCCTGCGAGAAGACGGTAAGACATGGCGGACATCCGAAAGTTCGGAGCGGTGCGCCGGACGTCTGGCGCTCGCTACGGGTCATCAAATGAGCAGCAATGCCTCCGGATCCAACGCGGAAAGCTCGAATATTGTGCGTTTACGCACGATCGTACCGGACTCTGACCAACGGGTGTGGCCGAAAGGTGCGAATTTTTCCGTTTGAAAAGAATGATTTATAGGGCCTCATTACGAAGGTGGGCATGCCCTGTGCGTTCTGGCACGGACCTTTCCCGGCTCGGCCGATGCCGGATCAATGGGCTTCGGCGGCTCTCGCTTGGCGAGCCGCTGCATGGCGTGCCGCCTCCGCCGTGCCGACCCCGTTGAAGAACAGGTTCAACAGAACCGCCGACAGGGCGCAGAGCAGGATGCCCGAATCCAACAGGGGATGCAGCGCATGCGGCATCTCCTTGAAGAAGTTCGGCGCCACCAGGGGGATCATGCCGAAGCCGACCGAGACCGCGACGATGAACAGGTTGTTGCGGTTGCCGGCGAAATCGACGCCGCCGAGGATGCGGGTCCCGGTGGCGCCCACCATCCCGAACATGACCAGCCCTGCTCCGCCGAGGACGCATTGCGGCACCGCCTCGACCAGGGCCGCGAGCTTCGGCACGAGGCCGAGGCCCAGCATGATCCCTCCGCCGACGACGGCCACGAGGCGTGTGCGCACGCCCGTCACCCCGACGAGGCCGATATTCTGGGAGAAGGACGTGTAGGGGAAGGTGTTGAACACCCCGCCGATCATCGTGCCGAGGCCATCCGCGCGCAGACCCCGGACGAGCCGCGCCTCATCGAGCGGTTCGGCGCAGATCTCGCTGAGGGCGAGGAACATGCCGGTCGACTCGACCATGACGACGATCATCACCACGCACATCGTGACGATCGAGACCGGATCGAAGGTCGGCAGGCCGAAGGCGAAGGGGCGCACCACGTCGAACCATGGCGCGGTGACGACATGGCCGAGATCGACCAGCCCGAACGGCGCGGCCACCAGCATCCCCGCCACGATCCCGATCAGGACGGAGGCCGAGCCGACGAACCCGGTGCAGAAGCGGGTGACCGCCAGGATCACGCACAGGACGAAGGCTGCGATGGCGAGATGCAACGGCGCGCCGTAATGCGGGTTGCCGACCCCGCCTGCCGCCCAGTTCACCCCGACGCGCATGAGCGAAATGCCGATGACGAGGATGATGGTGCCGGTGACGACCGGGGGGAACAGGGGCAGGAGCCGCCCGATGAGCGGCGCGGCGAGGATCGCGAACAGGCCCGCCGCGATCACCGCGCCGTAGATGCCGGTGAGGCCAACTTCCGGGCTCAGACCCATGGCGACCATCGGTGTCACCGCCGCGAAGGTCACGCCCATCATCACCGGCATGCGGATGCCGATGCCGGGAAGGCCCCAGCTCTGCACGAGGGTGGCGAGGCCGCCCGCGAACAGGTCGGCGCTGACCAGCAGGGCGACCTGCTCCGGCGGCAGCTTCAGGGCGCGCCCCACGATCAGCGGCACCGCCACCGCGCCCGCATACATCACCAGCACGTGCTGGAGGCCGAGGAGACCGAGCGCGGCGGGGCGCGTGACGGGATCGGGCCGGGCGGCGCTCGACATGGTTGGATCGTCCCTGACGACCGTCCTCCGCCCTGCGAATGACCGGGCGCGAAGCGGCTGACGGACTTGCGCAATCCATGTGCCAAAGGGCCCCGCCCGGCCCTGCATCTGGCCTGTTGTCTGCTAGAGCGCATTCCGACGAAGTGGTTACCGGTTCACGGCTCCAGGGTCGCGGGGGCCGAACCGGAAACCCGTTCGGTGTACGGGAGGAAAGCGGATGGGAATGCGTCGTTCTGGATCAATCGCCATCCTGGCGGCGATGGCGTGGTTCGGGCTCGGGGCCGCCATCGATGCGAGCGGATCGCTCCGGCCAACCCAGGCGGCGGCGCAGGGAAGCCTGACGCCCCCCGCAGGCCAGCCGCGCGCCACCGCGCCCGGCGGTCTGCGCGGTCGCGCCATCCGCCGTCATCATCGCCACCACGTGCCGCACCGGCGGCGCTGACGCGAAATCACCACGGGCACCGGCACGACGGGAACTCGCCGCGTTCCCGGCCATTCGTCCTGCTCTCCGAGAGCGAGACGACCATGGCACGCGCGCTGACCCTTACCTTGGCTCCCACCCTGGCCCTCTGCGGGCTGCTCGCGACGGCCGCCGCCGCGAATGCGCAATCGGTCGGCGCCCCGGCCGGGCGCGACCCCGCGACGGCGCCCGGCGGCACGGAAGGTCTCGCCGGGCCGCGCAACACGGCCGAGGCGATCCGCAGCGGCGACGCGATCCCGGTCGCGCCGCGCACGGACGGGATCCCGGCCGGGGAGCAAGGGGCTCTGCCCCCGGACGCGTCGCGGGTGCCCGCCCCGCGTTGATGGCCGCTCTTACTGCGGCAGCTTGTCGTCGATCCCCTTCACGTACCAGTTCATGCCGAGGATCATCGGGTCGGGGGCGGTCTCGCCGTCCTTGACGGCCACGGTGCCGTCCTGCTTCGTCACCGGACCGGCGAAGGGCTGGACTTTGCCGGAGGCGATGTCCTTCACGGTCGCCTCGGCCATGGCCTTCACGTCGTCGGGCATGTTGGTGAAGGGCGCGAGGACGACCATGCCGTCCTTGATGCCGCCCCAGGTGTCGTGACTCTTCCACGTCCCGTCGAGCACGGCCTTGGCCTCGGCGATGACGTAGCCGTTCCAGTCATCCACGATCGAGGTGAGCTGCGCCTTGGGGGCGAAGCGGTACTGGTCCGAGGACTGGCCGAAGGCGAGCTTGCCCTGTTTCTCCGCCTCCTGCAGCGGGGCGGCGGAGTCGGTGTGCTGGGACAGGATGTCGGCCCCCTGCGCCAGCAGCGCCTTGGCGGCCTCCGCCTCCTTGCCGGGGTCGAACCACGTGTTCACCCAAACAATCTTCACCTTGATGTTCGGGTTCACCGATTGCGCGCCGAGCATGAAGGCATTGATGCCGCTCACGACCTCGGGGATCGGGAAGGAGGCGATGTAGCCGACCGTGCCCGTCTTCGAGAGCTTGGCGGCGATCTTCCCGCACACGTAGCGGCCCTCATAGAACCGGGCCGAGTAGGTCGAGACGTTATCGGCGCGCTTGTAGCCGGTGGCGTGCTCGAACTTCACCTTCGGGAATTTCCGGGCGACCTTCAGGGTCGGCTCCATGAAGCCGAAGGAGGTGGTGAAGATCAGCCCCATGCCGGAGCGGGCCAGCTTCTCGATGGCGCGCTCGCTGTCGGCCTCCGGCACGTTCTCGAGGTAGGTGGTTTCGACCTTGCCGGGCAGGGCCTCGGCGAGCGCCTTGCGGCTCAGGTCGTGTTGGAACGAATAGCCGTAATCGGCCACCGGCCCGACATACACGAAACCGACCTTGAGCTTGTCCTCGGCCTTCGCCGCGCCGGAGAACAGGAGAAGCGCGCCGAGGCAGGCGCCGAGAGTCGTCCGCAACATCCGCATGGGTCCTTTTCCGTGGTGTCTAACGGTGTGGGGTGAAGTCCCGCCCTAGGGCGGCGGGGGCCAGGGAGCCGCCCCGCCGACGCCCGAGCGACAGCAGGACCAGCGCCAGGATCGTTGCGAGGTAGGGGAGCGCCGAGAGCAACTGCCCCGGCAGGCCGATGCCGGACGCCTGGGCATGGAGTTGCAGCACGGTCGCGCCGCCGAACAGGATCGCGCCCGCCACCACCCTCCCCGGCCGCCACGAGGCGAAGACGACGAGGGCCAGCGCGATCCAGCCGCGCCCGGCGGTCATGGCGGGTGCCCAGAACGGCGTGTAGGCGAGCGAGAGATAGGCGCCTGCGAGCCCCGCGCAGCCGCCCCCGAACAGCACCGCGAGGAACCGCACGAGGCGCACCGGCAACCCGAGGGAATGGGTCGCGGTGTGGTCGTCGCCCACGGCCCGCAGGATCAGCCCCGTCCGCGTCCGCCACAGGAACCACGCGACGCCGAGCGCCAGGGCGAGGCCCGCATAGACGAACCCGTCCTGCCCGAAGACGAGACGGCCCACGATGGGCAGGTCGGTGAGGAAAGGGAGGTTCAGATGAGGCGCGGGCTCCCGCTTCAGCCCGACATAGCCCGCCCCGACGAGCCCCGAGAGGCCGAGGCCGAGAATCGTAAGGGCGAGCCCCGAGGCCACTTGGTTCGCCGCGAGCCCCACGGTCAGAAGGCCGAACAGGGCGGCAAGGGCGATCCCGGCGCCGATCCCGGCGAGGGCCCCCGCGAAGGTCGAGCCGCTCTCCACCGCTGCCGCGAAGCCGATGGCCGCGCCGCAGACCATCATGCCCTCGACGCCGAGGTTGAGCACGCCCGCCCGCTCGGCGACGAGTTCCCCGAGCGCGGCGATGATCAGCGGCGTCGCCGCCGCCAGCACCGTGGCCAGCACCATCGGAAGCAGATCGAGGCTCATCGCGCGGTTCCCGGCACGAGGCGGACCTTGAATCGCGTGAGCACGTCGGCCCCCAGCACGAGGCCGAGCAGCAGCCCCTGGAAGGCCCGCGTGAGGTCGAGGGGCAGCCGCAGGTCGATCTGCGCCGCCTCCCCGCCGATCGTGGTGACCGCGATGACGAAGGCCGCGACGAGGATGCCCACCGGCGACAGCCGCCCGAGGAAGGCGACGATGATCGCGGTGAAGCCGTAGCCTGGCGAGATGGTCGGCTGGAGCTGGCCGATCCGGCCCGCGACCTCGACGATGCCCGCGAGGCCCGCCGCGCCGCCGGAGATCGCGAAGGCCAGGAGCGTCAGCCGTCCTTCGCTGAACCCCGCGAACCGGGCGGCGCGGGGGCTCGCGCCGACCACCCGCATCTCGAACCCGAACAGGGAGCGGCCGAGCACCACGACCGCCAGCACGGTCGCGACGAGGGCGAGGAGGACGCCCGCATGGAGTGTCTCGCCCTCCCAGAGGTAGGGAAGCCGCGCGGCGGGATCGAAGGACACGCTCTGCGGGAAGTTGAACCCCGCCGGATCGCGTAACGGCCCGCGCGCCATGTAGTCGAGTAGGAGTTCCGCCACATAGACAAGCATCAGGCTCGTCAGGATCTCCGAGACGCCGAGCTTCACCCGCAGGATGGCGGGGATCATCGCGTAGGCGATTCCCGCCAGCGTGCCGGTGACGAGCATTGTTGGCAGGATCCAGGTAGTGGCGCCGGTGCTGCCATGGGTGGCGATGGCGATCATGCCCCCGGCAAGGCCGCCGACGACGAACTGGCCCTCGGCCCCGATATTCCAGAGGTTCGCCCGGTAGCAGAAGGCGAGCCCGGTCGCGATGAGCGCGAGGGGCGCCGCCTTGATGGCGACCTCCTGCAGGGACCACGCTTCGGCAAGCGGCGCGATGAAATAGGCAGCGAAGGCGGCGCCCGGCGACACGCCCATCGCGAAGACGGCGATCCCGCCGATCAGCACCGCCGCGAGGAAGGCGAGCGTCGGCGACAGGGCTTCCGCCCACGGCGAGCGCTGGCCGCGCGGCACGAGGTCAAGACGCATGGGCGGCCTCGGGAGGGAGCGGGATGGCCGACGCGGATGGCGCCGCCTCGCCGCCGCCCATCAGCAGGCCCACCGCCTCGCGGCTGGTCTGCCTGCGCGGCACGGCGGGCGAGAGCTGCCCGGCATGGAGGACGGCGATGGACTCGGCGATCTCGAACAATTCGTCGAGGTCCTGGCTGATCGCCAGCACGGCGCTGCCGCTCGCGGCGAGGTCGATCAGCGCCTGCCGGATGCGCGCGGCCGCCGCCGCATCGACGCCCCAGGTCGGCTGATCGACCACGAGGAGCCCCGGCGCGGCCAGGATCTCGCGCCCGACGACGAATTTCTGGAGGTTGCCCCCGGACAGGGTTCCGGCGGCGGGGTCGGGCCCCGCCTTGCGCACGTCGAAGGCCTCGATCACCCGCGTTGCGAGGACCTGGGCGGTGCCCCGGCGCAGGAAGCCGAAGCGGGTCAGCGGCGCGGTGGCGTGGCGGGAGAGCACAACGTTCTCGGACAGGCTCATGGCGGGGGCGGCGGCGTGGCCGTTGCGCTCCTCCGGCACGAAGGCCGCGCCGAGGCGCCGCCTTGCATTGACTCCGAGATGACCGGCGGGCTTCCCGTCGATGAGCACGGCCTCGGCTCGCCCGGCCAAAACCTCGCCGGAGAGGGCGGCGAAGAGTTCCGCCTGCCCGTTCCCCGCGATGCCCGCGATGCCGAGGATTTCGCCGCCCCGGATCGTCAGGCCGATCTCCTTCAGGGCGGTGGCGTGCAGGCCGGGGGCGGGCAGCGACAGCCTGTCGAGGCGCAGGCGCTCCCCACCGGGTCGCGCGGCGGCCGCGGGGGCGATCTCGCGGACCTGCGCGCCCACCATCATCGCGGCGAGGGAGGCGGCGCTCTCCTGCCGGGGATCGCAGGCGCCGACCACCTTACCCGCGCGCAGGATCGTCGCCCGCGCGCAGAGACGGCGCACCTCGTCGAGCCGGTGCGAGATGTAGAGGAGCGCCCGCCCCTCGTCGCGCAGCCGCTCCAGCACGGTAAACAGCAATTCGGCCTCGCCCGGCGTCAGCACCGAGGTCGGCTCGTCGAGGATCACGAGCTTCGGATCCTGAAGCAGGCAGCGGACGATCTCGATCCGCTGCCGTTCCCCGGCGGACAGCGACCAGACCGGCCGGTCCGGTTCGAGATGCAGGCCGTAGGTGTCTCCCAAGGCCGCGATCCGGCGCGCCAGTTCGGCCCGGCTCAGGCCACGCCCCATCACCAAAGCGATGTTCTCGGCCACCGTCAGGTTCTCGCAGAGCGAGAAGTGCTGGAACACCATGCCGATGCCGAGCCGCCGCGCGGCCTCGGGATTGGCGAGCCGCACCGTCTGCCCGAGATGGGTGATGGCCCCCTCCGTCGGCTCCAGCAGTCCGTAGAGGATCTTCATCAGCGTGGACTTGCCCGCGCCGTTCTCGCCGAGCAGGGCGTGGATTTCCCCGGCCCGGATCTCGAGATCGACATGGTCGTTGGCCGTGAAGTCGCCGAAGCGCTTCACGATGCCGTAGGCGCCGAATAACGGGCGCGGATCGCCTGCCGGGGCCGGCGGGCCGGGTGTGGGCCGTTCCTGAATGCCGGACCCCACCGGTCAGAACACGTGGAAGGCGACGCCGGCGAGGAAGCTCTTTTCTTCCGTGCCCTTGAAGTTGGCGGTCTCGACGTTGCCGAACTTGTTCAGCCAGTACTGGAAGCCGATGAACACATCGACGCGGTTGGGCTGGTCGTAGACGAGCTTGCCGAGGTCGAGGACGAGGTTGGTCCGCGACAGGAATTCGAGGCCGCGCGGCGGGTTGAACGGGAAGGCGGCCACGTTCTGCACGCCGCGGCCCTTGGGCAGGACGATGTTGTTGAAGCCGGTGACGCTCAGCGGCAGGCCGGTGAAGGTCAGCGGGAAGCTGTAGACCACCTCGAACTCCGGCACCGTGTCGAAGCTCTGGTCGCGATCGGGCTGAACGTTGAAGCCGTTGCGGTTCCATTCCTTGTAGGCGTGGACGGAGAGGTTGAGGAACCCGGCGGGCACGTCGAAGGCGAAGTTCAGGCCGCCGACCACGTCGCGCTTCTTCGAGCCGAAGGCGTCGTTCTGCGAGTTGGCGTCGAAGCCGAAGGCCAGGGAGACGTCCTTGACGAGGCCGGGGATGGTGAAGGCCTTGGTGCCGGACAGGGCGTTGAGGCTGAGGGTGCCGCGATACAGGCCGTAGGCTTCGGTGTTGCCGTAATCGGCGAAGAACGGGTTGGCGATCGATCCGGGGGGATTGGTCGTGCCTGCGGGGAACTGCGAGCCGGACTTGAGGATGTCGAGGGAGAAGAAGTTGGTGCCGTAGGCCCAGGCGTCGGCGTGGGAGATGTTGAGGATCTGCTTGGGCGCCTCGCGCGAGACGAAGCTGCCGTCGGCCCGCTGAATCTGGACGCCCGGCGAGACGGTCGGGAACTGGTAGCGGTAGCTGATCTGCGTATCGGAAAACAGGAAGAACGACGGTTCCTTCGCGGGAACGACTTCGGGGGCCTTCTTCAGTGTGTCGAGATCGGCCGCGAAAGCTGCACTGGTGACGCAAAGTGAAAGGGCGGCCGCCAACACACGCTTGAACATCTTTCCGGTCCCCCGAGTCCTCAAAAAGTTTCCGAGAAATCAGCAACCCCTATGCCAGCGATGAGAATGGCTAGAGCGACTGGGTGCAATGTTGCGGAAACGTCACAAAATCTGCCGTTTCCGCTCAGAATGCCTTTGGAATGGTCACGCCGGGCGCTTGAATGACGCCGATCATCCGCTGAACGGCTGTGCATGCTTTTTGCAAAGCGGGGCATCATCCCCCCGAGTGATCATCGGGCTTGCAGGGATTGGCGCGAGAGAGGGCCATGCCGACAGCCACCCCCACCGTCCATCTCGAGGCCGAGCCCGCTCCCCTCGCCTTCGATCCTGCGGCGACGGCCCTGGTCATCATCGACATGCAGCGGGATTTCCTGGAGCCGGGCGGCTTCGGGGAGAGCCTCGGCAACGACGTTTCGCGCCTTGCCGCTGCCATCGCACCGGCCGCCTCCCTGCTCGACGCGGCCCGCCGGGCCGGCCTCCTCGTGATCCATACGCGGGAGGGGCACCGGCCCGACCTGTCGGACGCCCCGCCCGCCAAGATCGCCCGCGGCGCACCCTCGGCCCGCATCGGCGATCCCGGGCCGATGGGCCGGATCCTGATCCGGGGCGAACCCGGTCACGACATCATTCCGGCCCTGCGGCCCCTGCCCGGCGAACCGGTGATCGACAAGCCCGGTAAGGGCGCCTTCTATGCCACCGACCTTGCGGGCATCCTGTCCGCCCGGCGGATCGACACGCTGCTCGTCTGCGGGGTGACGACGGAGGTCTGCGTCCACACCACCGTTCGCGAGGCCAACGACCGGGGCTACCGCTGCGTGGTGATCGCGGATGCCTGCGCGTCCTATATTCCGGCCTTCCACGAGGCGGGGCTGGCCATGATCAAGGCGCAGGGTGGGATCTTTGGCTGGGTGTCCCACTCCGCTCAGGCAATCTCCGCGCTCGGCGGCGCGGCCTGACATGACGGAGGGATCGCCCCGTCCCCGGCGGCGGGCCGTGCGCGGCCGTGCGGTCAGCCTGTCGGGGAACCCGTTCCTGGCCGAGGGCTGCCTCGACCATGTCGAGGACGCGCTGATCCTGATCGAGGATGGGCGGATCGCCGCCTTCGGCCCCTACGCCGAGACCGTGGGACGCCTCCCGGCGGGCGTCACGGTGGAGCGGTACGAGAACGCGCTGATCCTGCCGGGGCTGATCGACACCCATGTCCATTATCCGCAGCTTCAGATGATCGCCTCCTACGGCGAGCAACTGCTGGCATGGCTCGACAAGTATACCTTCCCGGCGGAACTCCAGTTCGCCGACCAAGCCCATGCCGAGCGCGTCGCCAAGCTGTTCTTCCGCGAGATCCTGGGGGCCGGGACGACCACGGCGATGGTCTATTGCACGGTCCATCCCGGCTCGGTCGAGGCGTTCTTCGCCGAATCCGAACGGTTCAACACCCGCATGATCGCGGGCAAGGTCCTGATGGACCGCAACGCCCCCGCCGCGCTCCTCGATACCGCGCAGAGCGGCTACGACGAGAGCAAGGCCCTGATCGCCCGCTGGCACGGGCGCGGGCGGCAACTCTACGCGGTCACGCCCCGCTTTGCCCCATCCTGCACGCAGGCGCAGCTCGACGCGGCCGGAACGCTCCTGTCCGAGCATGACGGGCTCTTCCTCCAGACCCATCTCTGCGAGAACCCGGACGAGGTCGCCTGGGTGATGGACCTGTTCCCGGACCGGGCGAGCTACCTCGACGTCTATGCGCGCTCGGGGCTCGTCGGCCCGCGCTCGGTCTTCGGCCATGCCATCCACGTGACCGAGGAGGATTTCTGCACCTGCCACCGGGCGGGGGCGGCGCTGGCCCATTGCCCGACCTCGAACGGCTTCCTCGGCAGCGGCCTGTTCCGGCTGTTCGACGCCCTCGATCCGAAGCGGCCGGTGCGGGTGGGGCTCGGCAGCGATGTCGGAGCCGGGACGACGCTCTCGCTCCTGAAAACCCTCGGGGACGCCTACAAGGTCGCCGCCCTGCGCGGCACCAAGCTCGATCCGGCGCGGGCCTTCTGGCTGGCCACCCTCGGCGGCGCCGAGGCCCTGCGCCTCGATGACCGCATCGGCCGCATCGGCCCCGGCTACGAGGCGGATCTCTGCATCCTCGACCTGGCGGCAACGCCGTTGCTCGGATTCCGTACCGGTACCTGCCGGGACATCGAGGAGTTGCTGTTCGTCCTGATGATCCTCGGCGATCACCGCACGGTGCGGGCGACCTGGGTGGCGGGCGAATGCGTCTACGATAACCGTCGCGCGGGCGATCCTCTTCGCTATCCGGAGTCCGGTTTTTCCAAATAATGACGTCCAGTCGTGGCGCGACTCTTGCTGCAATTCACACGTGAATCGGAGGTGAGCGATGCGGACTCTGTGTCTTGGTTTGTGCGTTGTGATCGGGATGTCGAACGCGGTCTTGGCGCAAAGCTACGTCTCGCCCAGCCCGACGGATGTGCCGACCACGGGCACGCGGGAATTGAACAAGGCCGACCGGAAGATGGCGTGCACCCAGGCCGCCGACCGCCGCAACATGAAGGGCCTCTCCCGCCAGCAATTCCGCGCCGCCTGCCGGGGCCGTCCCATCCCGAAGCGGGTCAACCCCTGAGAGCTCTTAGTACCGGGCGTTCGCGTAGCCGCTGTCGCGGCCCATCACGCTCCGGATCACCTCCTTCGTCGACGGGCTGATGCCGCCATCCTCGCGCAGGCGGCGCCCGTCGGCGCGCTCGAGCCGCGCGACATCGTCGGAGCAGCGATCGAGGGCGTAGCGGACCCTGGCCGAGGCCGGACCGCCGCGCGGGACGCCGGGCCCCTTCATCTCGAAGCGCAGGCAAGACGCGAGATAGCCCTTCAAGTCGTCGAACGCGGCGGCCTGGGCGCCCGAGACGAGGGCGCTCGACGTCAGCATCACCAGTGCGAGGGTGGACCGGGCGAGCATCGCTCTCTCCAATCGGAAGCAACTGAACGCGCCAACGCGCGAAGCTCGCTTTGGTGGCAAGTCGTTGCAACGCGTGATTGCGACCGCGAGCCTCAGGGACCTCCCATGGATGAGCGGCGGCGGTTCACTCTCTGCATCGATCCAGACAAGGGCGTCGGCCGTATCTGGAAAGATTGATGCATCAACAGGGAGCTAGAGCCTTATCCGACCGAGTTGAGCCGCCCCCGTCGATGGATTCCCGGCCGTCTTTGCGAGCGTCAGCGAAGCCATCCAGGGAGGCGCACCGTTCTGACGCCTCCCGCTGCCCCGGGATTGCTTCGCTGACGCTCGCGAGGACGGAGGCACGTAAGCCAACTTGATTGTTAATGGCTCTAGCATCCTGCATTCGCGGCAATCGCCCTTGTCCGACTGTCAGGATGACCGGAATGCCGTCCGCGGTCGCGAAAAACGACAGATATCCAGTAAATTCTGCGATACCATCAGAAATTGATCTTATAACTCAGATCAGGTTCCGAGGTTTTTAATAGGATATTCATTTATTTAGAATTGAATGCACGGTCGGGCGGTATTGGGGATGAGGCATGTTTTTTTCGCGGTCGGATAGTCGCGTAAAGTTGGATGCGATCGGTAACTCGCACGCTCTGATCGAGTTCGATCTCGATGGAAAAATCGTCGCAGCCAACGAAGTCTTTTTGTCCCTCGTGGGCTACGCGTTGGAAGAGATCCAGGGCCAGCATCACTCCCTGTTCGTCGATCCGACCGAGCGCGAGGGCGCGGCCTACCGGCAGTTTTGGGACAGCCTGCGCCGGGGCGAGCATCAGAGCGCCGAATACAAGCGTATCGCGAAGGGCGGGCGCGAGGTCTGGATCCAGGGCAGCTACTGCCCGCTCAAGGACCGGAACGGCAAGACCTACGGCGTCTTCAAATGCGCCAGCGACGTCACGGCGCAGAAGCTGCGGAACGCCGATTTCGAGGGCAAGCTCAACGCCCTCGACCGATCGCAGGGCATCATCGAGTTCAACCTCGACGGCACGGTCATCACGGCCAATGCCAATTTCCTCGCGATACTCGGCTATTCCCTCGATGAGGCGAAGGGCCAGCATCACTCCCTGTTCGTCGACCCGGCCGAACGCGAGAGCCCAGCCTACCGGATCTTTTGGGAGACGCTGCGCAAGGGCGAGTTCCAGCAGGCGGAATACAAGCGCATCGGGAAGGGTGGGCGCGAGGTCTGGATCCAGGCGACCTACAATCCGGTCCGCGATGCCTCCGGCCGACTCGTGAAGGTGGTGAAGTTCGCCACCGACATCACGGCGGCCATGGCCGAGCGCCACCGCCGGGCGGAACTCCACCGCGGTGTCGACCGCGACCTCGACGGTATCGCGGAGGCCATCTCGCGCGCGTCCCACCAGGCTGTGGGCGCCGCGAGCGCGGCGGAGCAGGCGTCCGGCAACACGCAGAGCGTCGCCGCCGGCTCCGAGGAACTGGCGGCCTCGGTGGGCGAGATCAGCGAACAGGTGAACCGCGCGTTGCAGGTCACCGGCCGGGCGGTCGAGCAGGCGGTCGCCACCTCGGAAGTGGTCACCGGTCTCGCCTCCGCCGCCCAGCGGATCGGAGAGGTGGTCGAGATGATCAATTCGATCGCCGGGCAGACGAACCTTCTCGCCCTCAACGCCACGATCGAGGCCGCGCGGGCGGGCGAGGCGGGCAAGGGCTTCGCGGTGGTCGCCGCCGAGGTGAAGGCCCTGGCGGCCCAGACCGCCAAGGCGACCGAGAGCATCGGCAGCCAGATCGTGCAGACGCAGGCCGCCGCGAGCGAGGCCGCCACGGCCATTTCCGGAATCGGCAGGACCATCGGCGAGGTCAACGAGATCTCCTCGGCCATCTCGACCGCCGTCGAGCAGCAGGCCGCCGTCGCCCAGGAAATGTCGCTCAACATGCAGGCCATGACCCAGGCCGTGTCGGAGATCAGTCAGAACATCGGCTTGATCGCCACCGCGACACAGGAGGTCGATGCCTCGACGCGGCAGGTTCGCGAGGCTTCGCGAGCCATGGTGGCTTGATCCGTGCCGCCGCCGCCCCGGTCGCCGGGGCGGCGCGGTGAGAGGCAGGCTGATTGCGAGCGGCGACCGGACGAGACCGCGTCAGCGCGAAAGCGGGCGCCGATCAGGATCGTCTTCGTCGCGCGGGAGTGGCGCTGCGACGGCGTGGGACAGGCAGTCCCGCTCTAAAAGGCGAAGGGGTTGGGGTCGTCCTCGATCACGGCTCAATCGAGGAATGGTGGAGACGACAGGGATCGAACCTGTGACCTTTCCCATGTCAAGGGAATGCACTACCGCTGTGCTACGTCTCCGCACCGGCATCCGTTCGGTGCCGGTGGGCGGGGGCTATAGCCGCTGTGCGCGGAGGGCGCAAGCCGGATTTCGAGGCTCGTGCGTCGAAGGCTTGGCGAGGTCACCCGTATTGTAGAGATCCGACCGCTCCTGTAAGCCCCGCCTCGCACACCCGGCCGTCGACGTCCCGTTCCGCCATCCCGAACGGGTTTATCGGGTTCGGCACGAGACCCGGAGCATGCGGTTCCACATCGATTACGACGCCGGCACCATGATCCAGGGTTGGATCGTGCCCGACAATCCGCTCGCCATCAGCCGGGTGGTCGTTTCGTCCGGCGGGCGGCGCATCGCCGATGTTCCCGCCGCCATCTTCGATGAGAATTTCAAGCAGTTCGGCTGGCACTCCACCGGCCAGTGCACCTTCCAGCTGTCCGAGGCCCAAGTGCCCGGCATCGCTGAGATGCGCGACCTCGAACTCTACGATTCCGACACCAACGTCCGCATCTATCGGCGCCTGCCGGACGAGGGGCTGCTGCAGAAGCGGTTTCTTCTGGTCAACACCGGCATCGAGCCCGAGACCGGGCTTCAGACGGCGCTCTTCCCGTTTTTCCGGCATTGCTATTTCGGCCTGCACCGGCTGACCGACGAGGTGCTGACCAGCGTCCTCGGCAGCGAGGTGATGCCGTCCCTGTTCCTGTCCGGGGCGCTGATCGTGCCCCGCTACGAGAACTTCATGATGCCGGACATGATGCTCACCAGCATCCTCGTCCAGGATCCCTATATCGAGATGGCGACCCGGATGCTCTGGCTGCGCGACCGGGGCGAGGAGGGGGCCGATCCGGCCCGTCGCTGGCGGCTCGGGCCCCTGGCGGAGGCGGCCACCTTCGGCGCCGAATACGACCTGACCGATCTGCGCAGCCTGAAGCGGTATTTCCGCATGATGCCGGAGCCCGCCTACCGGCTGCTCTACAATCCGCTGATCCGCCAGCTCGCCACCCGCATGCCGGAGGACCGGCTCTTCCCCGGCCACTCGATCGCGGCCATCGAGGTGATCGCCCGCGTCGGCATCGTCGGCCACCGGGAGCGATACGACGCCTTCGTTTCCAGCCTCATGGACCGGCTGGAGATCGACGCCGACGTCCCCGATGCAGCGCCCCCCTCCGCCGAGGTCGCCGCCCTCGCGGAGCGGCTGCGGGCGGTCAAGCCGGTGCAGGAGATGCTGGTCTACGACGTCGCCCTCACCGACGCCGTGAAGGACACGGTCGACAAGATCTGGAAGGCGTGAGCATGCGCTCCGCCGCCTCCGGCCCGCCCCTGCAGGAGGGGCATGACGGTCTTCGGCTGCCCGTCTCGGCCCTGCGCGGACGCTGGGTCGACCTGCGCCTCACGGACGACCCGGCGGCCGAGGCCGTGGGCTTCGCCCTCGCCTTCATCGGTCCGGACGGGCGTCCCGGCCCCTTGCTGCACGAGGAATCGATCGGTGGCGGTGTCCATCTCTGGACCGGGCGCGTGCCGCCGGAGGCCGTCGCGCTGCGCATCGCCACCCGCCTCGGCAAGGTGCCGCCCGCCTTGCGCCGTGTGCGCATCCGCCGCCTCCTGCGGCCATGGCTGTTGCTACGCGGCCTCCGGCGCTCGCCCGATCTCGCCCTCAAGGCGCTGAAATGGCGCGTCGTCGGCAAGAAGGTCCGCGCCCGCGGACTGATGGAGCGGGCCCTGAACGGGCGCCGCGAGACCGGCTACCCGCGCTGGATCCTCGCCAACCGGCGCCGCGCGCCGGAAAAGGCCGCCCTCGCCACCGAGATCGCTGGTTGGCGTGATCCGCCCGTCGTCTCCGTGCTGATGCCGGTCTACAACCCCGCGCCGAAGGTATTGCAGGCCGCCCTCGCCTCGTTGAAGGCGCAGATCTACCCGCATTGGGAACTCTGTGCCGTCGATGACGCCTCGACGGATCCGGCCGTGGCGCGCCTGCTCGCCCGCGCCGCTGCCGCCGATCCGCGCATCCGCGTTCTCCGCCGGACGGAGAACGGCCATATCGCCCGCGCCACCAACGACGCCCTGGCGATGGCCGAGGGCGCATGGTGCGCCTTCCTCGACCACGACGACGTGCTCGCCGAGGATGCCCTCTACGAGATCGCCCGCGTGGCGCGGGAGGATCCCGGCCTCGTCCTCGTCTATAGCGACGAGGACAAGATCGACGCGCGGGGCCACCGGTTCGAGCCGCATTTCAAGGCGGATTTCGACCGCGAACTCCTCTACGGCCAGAACTACATCAACCACCTCACGGCCGTGCGCACCGATGCCCTGCGGGCGACGGGTGGACTGCGCCCCGGCTTCGAGGGAAGCCAGGATCACGATCTGCTCCTGCGGTTGACGGCCGGGCTCGACCCGGCGCGGATCCGCCATGTGCCACGCGTGCTCTATCATTGGCGCGCCGAGGCGGGTTCCGGCTCGTTCTCCGACAGGGCGCTCGGCCGGGCCGAGGAGGCGCGGCTGCGTGCGCTCGAAGAGGTCGCCGCCGTCACGGGCGCCCGCGCCGAGCGGGGGCCGGAAGGGTTCAACCGCCTGGTCCACCCCCTCCCCGATCCCCCGCCGCGCGTGTCGGTGATCATCCCGACCCGCGACCGGGCCGAGTTGCTGAAGGTGACACTCGACGGGCTCCTGACCCGCACCGATTACCCGGATATTGAGGCGGTGGTCGTCGACAACGACAGCTGCGAGGCCGCGACGACCGCGCTGTTCGCCGAACTCGCGCAGGATCGCCGGGTGCGGGTGGTGCCTGTCCCCGGCCCGTTCAACTTCTCCGACCTGTCGAACCGGGGCGCGGCGGCGGCGACCGGGCCGGTGCTCCTGTTCCTCAACAACGACATCGAGGTCATCGAGCCGGGCTGGCTCACCGAACTGGTGCGGCAGGCGGTGCGGCCGGAGATCGGCGGTGTGGGGGCGAAGCTCCTGTATCCCGACCGGACGATCCAGCACGGGGGCATCGTGCTGGGCATCGACGGGGTCGCCGGACACAGCCATCTCGGCGTGCCGGATTCAGAGCCCGGCTATTTCGCGCGCATGAAGATCGCGCACGAGGTCTCGGCGGTGACGGGCGCCTGCCTCGCGATGCGGGCCGCCGTGTTCGAAGAGGTCGGCGGGTTCGATGCCGAGGCGCTGAAGGTGGCCTTCAACGACGTCGATCTCTGCCTGAGGATCCGCAAGGCGGGGTACCGGCTCGTCTGGACGCCCTTCGCCACGCTGATCCACCACGAATCGAAGAGCCGCGGCCCGGAGGACACCCCGGAGAAGAAGGCGCGGTTCGAGGCCGAGACCCGGGTGATGCTCGGCCGCTGGGGCGCGGAACTGCGCTCCGATCCCTATTACAACGTCAACCTGTCCCGGAACTCGGCCCATTACCGGGTGTGACCCCTTTGCGTGAGAGGTGAGCGATGGCCTTGAGGCCACTGACGCGATGGCTCCGCAGGCGCCTCGGCCTCTCGGGACGGCCGAAGGCGGGCATCATCGGCCATGTCGACACCGCCTGCGAGACCTTCCTGCGGGGCTGGGCGCTCGACACCGCCGACCGCGAGAGGGCCGTGGGCATCGCGGTGCTGCACCGGGGCGCGATCATCGCCAGCGGCATCACGGACATTCCCCGCGAGGATGTCGCCAAGGCTGGGCACGGCAGGTTGCTGACCGGCTTCCGCCTCGACCTGCCGCCCTCTGCCTCCTTCGCCGAGGGTGACACGGTCGAGATCCGGGATGCCGCCACGGGACAGCCGATCCTCGGCAGTCCCGTGCGAATCGACGTGAACCCGAACTTCGTGCGCTTCCGCGACCGCCTGCGCAGTCTCCCCGAGGCGACCGTCGCGCGGTTCATGCGCCGCCACGGCCGGGCCGACGCCCCCGGCATCAGCATCGTCATGCCGGTCTACAACACGCCGCCCGCATGGCTGGAACAGGCCATCGCCAGCGTCAGGAGCCAATGGCACGAGCGCTGGGAGTTGGTCTGTGTCGACGATTGCTCGACGATGCCGGAAACGGCGGACATCCTCGCTCGCCACGCCGCCGAGGATCGCCGCATCACGCTCCTCAAGGCCGAGACGAATGGCGGCATCTCGAAGGCGACCAATCTCGGCGTGGCCGCGGCCGCCTACGACATCGTCGCCTTCATGGACCACGACGACGTGCTGGAGCCCTCGGCGCTCCACGCCATGGCGGGGGCCTTCCTCGGCGAGGAGGTCGATCTCGCCTATAGCGATGAGGTCGTGACCGACGAGAACACGGACCATTTCCTCGAATTCAGCGCACGACCCGCGCTCTCCTTCGATTACTACCTCTGCCACCCCTACTTCGTGCACTTCGTCGCCTGCCGAAAGGCGCTGATCCAGGCAGTGGGGGGCTTCGACGAGAGCCTGTCGGTCTCGCAGGACGTGGACTTCCTCTTGCGGGCGCTGGAGCGGGCCAGGGCGGTCGCGCATCTGCCGCTCTTTCTCTACCGCTGGCGGACGCATCTCACGAGCACCGGCCACGACAAGCGCGATCAGGTCACCGCCAACACCTGCCGGGCGCTGTCCCGATCCCTGGCGCGAATTCATCCCGGCTGCACGGTGGCGGCGGGCCACACGTTCAACACCTACCGGATCACGTGGCCGGACGTGCCGGGCAGGACCCTGATCGTCGTGCCGACGAAGAACGCCCTCTCCTTCCTGAAGACGACGGTCGAATCGATCGAGCGCCATACCGCCCGGGCCGATTACGAGCTTGTGATCGTCGATCACGAGTCCGACGACCGGGCGACGCGAGACTACCTCGCCCGCCTCGCGGCAGAGGGCCGCGCCCGCATCCACCCCTATCGTGGCCGGTTCAACTTCTCGCGGATGAACAACGAGGCCGTCCGGGCCTGCGGCGAGGGCTGCCCCTTCGTCCTGTTCCTCAACAACGACGTCGAGATCCTCTCGGCGGGCTGGCTGGCGCGCCTGCGCTCCCTGGCCGGGCGGCCCGATGCCGGAGCCGTCGGGCCGATGCTGGTCTATGGCAACGATCTCGTCCAACACGCAGGCGTCGTGCTCGGCCTCAACGGCCCGGCGGAACACGCGTTCAAGCTGGTGCCCGCCTATCTCGATCGGGTGCGCAATGCCGGGCCCAACGCCGCGCTCACCGCGACGCGGGATGTCTCCGCCGTCACCGGGGCCTGCCTCATGATGCGCCGCAGCGTGTTCGAGGAGGCGCAGGGCTTCGACGAGACGCTGGATATCGGCTTCAACGACACCGACCTGTGCCTGCGGGTCGGGAGCCTCGGGTACCGCATCCTCTACGATGGCGATGTGGTGATCCGGCACTACGAATCGGCGACGCGGAACGCCGCCGAGGCGCTGCTGAAGCACCCCGAGAACACCGCGACCTTCACGGCACGGTGGGCGGGGACGATCGCGGCGGGAGACCCGTTCTACAACCCTCAGTTCGCGAGCGAGGGAGCGGACCACGTATTGCGCCGCAACAAGCCCCTGCCCCGGCAACGCGCGATCCGCGTGAGGCGGCCAAGCTCGGCCGGAGGCATGCCCGGGAGCGCTGCCTAGAGCAAAAGCTTGGCAGGCCTCGGCGAATCGGTCTCCGCCTGAGCACATTGTCGCGTGCGCGCGGGGTGCGCCCAGAGGATGCGGTCCGGTGCGGGGGGGTTATGCTTCCAATGAAGGTTGCAGTGCGGCCAGACATGCCGCAAGAGGCAGTCCAGGTCGGAATCGCAACGACCGACGGGCGGTAGCCGGCGAATGAGCGCGAACACATCCATTTCATCCAGCACCGGTCTCGAGCGGGACGCGCAGCGCGCCATGGGCGACCACAAGGTCGCGCCCAGTGAGATCGCGATGGGCGTCGTCATCGGACGCGCCTCCGAGTATTTCGACTTCTTCGTGTTCGGCATCGCCTGCGTGCTGGTGTTCCCGAAGGTGTTCTTCCCCTTCGTGGATCCGCATACGGGCACGCTCTACGCCTTCGGCATCTTCGCCCTCGCCTTCGTGGCCCGACCGTTCGGCACGGCCCTCTTCATGGCGATCGACCGGCGGCACGGGCGCGGTGTGAAGCTCACCACCGCCCTGTTCCTGCTCGGCGGCTCCACCGCCGCGATCAGCTTCCTGCCGCGCTACGACTCGATCGGCATTTCCTCGGTATACCTGCTGGCCGCCCTGCGGGTGATGCAGGGCCTCGCCCTCGGCGGTGCCTGGGATGGGCTCGCCTCGCTGCTCGCCCTCAATGCCCCGAAGGACCGGCGCGGCTGGTACGCCATGGTGCCCCAGCTCGGCGCGCCGATCGGCTTCATGGTGGCGAGCGCCCTGTTTTCCTTCTTCATCGTGAACCTCTCGCCCGAGGATTTCATCGATTGGGGTTGGCGCTTCCCGTTCTACTGCGCCTTCACGATCAACGTCGTGGCGCTGTTCGCCCGCCTGCGCCTCGTGGCGACGGACGAGTTCGTCCGCATGATGGATGCGGACCGGCTGAGCCCGGTGCCGGTGCACGAGCTGTTCCGGAACCATCTGAAGGAGGTTCTGCTCGGCGCCTTCGTGCCGCTCTCGGCCTTCGCCCTGTTCCACCTCGTCACGATCTTCCCGATCGCGTGGCTCGCCCTCAACAACCTCGACCGGTCGCCCGGCGAGTTCCTGATGGTGCAGTTCTCCGGCGCGATCATCTGCGCAGGCGCCGTGGCCGCCTCCGGCCTGATCGCTGACCAGATGGGCCGCCGCGCCTCCCTGATCATGAGCGCAGGCCTGATCGGCCTGTTCGCCCTGGGCTCGATCCTCGCGCCGCTGCTGTTCGGCGAGAGCGCCATCGGCCAGACCATCTACGTGACGACCGGCTTCATGCTGCTGGGCCTCGCCTACGGCCAGTCCTCGGGCGCGGTCACCGCGCGGCTCGGCAAGCGCTACCGTTACACCGGCGCGGCGCTGACCTCGGACTTCGCATGGCTCTTCGGCGCGGGCTTCGCGCCGCTGGTGGCTCTCTATCTCGCGGACCGCTTCGGTCTGGCCGTGGTCGGGGTCTACCTGCTCTCGGGCGCGGCCTGCTCCCTGGCCGCCTTGTTCATCGACCGCTCCGAGATGCGACAGATGTAAGCGACAGCCGCGCCCTTCGTGGTGCGGCCTTGCCGCTGACTTGAGTGAGGGGCCGGATATGCCGGCCGGCGACGCCGCGCCCGCGGCACGGGATGACGAGACGAGAGCAGTGAGTTCTTCGACCCTTCGACCGGACCGGACCCCGCCGGCAAGCCGCCGCGGACCCTTGCGCCGTCTTGCGCCGCTCCTGGCGCTGCCGCCGCTCCTAGCGCTGCTCGGCGGCTGCAACCTCGTGGTGATGCAGCCTGCCGGATTCATCGCCGAGCAGCAGCGCAATCTCGTGCTGGCCTCCACCGGCCTGATGCTCCTGATCATCGTGCCGGTGATCGTCTGCACGCTGTTCTTCGCGTGGCACTTCCGCGCGAACAACGACAAGGCGGTCTACGATCCCGACTGGCACCACTCGACCCAGCTCGAGGTGCTGATCTGGACGGCCCCGCTCCTGATCATCATCGCGCTCGGCGCGCTGACCTGGATCGGCACCCACACCCTCGATCCGTTCCGGCCCCTCACCCGCCTCGACGCCAAGCGCCCGCTCCCGGCCGGCGTGGAGCCGCTCCAGGTCGAGGCGATCGCCATGGATTGGAAGTGGCTGTTCCTCTACCCGCAATACGGGATCGCCACGGTCAACGAATTGTCCATCCCGGTCGACCGGCCGGTGACCTTCAAGATCACCGCGACGGACGTGATGAACACGTTCTACGTGCCGACGCTCGCGGGCATGATCTACGCCATGCCGGGCATGGAGACGAAGCTCCACGCGGTGGTGAACAAGGCCGTCGATTCCGAGGGGCGCACCGCCCATTACAGCGGCGCCGGCTTCTCCAACATGTTCTTCAAGTTCCGCGGCGTCGCCGACAAGGACTTCGACGCCTGGGTCGCCAAGGCCAAGGCCGAGGGCTCGGACCTGACCATGGATGCCTACCTGAAGCTCGCCGAGCCGACGGAATCCGAGCCGGCACGCTACTTCAAGTCCTATGCCGAGGGGCTCTACACCAAGATCATCGGCCTGTGCCCGAAGCCTGGCCAGATGTGCGTCTCCGAGATGATGGCCATCGACGCGCGGGGCGGCCAGGGCGGCACCGAGGGCGAAGAGAACTACAAACGGCTGCAATACGACAACCACTTCGCCCGGGAAGGCCACGAGGCTCCTGGCGCGACGGGCCCGGCCACAGGCCGGGGTGCGCACGGGCAGACACAGCCCGAGGGCATGAAGCCCCGCCCCGACATGGGTAATCCCGACTCGCGCGGTGCCGAGCCGGGGAAGGCACAGCCGGATACCGGGAGCGATTCGCCGAAGGGCGAGCAGGTCGCGCCCAAGCAGATCAATCAGTGACGGCACTCCACCAGTGACGAAGTGAACCAGTGAGGTAGGCCGGCGCGAAGGATATTTTGGAATCCAACGCGACGGCCGCCTTCGAACCTTCTGAACGGTCCGATTTCATGTTCGAAAACGCAAATCTCCAGCAGCTGGTCTTCGGTCGGTTCACGCTCGACCAGATCCCCTTCCACGAACCGATCCTGATCGGGACCTTCGCCGGCGTGGCGGTGGCGGGCCTCGCTGTGCTTGCCACCATCACCTACTTCCGGTTCTGGGGCCCGCTATGGCGGGATTGGGTGACGTCGATCGACCACAAGAAGATCGGCATCATGTACTGCATCTTCGCGATGATCATGCTGCTGCGCGGCTTCGCCGACGCGCTCATGATGCGCGCGCAGCAATCCATCGCCTTCGGCGACCAACAGGGCTTCCTGCCGCCGCACCACTACGATCAGATCTTCACCGCCCACGGGATGATCATGATCTTCTTCGTGGCGATGCCGTTCGTCACGGGTCTCATGAACTTCGCGGTGCCGCTGCAGATCGGCGCCCGTGACGTGGCCTTCCCGTTCCTGAACAATTTCAGCTTCTGGATGACCGTCTCCGGCGGCATGCTGGTGATGGTCTCGCTCTTCGTGGGCGAGTTCTCCCGCGCCACCTGGCTCGCCTATCCGCCTCTGTCGGGGGCCGCGATGAGCCCCGGTGTCGGCGTGGATTACTACATCTGGGCCCTGCAGATCGCGGGTGTCGGCACGACGCTCTCAGGCATCAACCTCGTCGCGACCATCGTGAAGATGCGCGCGCCGGGCATGACCATGATGAAGCTGCCGGTCTTCGTGTGGTCCTCGCTCTGCACGAACATCCTGATCGTCGCGGCCTTCCCGATCCTCACCGCCGTTCTCGTGCTCCTGTCCCTCGACCGCTACCTCGGGATGCACTTCTTCACGAACGACCTCGGCGGCAACTCGATGTTGTACTTCAACCTCATCTGGATTTGGGGTCACCCGGAAGTCTACATCCTGATCCTGCCCGCCTTCGGCGTGTTCTCGGAGATCACCTCGACCTTCTGCGGCAAGCGCCTGTTCGGCTACACCTCGATGGTCTACGCGCTGGTGGTCATCACCATCCTCGCCTACCTCGTGTGGCTGCACCACTTCTTCACCATGGGCTCGGGCGCCGACGTGAACTCGTTCTTCGGGATCACGACGATGATCATCTCGATCCCGACGGGCGCCAAGATCTTCAACTGGATGTTCACGATGTACCGTGGGCGCATCCGGTTCGAGGTGCCGATGATGTGGGTGGTGGCGTTCATCGTCACCTTCGTGATTGGCGGCATGACCGGCGTGCTGCTCGCCGTTCCCCCGGCCGACTTCGTGCTGCACAACTCGCTGTTCCTGATCGCGCACTTCCACAACGTGATCATCGGCGGCGTGCTGTTCGGCATGTTCGCGGGCGTCACCTTCTGGTTCCCGAAGGCGTTCGGCTTCAAGCTGGACGAGTTCTGGGGGAAGATGGCCCTCGGCTTCTGGGTCACCGGCTTCTACGTCGCCTTCATGCCGCTCTACGTGCTCGGCCTGATGGGCGTGACCCGGCGCATGCAGCATTTCGACGATCCGTCGCTGCAGCCCTGGTTCATCGCGGCGGCCGTCGGCGCCCTGCTGATCGCCTGCGGCATCGGCTGCCAGGTCATCATGTTCGTGGTGTCGATCCGCAACCGCGAGGCCCTGCGCGACGTGACCGGCGATCCGTGGGGTGGCCGGACCCTGGAATGGTCGACCTCGTCGCCCCCGCCGGACTACAACTTCGCCTTCACGCCGGTGGTCCACGACTCCGATGCGTGGTGGGACATGAAGGCCCGCGGCTTCAGCCGCCCGATGACCGGCTACAAGCCGATCCACATGCCGAAGAACACCGCAGCCGGGGCGATCCTGGCGGCCCTGAGCTTCGTCTGCGGCTTCGCCATGGTCTGGTACATCTGGTGGCTCGCCGCCCTGTCCTTCGCGGCGATCATCGTCGCGGGCATCATCCACACCTTCAACTACGACCGCGAGTACTACATCCCCGCCGAGACGGTCTCGCGGGAAGAGGCCAAGCGGACGCGCGAACTGGAGCTGGCGTGATCCGATGATGCACACCGAAACCGCACCGCCCGGTACGGCTGCGCCGGTCTTCTTCGTCACCGACGAGGAGGGCCACCACAGCGAAGGCTCGACGATGCTCGGGTTCTGGCTGTACCTGATGAGCGATTGCCTCATCTTCGCGACCCTGTTCGCGACGTATGGGGTGCTCGGGCGCAACTATGCGGCGGGTCCTTCGCCCAAGGACCTGTTCGATCTCACGGGCATCGCGGTGAACACCGCGATGCTGCTGTTCTCCTCCATCACCTATGGCTTCGCCATGCTGGAGATGGACAAGAACGACCAGCGCAAGACCCAAATGTGGCTGGCCGTCACCGGCCTGTTCGGCGTCGCCTTCGTCGCGCTGGAGATCCGGGAGTTCGTCCACTTGTTCCACGAGGGCGCGCCCCCGTGGCGCAGCGCCTTCCTATCCTCGTTCTACACCCTGGTCGGCACCCACGGCCTGCACGTCTCCTTCGGCATCCTCTGGCTCGTGACGCTGATGGTGCAGGTGAAGAAGTACGGGCTCGTCGCGGCCAACAAGCGCCGCCTGATGTGCCTGTCCATGTTCTGGCACTTCCTCGACCTGATCTGGATCGGGGTGTTCACCGTCGTCTATCTGATAGGAGTGCTCGAATGAGCGCGGACGCCACCCACGCTCACGGGTCTCACGACCACGCCCATACCGAGGGCGGCCATGGCAGCGTGAAGTCCTACGTGACGGGCTTCGTCCTGTCGGTCATCCTAACGGTGATCCCGTTCTGGCTGGTGATGGGCAACGTGCTCGACAACAGCCTTGTGACGACGCTCGTGATCCTCGTGCTCGGCGGCGTGCAGATGGTCGTGCACGTCATCTTCTTCCTGCACATGAACACGAAGTCCGAGGGTGGCTGGACCTTCATGGCGCTGATCTTCACGATCACGCTCGTCGCCATCCTGCTCTCCGGCTCGGTGTGGGTGATGTACCACATGAACCGGAACATGATGCCGGCCTCCGGGCACGAGATGATGCAAAAGATGCGGTGAGCGAGCCTCACCGTCAGAGCGGGGGCGGCCCGTCCGCCCCTGCCCCTTCCCATTCGCCGCTCCGCCGGGTCGTCTTCGGCCTCGGGGCGGCTTTCGTTTTTCTGACCCTCCTCGGGCTTGGGACGTGGCAGGTCCAGAGGCGGAGCTGGAAGCTCGACCTGATCGCGCGGACCGAGGCGCGGGTCCACGCTCCGGCGATCCCGGCCCCCTCCCCGGCCGAGTGGAGCCACGTCGGCCCCGACGATGCCTACCGGCATGTCACCCTCTCGGGCCGGTTCCTGAATGAGCGCGAGACGCTCGTGCAGGCGGTGACCGATTACGGCGCGGGATTCTGGGTGCTCACGCCCCTCCGGCGGGAGGATGGCAGCCTCGTCCTCGTCAATCGCGGCTTCGTGCCGGGGGACCGGAAGGATCCGGCGAGCCGTCCGGCGGGGCAGATCGCCGACACGGTCCAGGTGACGGGCCTCCTCCGGCTCACGGAGCCGGGTGGTGCCTTCCTGCGCTCGAACGATCCGGCGGGGAACCGCTGGTACTCGCGGGACGTAGCCGCCATCGCCGCCGCGCGGGGGCTCACCGGCACCGCCCCTTACTTCGTGGATGCCGATGCGACGCCGAACCCCGGCGGCCTGCCCATCGGCGGCCTGACGGTCGTGGCGTTCCCCAACAGCCACCTCGTCTATGCGCTGACGTGGTACGGCCTCGCGCTGATGCTCGGCGGGTTCTTCGCCTTTCGTGGGTTTCTGCGCCGCAAAGGTCGGTCCAACGGGGAGTAGCCGCTGCGTGCGGCGCGGCTATAATGGCGTGACAAGAAGCACGACGAGTCACGCCATGACCTCCCGCATCCCGGATTTCGCCTCTCTGCCCCTGTCCGGCGATCCGTTGGCCGTAGCGGCCCCGGTGCAGGGCGAGCCGTGGATGACGCCGGAGGGTATTCCGGTGAAGGGCCATTACGGCCCGCAGGATCGCGAGGGCATCGAGTTCCTGAACACATGGCCGGGCCTCGCGCCGTTCCTGCGCGGCCCCTACCCCACCATGTACGTCACCCAGCCCTGGACGATCCGCCAATATGCGGGCTTCTCCACGGCCGAGGATTCGAACGCCTTCTACCGGCGCAACCTCGCGGCGGGGCAGAAGGGCCTGTCGGTCGCCTTCGATCTCGCCACCCACCGCGGGTACGATTCCGACCACCCGCGCGTCTCGGGCGATGTCGGCATGGCGGGCGTGGCGATCGATTCGATCTACGACATGCGCACGCTCTTCTCAGGGATTCCCCTCGACGAGATGACCGTGTCGATGACCATGAATGGCGCGGTGCTGCCGATCCTGGCCCTCTACATCGTCGCCGCAGAGGAGCAGGGCGTGCCGCCTTCGAAGCTCGCGGGCACGATCCAGAACGACATCCTCAAGGAGTTCATGGTCCGCAACACCTACATCTACCCGCCCAAGGGGTCGATGCGGATCATTTCGGACATCTTCGCCTATACGTCGAAGAACATGCCGAAGTTCAACTCGATCTCGATTTCCGGCTATCACATGCAGGAAGCCGGAGCGACGAACGACCTCGAACTCGCCTACACGCTGGCCGACGGCGTCGAGTACATCAAGGCGGGCCTCGCCGCCGGGCTGACCATCGACCAGTTCGCCCCGCGCCTGTCGTTCTTCTGGGCGATCTCGACCAACTTCTTCATGGAAGTCGCCAAGATGCGGGCCGCGCGCCTGATCTGGTCGAAGCTCGTGAAGGAGTTCGAGCCAAAATCCGAGAAGTCCCTGGCCCTGCGCACGCACTCGCAGACGAGCGGCTGGTCGCTGACGGCGCAGGACGTGTTCACCAACGTCACCCGCACCAACATCGAAGCGA
Source organism: Methylobacterium sp. NFXW15 (assembly GCF_049887755.1). Taxonomy (NCBI): domain Bacteria; kingdom Pseudomonadati; phylum Pseudomonadota; class Alphaproteobacteria; order Hyphomicrobiales; family Methylobacteriaceae; genus Methylobacterium; species Methylobacterium sp. NFXW15. Next base: position 232,780 of record NZ_JAGEKG010000005.1, on the reverse strand, counting down.
TGGCGGCCACACAGGGCGGCACCCAGTCGCTGCACACCAACGCGCTGGACGAGGCGCTGGCCCTGCCGACCGACTTCTCGGCCCGCATCGCCCGTAACACCCAGCTCTTCCTGCAGCAGGAGAGCGGCACCACCCGGATCGTCGATCCGTGGGGCGGTTCCTACTATGTCGAGAAGCTCACCGCCGACATGGTGGCCCGCGCCTGGGAGCATATCCGCGAGGTCGATTCGCTCGGCGGCATGGCCAAGGCGATCGAGGCAGGCATCCCGAAGCTGCGCATTGAGGAGGCCGCCGCCCGCGCCCAGGCGCGGATCGATTCCGGCCGCCAGACCATCGTCGGCGTGAACAAGTTCCGCGCCGACGACGAGATGGCGATCGAGTTGCTGCGGGTCGATAACGGCAATGTCCGCCGCCTGCAGATCGACAAGCTGAAGCGCCTGCGCGCCGAGCGCAACGAGGCCGATGTCACGGCCCGGCTCGAAGCCCTGACCAAGGCCGCCGACGGCAGCGAGAACCTGCTCGAACTCGCCGTGGAGGCGGCCCGCGCCAAGGCGACGGTCGGCGAGATTTCCGAGGCCCTGGAGAAGGCCTGGGGCCGTCACCGGGCCGAGATCCGCTCGATCTCCGGTGTCTACAAGCGCGAGGTGGGAACGATGTCGCCGGTGGTCGAGGAAGTCCGCACCCTGGTCGAGGCCTTCGAGGAGGCGGATGGGCGCCGCCCGCGCATCCTCGTCGCCAAGATGGGCCAGGACGGACACGATCGCGGCCAGAAGGTCATCGCCTCGGCCTTCGCCGATCTCGGCTTCGACGTGGATATCGGGCCGCTCTTCGCCACCCCGGCGGAGGCCGCGCGGCAGGCGGTGGAGAACGACGTTCACATCGTCGGCGTCTCGTCCCTGGCGGCGGGCCACCTGACGCTGGTGCCGGAACTGAAGGCCGCCCTCACCGAGCAGGGGCGCGGCGACGTGATGATCGCGGTGGGCGGCGTCATCCCGCCGGGCGATTACGACGCGCTGCGTGCCGCGGGCGCCTCCGCCATCTTCCCGCCGGGCACGGTGATCGCCGAAGCCGCGATCCACCTGATCCGCGAGCTGAATGCACGGCTCGGTTACGAGACGCGGGAAGCGGCGGAGTAGTCTCCGTCTTTGCGAGCGAAGCGAAGCAATCCAGGGATCCGCGAGGGTTGGAAACGGCCCGCTGCCCTGGATTGCTTCGCTGACGCTCGCAAAGACGGGGGGCGCCTCCCTGTAACCACCATCGGGAATCGTTCAGGAAACATCCGCCATGACGGATGACGCCGCCTCGGCGGCCGGGCACAAGAGCCCCGATCCATCAGGCCGAACGCCCGGAGGCCCCCGTATGACGATGACGCCGACGACGATCCCGACGACGCCGTATTCCGATCAGAAGCCCGGCACGTCGGGTCTTCGCAAAAAGGTTCCGGTCTTCCGGCAGCGGCATTACGTCGAGAACTTTGTTCAGGCGATCTTCGATTCCATCGCCGACACAGCGGGCAAGACCCTGGTGCTCGGCGGCGATGGACGCTTCCTCAACCGCGAGGTGGTGCAGATCATTCTGCGACTCGCGGCCGGGAACGGGTTCGGGCGGGTGCTGGTCGGGCGCGGCGGCCTGCTCTCGACGCCCGCCGCCTCCTGCGTCATCCGCAAGCACAAGGCGATCGGTGGCATCATCCTCTCGGCGAGCCACAATCCCGGCGGGCCCGAGGGCGATTTCGGCATCAAGTTCAATGCCGCCAACGGTGGCCCCGCGCCGGAATCCCTCACCGACGCGATCTTCGCGCGGGCCAAGGCGATCACGGCCTTCACCCTCGTCGAGGCCCCCGATCTCGACCTCGACCGGCTCGGCGAGACGCGCCTCGGTGCCATGGCGGTCGAGGTGATCGATCCGGTGGCCGATTATGCCGAGCTGATGCGCGAGCTGATCGACTTCGAGGCCATCTCGACGATGTTCGCCTCCGGCTTCCGCATGCGCTTCGATGCGATGAGCGCCGTCACCGGTCCCTACGCGACGGCCATCCTCGAAGGGATGCTCGGCGCGCCCCAGGGCACGGTGGTGAACGCCACGCCGAAGGAGGATTTCGGTGGCCACCATCCGGACCCGAACCCGGTTCATTGCCACGACCTCTACGACCTGATGCAGGGGCCGGACGCCCCGGATTTCGGCGCGGCCTCGGATGGCGACGGCGATCGCAACATGATCGTGGCCCCTGGCCTGTTCGTAACCCCAAGTGACAGCCTCGCCCTGCTCACCGCCCATGCCCATCTCGCGCCGGGCTATGCCGGGGGTCTGAAGGGCGTCGCCCGCTCCATGCCGACGAGCCGCGCCACCGACCGGGTGGCGGCGTCGCTGGGCATCGGCGCCTACGAGACGCCCACCGGCTGGAAGTTCTTCGGCAACCTGCTCGATGCCGGGCTCATCACCCTCTGCGGCGAGGAGAGCGCGGGCACGGGCTCGAACCATGTCCGCGAGAAGGACGGGCTCTGGGCGGTGTTGCTCTGGCTCAACATCCTCGCCGCGACGGGCGAGCGGGCCGATGCCCTGGTCCGCGCCCATTGGGCGCGCTTCGGGCGCGACTACTATGCCCGCCACGATTACGAGGAGGTCGATTCCGACGCCGCCAACGGGCTGATGGATGCCCTGCGGGCCAAGCTCGGCGGCCTGCCGGGCACGCGGATCGGCGACCTGACGGTCTCCACGGCGGACGAGTTCGCCTACAAGGACCCGGTGGACGGCTCCCTCACCGAGCGCCAGGGCATCCGCATCGCCTTCGCGGAGGATGCGCGCGTGGTGTTCCGCCTGTCCGGCACCGGCACCGCCGGGGCGACGCTCCGGGTTTATCTCGAACGCTACGAGAACGACCCCACCCGCCTCGACCTCCCCGTCGCGGAGGTGCTGGCCCCCGTCGTGGCCGCCGCACGGGCCATCGCGGAGATCGCGCCTCGCACTGGAAGGCCTGAGCCGACCGTCGTGACCTGAGAGCCTGACCGAGGAGGCCTCAGGGATCGCCCTCTTTGCGAGCGAAGCGAAGCAATCCAGGGGGCCGCCACGTTCGGGGACGTTCCGCCGCCCTGGGTCGCTTCGCTCACGCTCGCAAAGACGGTGAGGGTGTCAGGCCCGCCAACGACCGCCCCGGCCAAGCCTCGGGGCGCTGCGTCCTTTTAATCCCTGGGCTGACAGGAAATTTAATATCGCCGCTTAGGTTGAGCCCTACATGACACAACCATGACACCAACCTTCGGGGCGGGTGTCTGGCACGGGGTGCAGCCAGCGATGAACGTCCATGTCCGCCTCGATCAGGGTCGTGAGGCCGAGCTGTTGCGGACGCGGCGCCTGTGCAAGATCGCGGCATCGCCCCTCTCCTATGTGAGGGGTTCGACCGCCCGCTTCTACGAATGGCTCGCGGATTTCCCCCCGGATGCTCTCCCCGTGGGTCCGCCGATCTGGATCTGCGGCGATTGCCATCTCGGCAATATCGGCGCCCTGGCCGATTCCGAGGGCAAGGTGCGGATGCAGATCCGCGATCTCGACCAGACCGTCATCAGCAATCCGGCCTACGACCTCGTACGGCTCACCCTCTCCCTGGTGACAGCCGGCCTCACCGCGCCCCTCTCCGGTATCGCCGTCGCCCGCATGATCGAGGCGATCGCGGTGGGCTACGTCGCGGGCCTTGAGGATCCCGAGGAAGAAGTGGGCGACGACGAGGATTCCGCCATCGTCGAGACGACCCGGAACCGGGCACTGGGCCGGCGCTGGCGCCACCTGTCGGAGGAGCGCCTGCGCGGCAAGTCCGCCCGCCTGCCCAGGGGCAAGCGCTTCCTCGACCTGTCGCCGGACGAGGAGGCGGGCTTCGCGGCCCTGCTGGACGCCCCCGGCTTCCGCACGCGGGTTCTTGGCCTCGAACCCGATGGTGAGGAGACGGTGGGCCTCATCGACGCCGCCTACTGGATCAAGGGCTGTTCCTCCCTCGGCAAGATGCGGCTTGCCGGCCTGGTGCGGATCTCCGGGGCGAAGGATCGCGCCAAGGTGGCGCTGATCGACGTGAAGGAGGGTGTGCCCTACCTCGCCCCGGCCGCGTCCGGCGTGACGATCCCCGAGGATCACGCGCAACGGGTCGTGGAGGGCGCCCGCGCCCTGTCGCCGGCGCTCGGCGAGCGGATGATCGCCGCCCATGTCGGCGAGACCCCGGTGATCGTCCGCGAGTTGCTGCCTCAGGACCTCAAGATCGTCGCCGAGCAATTCTCGAAGGACGAGGGCGTCCGCGTGGCCCGCAGCCTCGCGGCGGTGGTCGGCCGGGCGCATGGTCGGCAATTGTCGCCCGAGGCCCGGCATGCCTGGCGCAGCCGTGTCGAGGCCGATGGCTGGCACGAGCGCGCCCCGCACTGGCTGTGGTCCTCCGTCACCGACCTGATGGGCCTGCATCAGAGCGGCTATCTCGCCCATTGCCGGGATGTCGCCAGCGACAAGAGCCTCGCCGCCGCCCTCTGACCGCCCTGCCCCACCGCGATGCTCGTCGATCCCACGATCGAGGTCTTCCTCACGCGCCTTGCCCTCAGCTTCGGCGCGGCCTTTCTCCTTGGCTGGAACCGCGAGGAGCTGGGCCATCCGGCGGGCCTGCGCACCCATGTGCTGATCTGCGTCGCCGCCTGCACGGCGATGCAGCTCGGCGTGTGGCTGCTGGCCGAGACCGGCTCGACCGGGAATTCCCTGTTCCGGCTGGACCTGATGCGCCTCGCGCAAGGGGTGCTCGCGGGGATCGGATTCATCGGCGCGGGCACGATCCTCAAGCAGGGCAACATCGTGCGCGGTGTCACCACGGCGGCGACCGTCTGGCTCGTCACGGTGATCGGCCTGTGCTTCGGCGCGGGGGCGTGGCGGCTCGGCCTCTGCGCCACGGGGACGACGCTCGCCACCCTTCAGGGGCTCGGCTGGGTCGAGAAGGCGCTGAAGCAGCGCAGCTACGGCATCGTGACGGTGGAGTTCGACCCGCGCGAGACCTCCCATGCCGTTCTGCTGGACCTCCTCGACGGGATGGGCCTCACAATCCGCTCTCGCTGCCTTGAGCAGGAGGATGGCGCCGGGCGGCTGCGCTGCGTCGGCGCCTTCAAGGGCGATGAGAAGGCGTGGTCCCTCCGGCTCATCCAGGGCCTGCGCGGGGCGCAGGGTGTCGGGCGGGTCTCCTGGGAAGAGATGGGCTGACGGTTGACCCCGGCGCGTGTCTCCCGTATGGAACCGGCCGTCGACGGGGCTCCTCAATGGGGCCCCGCGGCGTTTTACGCGCACCCGTGGGCCGGCATTCCGCCGCCCTGTCGTCCCGGGCCTTCAGGCATCGGGAAGAGGAGGGCGCGTTCCTCATATCTCGTCACGAGAGGACGCGAAGTCATGTCGAAGCGGATTCAGGCCAAGCACAAGCTCGACCGCCGCATGGGCCAGAACATCTGGGGCCGCCCGAAGAGCCCCGTGAACCGCCGCGAATACGGCCCGGGCCAGCACGGCCAGCGCCGCAAGGGCAAGATGAGCGACTTCGGCACGCAGCTGCGCGCCAAGCAGAAGCTCAAGGGCTACTACGGCAACATCACCGAGAAGCAGTTCCGCCGTTACTACGCCGAGGCGATCCGCCAGCGCGGTGACTCGGGCGAGAACCTGATCGGCCTGCTCGAGCGCCGCCTGGACGCCGTGGTGTACCGCTCGAAGTTCGTCGCCACCCCCTTCGCCGCCCGCCAGTTCGTGAACCACGGGCACATCAAGGTGAACGGCGTGCGCGTCAACATCCCGAGCTATCAGGTGAAGGCCGGCGACCTCATCGAGGTCAAGGAGTCCTCCCGCCAGCTCGAGATCGTCATCGTGGCGAGCCAGCTCGCCGAGCGCGATGTGCCGGACTACATCGAGGTCGACCACGCCAAGATGACCGCCCGCGTCACCCGCGTGCCGGGTCTCTCCGAGGTCCCCTACCCGGTGCAGATGGAGCCGAACCTCGTGATCGAGTTCTACTCGCGCTGAGGTCCACCGGACACGGAACGACACAGGGGGCTGCCTTCGGGCGGCCCCTTTTTCGTTGCGCGGTCGATGGCGAACTTCTCCCATTGTCAATGCATATGCAAAAGCATATCTATTCCAGCAGAGACCGGCGGGATGGAGTTTGACGGTTTCGATTGGGACTCCGGCAATAGGGACAAGTGCCGGAAACACGGTTTGTCGATCGACGAGATCGAGACCGTCTTCAAAGGCACGTTGTGGGTCGGTCCCGATCCCTACCCCATCCGGGAGGAGGCCCGCTTTCGTGCGGTTGGCCAATCACCCGTGGGCCGTTACGTCTTCGTCGTGTTCACGTGGCGATTTCGGAATGAGTCGACGCTGCTTCGTCCGCTGAGTGCCCGGTACATGCACAGGAAGGAAGTCGCCCGCTATGAAGAGGCCGTTTCCCGAGCTGACCGACGATAAGGCAGCGGAAGACTTGGTCGATTCCACAGACCTGAGCGATTACGACTTTTCCGACATGGTGCCGGTTCGCTTCGAGCTTCGGCGTAAGGACAAGTCGGTCAGCCTGCGTCTGCCCGAGAGCCTGCTCGATGCCGTCCGGGCCCGCGCCGAACAAGCGGGCATGCCGACCCAGCGCTTCATGCGCCTAGCGATCGAGCGCGCGCTGCTGGAGCCCGTTTCCCGCTGACGGGCGCCTCAGCACCCGTGGCAGATCGAACTCATCGTCCGGTGCATCTTCGTGTCCCAGGCCTTGGCGCGGGCTTCCGTGGCCTTCTGAGCCTTGAGCAGGTCGGCGTTGACCGCCGCCTTGGCCGGGGTCTCCACCGCGGCGTTGCGCGGAGGGGGCATGGTCCGGCCGGTCGAGGAGATGGTACGGCCGACCTTCGGGCTTGCCGCCGGGTCCGTCGCGGCGGTCTGCGCCAGGGCCGGGGTGGTGGCGAGGATGACCGCCAGGGCCAGGGTGCGGCGCAGGCTGGACGAGACGAACGTGCTCATGAGACCGTACCCCCGGCGGTATCCCGCCTTGCAGAGAGCCTTGGGCACGATCCTATCCGATCCCGCCCCGAAGACCATGGCATGACTGACAGAAACCCGTTGGGCCCGGAAGCGATCCCCGACCGTCGTTCAGCCGTGGCGGGGGCTCTCCTGCGTCTCGCCCCACGCCTGCCGCCCTTCGAGGCGGGTGTCGTGCTCGACCGGGCGCTGGCAAGCCCAGGCCTGCGCCGTGCGGCGCCGGAAACGGCTGCGCGGCTCGCCCTGGTCGCCTATGCGAGGCATGTCTTCACCGAATACGACGCGTTGCTCGCTGACGACTACGACCGCGAGAGCGCCCGGCATTTCGTCCTCGACGATCTCAACGAGGCGCTCGCCGCATGGGGGGCCAAGCCCATTCCGGAAGAGGCGGACGAGGTGACCGAGGGTGACGACTGAGCCGGTCGCCACCCGCCGCGCGATGGGGTAGGAGCCCGCAGCGCCACGCGGCGCGCCGCGAAAGGAGATCCCGACCGCATGAAGATCAGCGCACGCAACGTCCTCAAGGGCACCGTCGTCTCGATCGACAAGGGCGCGACCACCGCGCACGTGAAGATCGAGATCAGTCCCGGGCAGATCGTGACGGCCTCGATCACCAACGAGTCGGTCGACAGCCTGAAGCTCGTGACCGGCGGCCCGGCCTACGCCGTCATCAAGTCCTCCGACGTGATGGTCGCCGTCGACTGATTCGTGTGAGACCATGCCCGCCCCCGCGACGTGCGGGGGCGGGACGGGACAAGGGGAATCCGCCACGTGAAGACCGTGCTCGGCATCGAGACCACTTGTGACGAGACGGCGGCCGCCATCGTCTCGGTCGATTCCGATGGGCTGCCGTCGATTCGCGCCAACGAGGTGCTGAGCCAGATCGCGGAGCACGCGGTCTATGGCGGCGTCGTGCCCGAGATCGCCGCCCGCGCCCATGTCGAGGTGCTGGACCGGCTGATCGCGCGCGCCCTCGAACGGGCCGGGACGCGGCTCGCCGACCTCGACGGCATCGCCGTCGCGGCCGGGCCGGGGCTGATCGGCGGCGTGCTCGTCGGCCTCGTCACCGCCAAGACCCTGGCGCTCGTGGCGCAGAAGCCCCTGCTCGCGGTCAACCACTTGGAGGCCCATGCCCTCACGGCCCGGCTGACCGACGGGCTCGACTTCCCCTACCTGCTGCTCCTCGCTTCGGGCGGGCACACGCAGCTCGTGGCCGTGCGCGGCGTCGGCGATTACGTGCGCCTGGGCGGCACCATCGACGATGCGATCGGCGAGGCCTTCGACAAGGCCGCCAAGCTCCTCGGCCTCGGCTATCCCGGCGGGCCGGAGGTGGAGCGGATGGCGGAGGGCGGCGATCCCGAGCGGTTCGCCCTGCCCCGCCCGATGCTGGGCCGTCGACAGCCGGACTTCTCCCTGTCCGGCCTCAAGACCGCCCTGCGGATCGAGGCCGAGCGGATCGCGCCCCTGGCCGAGCGTGACGTGGCCGATCTCTGCGCGGGTTTCCAGGCGGCGGTGGTCGATGTGGTGATCGACCGTGCTCGGATCGCCCTGCGCGGCTTCGCCGATACGGCCGGGCGGCCGACCGCCCTCGTCGCGGCGGGGGGCGTCGCGGCCAACGGCGCCATCCGCCGGGCGCTGGCAGCGCTGGCGGGCGAGGCGGGCCTTGCCTTCGTCGCCCCGCCCCTCAACCTCTGCGGCGACAACGGCGCCATGATCGCCTGGGCCGGGCTGGAGCGCCTGCGACTCGGCCTCGTGGACGACATCACCGCCCCCGCCCGCCCGCGCTGGCCGCTCGCCGTGGAGTCCGCGCCGGTCACGGCGGCATGAGCGCGGCGGTTCCCGCCGACCGGCGCGCGGTCTGGCGCGATCTCGTGGAGCGGCGCCTGCCGGAGGCCGCCCGCACGCATCCGGACTGGCCGGTGCGTCTCGACCATTGCTTCGCCCGCATCCTTCTGGATCAGGCCTGCGGCGGACCGTGGCGTGACAGCGTCCGCCCGCCCGCCCACGCGAACATGCCCCTCGACCGGCTTGAGGAGGCGATCAGCCTCGGCGAGGCCATGCTGGCGGGAAAGGCCGATCTCCACGATCTCAACCGGCGCTCTCTGGCGTGGCGGGGCAAGCTGGGACGAACCGCATGAGCGCGCCCATCAACGTCGTCGGCGGCGGAGCCTGGGGCACGGCGCTGGCCAATGCCGCAGCTGCGGCAGGCCATTCCGTGACGCTCTGGCTGCGTGATGCGGAGGCCGCTGCGCGGATGCAGACGGAACGCGAGAATCCTCGCTACCTGCCCGGCGTGCCGTTGCACGCCCATGTCCGTGCGACGGCCGTGGCGGAAGACCTCGCGGGAGCCGGGGCGACCCTGCTCGTGGTTCCCGCGCAGACCTTGCGCGGCGTGCTCGGGCAACTCGCCGGGCCGCTCGCGGAGGCGGGGCCGGTGATCCTCTGTGCCAAGGGCATCGAGCGGGGCAGCGACAGCTTCATGAGCGCGGTGGCCGCCGACGTGCTCCCCACCGGGACGCCGGTCGCCGTCCTGTCCGGCCCGAGCTTCGCCGCGGATGTCGCCCGCAACCTGCCGACCGCCGTGACGCTCGCCTGCACCGATGCGGGGCTCGCGGCTTCGCTCAGCGCCCTGCTCTCGGGACCGACCTTCCGGCTCTATCACACCGATGACGTGCGCGGCGTCGAGATCGGCGGCGCAGGGAAGAACGTGCTCGCTATCGCCTGCGGGATCGTCGCCGGGCGCGGCCTCGGGGAGAGCGCCCGCGCCGCCCTGATCGCCCGCGCCTTCGCGGAGCTGATGCGCTTCGCGCGTGCCTTCGGCGGACGGCCGGAGACGCTGATGGGGCTGTCTGGCCTCGGCGACCTCGTGCTCACGGCGGGCTCGCCGCAATCGCGCAACTTCGCCTTCGGCCAGCGTCTCGGCGCCGGGGCAAGCCCCGAGGAGGCGTCGGGCGGCAAGCTCGCGGAAGGCGCCTTCACCGCCGCCGCGCTCACCGGCCTCGCCCGGGCGCGCGGCGTCGAGATGCCGGTCGCCGAGGCGGTCGCCGCCCTGGTCGCGGGCGAGACCGGTGTCGACACGGTCGTCACCAAGCTCCTGGCCCGGCCGCTGCGCGGCGAGATGGATTGAGGATTTCCAAGGACAAGTCCTTGGGTGGGGTCCGGAGGCGAAGCCCCTGGGCTATGCAGGGCGCCGCCCTGCACCCGCCAGAGGGCTCAGCCCTCTGGACACCCATGACTTCCGCGAGACCCCGATGGCGTTTTGGTTGTTCAAGTCCGAGCCCGCGACCTGGTCATGGGACCAGATGGTCGCGGCCGGGAAGGACGGCACGTTCTGGAACGGCGTGCGCAACCACCTCGCCAAGAAGCAACTGATGGCGATGCAGGTGGGGGAGAAGGGCTTCTTCTACCACTCGAACGAGGGCAAGGCCGTCGTCGGCGTGGTGGAGGTAATCCGCCCCTATTACCCCGACCACACGGACGAGACCGGGCGGTTCGGCATGGTCGACGTGCGCGCCGTCGAGCCGATGAAGGTCCCCGTCACCCTCGACGCGATCAAGGCCGAGGCGGCGCTGAAGGACATGGTGCTCGTCAACAACTCCCGGCTGTCGGTGCAGCCGGTGAGCGAGAGCGAATGGGCGCTGGTCCGCGCCATGGGCGGCCTGGGCGCCTGAGGGTCGTCAGCCCCGGCGCAGGGCCTTGGCCTTGCGGGCGAGGTAGCGGGCGTCGCGCTGGGCCTTGAGTTCGGCCTGACGGGCGATGGCGCGCTCCTCGGCGGCGATGCGTTCGGCCTCGACCCGCTCGGCTTCCGCCAGACGCGCGGCTTCCGCCTCAGCTTCGGCCTTGGCGATGGCGGCCAGACGCTGCAACTCGCGCTCGGCATTGCGGACCTCGCGGGCCTCGACGAGGGCGCGGCGGGCGGACTGACGGGCGAGGACGGCCGGATCGTCGGCGGCGGGCCGCGCGCGGAAGCGGGCCAGGGTCTGTGTACGCGCCTTGGTGGCGGCGGCGAGACGGTCGGTCAGGGCTTGGCTGTTCTGAAAGCTCACGAAGTCTCCGGATCGGGCGGGCGGGAGGCGCCTGCCGCTCTGTCGTATCGGAAAAAAAGGAAGCCGCTCCGGAGGGAGCGGCCCTGTCTGGCTGACCCACGATGCGTCCGGCCCGCGAGGGACCGAAGGCACCTTCAGGGATTACTCGGCGCGGAGCTGGCCGGCGGACTTCTTGCCGCTGCGGCGGTCGGTTTCCAGCTCGTAGGAGATGCGCTGACCCTCGTTGAGGGTGCCGAGCCCAGCGCGCTCGACGGCGGAGATGTGCACGAACACGTCCTGGCCGCCATCCTCAGGCTGGATGAAGCCGAAGCCCTTGGTCGCGTTGAACCACTTCACGGTACCGGTCGACATGGATTGGTCTCGATCTTCGCGGGGTCAGGGGTAGAAACGTCGCCGCGAAGCCGCGTGACGTCGGGTCGAACGATAGCGATAGGAGGAAAGAACCGCCCCGCGAAGGAAATTACGGCCCAAAACATCCGAAAACGTACCGATAGAACAACCGTATGCCCCTGCGGAACATTTTGCAAGGGCGCCGAAAATTTGGATTATTTTTGAGAAATCACTTGTATTTTCAGAGATGAACCACTGTCGATACGGCAGTGTCGGGTCGCGTGGCTGAGAAGTTCGGCCCGATCATCCATCCGTCAATGCAGTCCGTTGGACTGTCTCAAGCGGCGCGGCTCACGGGACGTGCGGACTTGGTCCGTTGCGGCGCCTCGATCAACGGCTCCGGCTCTTCGAACGATTCGGCCGGGAGCGTGTCCATCACCCGCGCGGCGGGCAGCGTCACGACGACCTCGGTGCCCTCGCGGGGGCGCGACACGAGATGGAACTGGCCGCCATGCAGTTCCACGAGGCCCTTCACGATCGGCAGGCCGAGGCCGGAGCCCTGTTCGGCGGTCTTGATCGCCAAGGCGCCGCGGCCGAACGAGGACATGACGGTGCCGAGCTCGTCCTCGGGGATGCCGGGGCCGCTGTCGCGCACGGAGAGGTACTGTCCTCCCCGCGCGGTCCAGCCGACCTTCAGCCAGATCTCGCCGCCGGGCGGTGTGAACTTCACCGCGTTGGAGAGCAGGTTCAACACGATCTGGCGCAGAGCCCGCTCGTCCGCCCAGAGCCGCGGCAGGCTGGTGTCGACCATGTCGTGGACGGTCTGGCCCTTCGCCTTGGCGCGCAGGGCCATCATGTGGCGGCACTCTTCCACCACGCTCGCCAGCAGCACCGGTTCCTCGTTCAACTCGTAGCGCCCGGCCTCGATGCGCGACAGATCGAGGATCTCGTTGATGAGGTTGAGCAGGTGCATCCCGCTATCGTGGATGTCGTTCGAATATTCCCGGTAGGCCGGGGCGGTGTGCTGGCCGAACACCTCGCCCTTCATCACCTCCGAGAAACCGAGAATGGCGTTGAGCGGCGTGCGCAGCTCGTGGCTCATCGTGGCCAGAAAGCGCGACTTGGCGAGGTTCGCCTCCTCGGCCCGGCGGCGGGCCTCGTCGGAATTGGCCTTGGCCTGCTCCAACTCGCCGAACACCGCATCCTTCTCGGCACGGGAATGCAGGGCGCCGACCGTGGTGGCGTAGAGCCGCCGGGCGAGTCCCAGGAAGAAGACCTGCGTGCCCGCCGCCATGGCGACGAGCATCAGCGCGTCCATGCTGCTGGAGAAGGCGGTGAGGGAGATCGTGGCGACCGTCAGCGGCACCAGGGCCGCAACGGCGGCGGCGGGCACGGTGGCCGCGAGCATGGTCGTCACCGCCGCCGCGATGACGAGGCCGAACAGGGCGAAGGTCCAGCCGCCCGTGCCGCCGATCGCGGCCATGCCCGACCACGACAGGCCCTGTAGCACCTCGCCGATCACGAAGCGGCGGCGCCAGCGGACGAGGTCGATATGCTCCGGATCGGCCCCGAGGAACTGTCGGCTCAGCACCGAGGTGAGCGTGATCATCAGGAACACGCACAAAGCCCAGGCCGCCGCGAACACCATCGGGACCCAGTAGGTCGCCGCGCCCGCCAGCGCGACGGCGAACAGCCCGAGGGGAATGCCGGATTCGGCCCGGTACTGGGCGTAGTGGCGCAGCAACTCGTGATCGAAGGCCCGTTCCAGCCCGGTGAGCGAGGTCAGCCGTTCGCGGGCCGACCGGATGTCGCGGGCGACACCGAGGCGCCGGGCGGCCTCCTCAGTTGAGGGACCCCGCCCGCGCTGGACCATCTCGACAGTGAGATCGGACATGCGCTCAGGAAGACCGGATTTTCGGGTTTTATTGACGAAATCCGCCCGAGGATGCGGCGAAACTCATAAGAAGCGGTTGCCGGGATCTCTCCAATCGTCCCTAAACGGGGCGGCGTCTCGTTTACCCCCAGCTTCTGTGCGCTGGCGCACCGCCTGGAGGCGGGACGGCGGGTCTAGTTGTGTCTACACGTTCGCGTCAGGCCTGCGAAACCGAAGCTCCGCCATGCCCCAGATCACGATCAACGGCGTGCCGCGTGCGGTCGACGCCGATCCGGACACGCCGCTCCTGTGGGTGTTGCGCGACCACCTGACCCTCACCGGCACGAAATACGGCTGCGGTATCGGCCAGTGCGGCGCCTGCACCGTGCATCTCGACGGGCAGCCGGTGCGCGCCTGCCAGACTCGCCTCGGCGATGTCGGCACCGCACCGGTGGCGACGGTCGAGGGTGTTTCGGGCCGGGTCGCGGAGGCGGTGCGGGCCGCGTGGCGCAAGCTCGACGTGGTCCAGTGCGGTTATTGCCAGTCGGGCCAGATCATGTCCGCCATCGGCCTGCTCTCGGCCAATGCCCGCCCGACCGATGCCGACATCGACGGCGCCATGGACGGCAACATCTGCCGCTGCGGCACCTACCAGCGCATCCGCGCCGCGATTCACGAGGCAGCGAGCCACCTCGCCTGACCGTCCCGCCGGGCCATCTGGGGCTCATGTCCAGCGTAAGCGGGCGGGGAGGACAGCCTCCGCGCCCGTCACGACCGATTCCCTTCACGGTCCAGACCGGAGCATCGCCGCCATGCTGAACGTCCGTCGGCCGACCGGGCCCCACTCCGGCTCCTTGCCCGCCCCCCGTCCGAGCCGCCGGGGCTTCCTCGCCGGGGCCGGTGCCATCGTCGTGGCCTTCCGTCTGGAGACCGGGTCCGCCCGTGCCGCCGGGCTCGACCCGTCCGGCATCCGGCCCGATCCCAACGCCTTCCTGCGCATCGGCGCGGACGACACCGTGACCGTGGTGATCAAGCACCTCGACATGGGCCAGGGGAACACGACCGGCCTCGCCACCATCCTCGCGGACGAACTCGGGGCCGACTGGTCCAAGGTGCGCACCGAGTTCGCCCCCGCCGACGCGGCCCGCTACAACAACCTGCTGATGGGCCCGATCCAGGGCACGGGCGGCTCCACCGCCATCGCCAATTCCTGGGTGCAGTTGCGCAAGGCAGGCGCGGCGGCCCGCGAGATGCTGGTCGCCGCAGCCGCCTTCCAGTGGCGCGTGCCCGTGGCCGAGATCACCGTGGCGGACGGCCTCGTCCGCCATGCCGCCTCGAACCGTCAGGCGCGGTTCGGCGAGCTCGCGGCCTCCGCCGCCACCCTCCCCGTCCCGGCCGAGCCGAAGCTGAAGGATCCGAGCGAGTGGCGCCTCATCGGCAAGCCCGTGAGCCGCCTGGATTCCGCGGCCAAGACGGATGGCTCGGCGGTCTACTCGCTCGACATCCGCCGCCCCGGCCAAGTCACGGCGATGATCGCCCGCGCGCCCGTCTTCGGCGGTACGGTGACGAGCGTCGATGACGCCGCCGCCCGCAAGGTCGCGGGGGTGCTCGACGTGGTGCGCGTGCCCTCGGGCGTGGCCGTGGTCGCGAAGGACACGTGGTCGGCCATGCAGGGCCGCAAGGCGCTGAAGGTGACCTGGGACGAGTCCGCCGCCGAGACGCGCTCTTCCGAAGCGATCCTCGCCGATTACCGGGAGCGGGCGAAATCCCCCGGCCTCACCGCGTCCAAGCGAGGCGACGCGCAGGCGGCGCTGAAGGGCGCGGCGACGGTCATCGAGGCCGAGTTCACCTTCCCCTATCTCGCCCATGCGGCTATGGAGCCCCTGAACGCGACCATCGAGAAGGCGCAGGACGGCAGCTACGACGTCTATGCCGGCTTCCAGTTCCAGACTGTGGAGCAGGCGACCATGGCTGCCATCCTCGGGGTGACCTCCGACAAGGTCCGGCTGCACACGACCTGGGCGGGCGGCTCCTTCGGCCGCCGCGCCACGCCGACGGCGGATTACGCCGCCGAGACGGCGGCCGTCTTCAAGGCGAGCGGCGAAAAGGCGCCGGTCCATCTCGTCTGGACGCGCGAGGACGACATGACCGGCGGCTATTACCGCCCGAGCGTGCTCCACAAGGTCCGGGCGGGCATCGATGCCAAGGGCGCCATCGTCGGCTGGGACCATGTGATGGTCGGCAAGTCCATCATGATCGGCTCGCCCTTCGAGGCGATGATCGTGAAGGACGGCATCGACGCCACCACCGTCGAGGGCGCCTCGGACACGCCCTACGCCCTGCCCGCCTACCGCTTCGGGGTCCATAACGGGCGCGAGGGCGTGCCGGTCCTGTGGTGGCGCTCGGTCGGCCACAGCCACACCGCCCATGTCATGGAGGTGATGATCGACGACCTCGCCCATGCGGCGGGGGCCGATCCGGTCGCCTACCGGCTGGGGCTGCTCGGCAACGCTCCGCGCCTCGCCGCCGTGCTGCAACTCGCCGCCGACAAGGCGGGCTGGGGCGGCGCGCAGGCGAAGGGCAGCGGCCTCGGCGTCGCTGTCCACGAATCCTTCGGCTCCTACGTCGCCATGGTCGCGCAGGTGAGCGCGGGCCAGGGCTCCGTGAAGGTCGAGCGCATCGTCGCCGCCGTCGATGTCGGCATCGCCATCAACCCGGATGTGATCCGGGCGCAGGTCGAGGGTGCGGTCGGCTTCGCCCTGTCCTCGGTGCTGCGCAACCGCATCACCCTGAAGGACGGACAGGTGCAGGAGGCGAATTTCGACGCCTACGAGCCGACCCGGATCAGCGAGATGCCGAAGGTCGAGGTCCATATCGTGCCGAGCGCCGTCGCGCCGACCGGCATCGGCGAGCCTGGCGTGCCGGTCCTGGCGCCCGCCATCGCCAACGCGGTCTTCGCGGCGACGGGGCAGCGGCTGCGCTCGCTGCCGCTCGACCTGTCGGGCCTGAGGGGCGCGTGAGGAATCGCACAATATTTCAGCCTGGGGAGGCGTAGACCGGGTTTGCCTTCCCCCAAGGCAAGAGACTCCACTGCAACGGCGCGGCGCGACCCGCGCCGTTTCTTTTTGCGGTCGTCGCGGCGCTGCCCCGATACCTCGCCAAAGGGCTCGGCCCTTTGGGATCCCTATATTCGCTCCATGCAGCCCTTCGACGAGACCGCCGCGCGCTTGCGCGCTTGCCGCATCTGCCGGGATACGCCGCTCTACGGGCCGCCCTTGCCGCAGGAGCCGCGGCCGATCATCCAGGGCTCGACGGGGGCACGGCTCTGCGTAGCGAGCCAGGCGCCGGGAACGCGGGCGCACCGGACCGGAATGCCGTTCATGGACCCCTCCGGCGTGCGGCTGCGCTCCTGGCTGGGGCTCGACGAGGCCCGGTTCTACGACCCACAAAACATCGCCATCGTCCCGATGGGCTCGTGCTTTCCCGGTCTCGACGAGAAGGGGGGCGACAAGCCCCCGCGCCGGGAATGCGCCGAGCGCTGGCGCGCCGACCTGTTCGCGGGCCTGCCGAACCTCGACCTGATCCTCGTGATCGGCTCCTACGCGCAGACCTGGCACCTCGGGAAGCTGGAGGGTGGGCTCACGGGCACCGTGCGGCGCTGGCGCGAGATCCTCGCCGAGCCCCGCCGTCCCCGGGTGCTGCCCCTGCCCCACCCCTCCTGGCGCAACAACGGCTGGCTCAAGCGCGAGCCGTGGTTCGAGGCCGAGTTGTTGCCGGTGCTTCGTGCGGAGGTCGCGCGGGTGCTGGCCGATTGAGCCGGGTTCGCCGCTATTGCGAGCGGATGCGAAGCAATCCAGGGAACCGCCACGGTTTGAAACGTCCCGCTGCCCTGGATTGCTTCGCTGCGCTCGCAACGGCGTAACGGGTCTGGCAGCTTCCGCTCGACCTCCCTCGGAGACGCCCATGCTGCTCTACGAGCACCCGCTCTCGTCCTATGCGCAGAAGATCAAGATCGCGCTGCGCGAAAAGGGCGTGCCGTTCGGGGCGGAATTGCCGGAGAGCTTCGGCACCGGCCGCCTGGACGGGCCCTTCGCCGCCGCCAATCCCCGCACCGAGGTGCCGGTGCTGATCGACGGGGACGTGACGATCTTCGAATCGACGGTGATCCTCGAATACATTGAGGAACGTTGGCCCGAGCCGCCGCTCCTGCCGCGCGATCCCGCCGCCCGCGCCTTCGCCCGCGTGACGGAGGATGTCTGCGACACCCAATACGAGGCGGTGAACTGGGGCTTCGGTGAGATCCTGTGGTTCAAGCGCGCGACCGGTGATCTCGCCGAGCACCTGCGGGCCGAGGCCGCCGCCCAGACTCGGACGCTTCAGGATTGGCTGACGAAACGCCTGGGCGCGGCCGATTGGTTCGGGGGGGCCGGCTTCGGCTGGGCCGACGCGGCGGTGGCGCCGATGCTCAACCGTTCGGTCCATTACGGCCTCGGGCCGGAGCCCGGGACGCCCCTCGCCGTCTGGCACGCCCGCGTGACGGCGCGCCCCTCGGTCGCCCAGACCTTCGCCGAGTTCGACGCGGCGGCAGCCAGGATGGCGGCGGCCTCCGAGATGTACACGACCGGCGGTCGGCGCCGGGAATACCGGGACCATCGCCTCGAATGGATGATCAAATCCGGCGGTGTCGAGGTGGTCCTTGCGGGTCTGCGCGACGGCAATATCCGCTTCCCCTGGCCCGGCGGCACGCATTGACAGGCCGCCCGCCCCCGTGATCCGTGCGCGCATGAGCCAGACCGACCCGAGAGACCGCCTGATCGTCGCCCTGGACGTGCCGGGGGTGCCCGAGGCCGAGGCGTTGGTGGAGCGCATCGGCGACGCGGCGACCTTCTACAAGATCGGCTACCGGCTGGCCTATGCGGGCGGGCTGGCCCTCGCGGAGCGGATGATCGGCCAGGGCCTGAAGGTCTTTCTCGATCTCAAGCTGCACGACATCGGCAACACGATCGAGGAAGGGGTGCGCTCGGTCTCGGGGCTCGGGGCGACGTTCCTTACGGTCCACGCTTATCCGCAGACCATGCGGGCGGCGGTGAAGGGCCGGGGCAACGGCCTGAAGATCCTCGCCGTGACGGTGCTCACCTCCTACGACGACGCGGATGCGCAGGAAGCGGGCTACGCCCTGCCCGTGGCCGATCTCGTCGCCAAGCGCGCCGCCCAGGCGGCCGAGATCGGCATCGACGGGCTCGTCTGCTCGGCGGCCGAGGCGGCGGGGGTGCGCGGTCTCGTCGGCCCGGACCGGCTGATCGTGACGCCCGGCATCCGCCCGGCGGGGGCCGATGCGGGCGATCAGAAGCGGGTGATGACCCCCGGCGATGCCCGCCGCGCGGGCATCGACCATGTGGTGGTCGGCCGCCCCATCACCGGTGCCGCCGACCCGAGGGCGGTGGCGCGGGCGATCGTCGCCGAGATGGCCTGAGGCGGCGCCCGCCTTATGTGAAGGGCCTCGCCGCCGGGGCGAGCGAAGGGCAGCACCGATGGTCAAGGGTTACTGGATCGCGCGAGTCGATGTCCGCGATGCCGAGGCGTACAAGGAGTACGTGGCGGCCAATGGCGCGGCCTTCGCTCAGTTCGGCGGGCGCTTCCTGATCCGCGGCGGGCGTTACGAGGCGGTGATGGGGCAAGCCCGCAGCCGCAACGTCGTCATCGAATTCCCGAGCTACGAGGACGCCCTCGCCTGCTGGAACTCGGATCTCTACCAGCAGGCCAAGGCCAAGCAGCACGGCGGCGTCGAGGCCGAGATCCTGGTGATCGAAGGCTATGACGGCCCGCAACCGTCCGTCTCGGAGCCCGCCCCGCCCTCGACCCCGGCCTCCGAATAGGATCAGGACCGCGCCAGGGATCGCAAAAGGAAGGCGATCATCGTTTCCAGCGGCGGGATCGGCGGTTGCAGCGGCTGCCCGACCAGCAGCGGATGGGTGTAGCGGGCGATCCCGACATGGATGCAGCCCGCTGCCGCCGCCGGGTCGGAGGTGGCGAATTCGCCCTCGCGGACGCCGTCGCGGATGATGCGCTCGAGCACCGCCGTGAGCTTGGCGACGTGTTCGCTGCACACGTCCCAACTCTCGGACATGGCCGCTTCGACCATTTCGTGGATGCGGGGATAGCGCTCGTAGCGCTCCATGCCGTGCCGGTGGAGGGCGTGAATCGCGGCGACGAGCCGTTCCGTCGGCGTTTGGCCCGGACGCTCCGCGATGGCGATGAGCATCGCCTCGACCTCACCGATCAGCCGTTCGAGCACGGCCTCGTTGATCGCCTTCTTCGAGTCGAAGAAGCGATAGACGTTCGCCGGGCTCATCTTCAGAGCCCGGGCGATGTCGGCGACGGTGGTCTTCTGGTAGCCGATCTCGTGAAAGAACGTGCTCGCCGTCGCCATGATGCGGCAACGGGTGGTCGGCGCGCTCTCGTCGGCGATCGTCGGCTTGAAGTCGGCGGGATGCATGACCCCTGGTAGGGCAGGCGGCCAAACCCGTCAAAACCGGGCCGTCAGGGCCCGGCTTTGGTTCCGCAATCTATTGAGCGCCGGATCAGGATCCGAACTGAGAGCCCAACCGCTCCAGGTACTCGGCGAGGTCCACACCGCCGACGCGCTTACCGTAGTCGAAGCGCATGCCCTGACGGATGTCGACGCTCGCATTCGGCGTGGTGAGGGTGAACGGCCGGACGCAAATCCAAGCCCCATCGCGACGATGCTCGAAGAAGCCCAGGATGTCGTGCTTGGCCATTGTCCCCACCCTCCCGTCGCCCCCCGATTCGCGATTCTGGCGCGAATGAGGCGTCGACCTCGTTGTCTCCTAATTACAACGTCGTTGCAGTTAATTGGTTCTCACCATGCGGCCGATTGTCGTTATTCATCGGGCCGGGCAGCGTTGACCATCTCCGGCGGCTCGACCTCCGGCAACTCCATGCGCTGCGACGGGTCGGGGCGACGGCTGCGGTCGTGGGGTGGAAGGCTCTGCGTCTGTCCGGTGGCGAGCGCCCGCTCCACGGCTTCGAGGATGCGGATGTCGCAGAGGCCCTCTTCGCCATCCGGCTCCGGTACCCGGTCGTTCAGGATGCAGTCGGAAAAGTAGCGCGTCTGGCCGCCGAACTGGTCGACGCTCGGATAGGCGAGGGGCTCGGTCGTACCGCCCCGCGTCAGCCGGCCCGCGAGGCCCATGCCGAACAGGAAGGCGGGTTGCAGGTGCAGGTCGCCTTCCGTGCCCGTGACCCGGTAGGCATCGACGGCCTCGGTCTCGTAGGAGACGGTGAACTGGGCCAGCCGCCCGCTCGGGAAGCGGAGGGTGACGGCAACGGTGCCGTCGAAGGGAAACGGGCTGTCGGGCCGTCGGCTGCCGATGGCCGAGACCTCTACCGGCTCCTCTCCGAACAGATTGCGCGCGGCGTTGATCGGATAGGTGCCCATGTCGGGCACAGGGCCGGCCCAGTAGCCCTGCTTCGCCCGGTGGTTGGCGGCGCTGACCTTCTGGCCGAAGGTCGCGGTGAACATGCGCGGCTCACCGATTGCGCCCGCGCGGATCCGGGCGATGGCATCGAGCGTGCCCGGCTCGAAATGCAGCCGGTAGGCGATCATCAGCTTGGCGCCGCTCGTGCGAGCCGCCGCATTGATCGCCTCGCATTCCGCGACGCTCACCGCCATGGGCTTTTCGAGGAGCACGTGGCACCCGGCGTCCAACGCGGGCACGGCGTAGTCCCGGTGCATGCCGTTCGGCAAGGCGAGATAGACCGCGTCGAACAGGTTCGAAGCCAGGGCTTCCTTGTAGCGATCGTAGGTGAAGGCGGTCAGGCCGTAGGTGTCGGCGAGTGCCTTGCCCTTCTCGGGATCGCCCGTAACGATGGCCGTCATCTCGGAATTGCCGGTCTGGGCCACGCCCGGCATGAAGGCCGCCTGGGAAATCCAGCCGCCGCCCACCACGGCGTAGCGTACCTTGCGCCCCGATACCCGTTTCGCCTGCATGCCCATCTCCGCTGCGGTGCGAAGGCGGAACGCGGGACCAAGCAGGTTGATCCGAGAAGTTCCTGATGAGAACCGCCGCTTTCGGTCGCGTCCCCACGGGGCGGCGCTCACCTATGTGTGCGCTGCAACGGACGGGTTCGACCCGCCTCCCCTCCTCTCAGGAAAGGTCACCATGGCCCTGTTTCACTGGATCGGTCGCATCGTCCGCTTCGCCGGGCATCTCGCCGCAACCGCCTTCTTCAAGGTCGTGATCCTGTTCGGGGCGTCCCTCGACCTCGTCCTCGCGCTCGTCACGCGGGCCTACGAGCGGTTCGATGGGGGCTTTTCCGACCTCGCCGCCGAGTCGCGGCGGCGCAGGGCGGCCAAGGTTCGCGTGGCCGCCCCCGCCGAGTGACCGGCTGATCCAGTCTACTGCACAGTCTTCAGCGCGCCGGTCTTCTCATGGAAGTCCGGCCCGTTGATCGTCTTGGTCACGTGCCCGGCGCGGATCAGGTAATCGCCGAAATGCTCGCCGGCCTGCTTGCCCTTCGCGAATTCGGCGAAGAGCGGATCGAGCGTCGAGACCACCTCGGCCGGTGAAGCATCCTCGCGGTAGAGCTTGCCCAGGCGAGAGCCGTCGAAGGCCGCGCCGAGATAGAGGTGGTAGCGCTCGGGGCCGCGACCCACGAGGCCGATCTCCGCGATGAAGGGCCGGGCGCAGCCGTTCGGGCAGCCGGTCGAGCGGATGGTGATCTCCTCGTCCTGCAGCCCGTACTTGGCGAGGCTCGCCTCCAGATCGTCCATCAGACCCGGCAGGAACCGCTCACTCTCGGCGAGCGCCAGGCCGCAGGTCGGCATGGCGACGCAGGCGATGGAGTTCCGCCGCAGGGCGCCCGCGCCCTTGGTCATCCCGTACTCGTCGACGATCGCCTCGATCGCGGCGCGCTTCTCGGACGGAACGTTGGCGATGATGACGTTCTGGTTGGCGGTCAGGCGGAAATCGCCCTCGTGCTCCTCGGCCACCCGGCGCAGACCCGCCAGGAATTGCGGACCGTCCTCGTAATCCTTGATCCGGCCCGAGGGGACGTAGAGCGTCAGGTGGTGGCGGCCGTCGTCGCCCTCGGTCCAGCCGAAGCGGTCGCCGTTGTTGGTGAAGGTGTAGGGCTTGGGCGCGCCGAGCGTCTTGCCGATGCGCTTCTCCACCTCGGCCCGGAACGCGTCGAGACCGTACCGCTCGATCGTGTACTTCAGGCGGGCGTTCTTACGGTTCTTGCGGTTGCCCCAGTCGCGCTGGACGGTCATCACCGCCTCGGCGACCTTCAGGGCGTCCTCGGGCTTCACGAAGCCCATCACGTCGGCCGTGCGCGGGAAGGTATCCGGCTCGCCATGGGTCATGCCCATGCCGCCGCCCACCGTGACGTTCCAGCCGGTGACAGCATTCTTCTTGTCGAGGATCGCGATGAAGCCGAGATCGTGGGCGAAGATGTCGACCTCGTTCGAGGGCGGCACGGCCACGACCGTCTTGAACTTCCGCGGCAGGTAGGTGCGCCCGTAGATCGGCTCGATCTCGGGGTTCTCCTCGCCGCCGATGACGCGCTCGCCGTCGAGCCAGATCTCGCGCCATGCATTGGTCTTGGGCAGGAGCGAATCCGAGATGTCCTTGGCGAGCTGGTAGGCGGCCTTGTGCGCCTCGACCTGGGCCGGGTTGGTCGCGGCCATGACGTTGCGGTTCACGTCGCCGCAGGCGGCGATGGTGTCGAGCAGGGCCGCGTCGATGGCGGCCATGGTCCGCTTCAGGTTCGACTTGATGACGCCGTGGTACTGGAAGGTCTGGCGGGTCGTCGCGCGGAGCGCATTGCCGGCATAGGTGCGGGCGATGTCGTCCAGCACCAGCCATTGCTTGGGCGTCACGATACCGCCCGCGATGCGCAGGCGGATCATGAAGCTGTAGGCCTTGTCGAGCTTCTTCTTGGTCCGCTCGGGGCGCAGGTCGCGATCGTCCTGCAGGTACATCCCGTGGAACTTCACGAGCTGGCCGTCATCCTCGGAGATGGCGCCGGTCGCGTGCTTCAGAAGCCCGTCCGCGAGGGTTCCGCGCAGGTAGCCGCTGGCGATCTTGATGTGCTCGTTCGCGGCGAGTTTTGCCTCGCGTGCGGCCTCCGCCTCGGTGATCGGGCGGTCGGTCGGCGGGGTCTCGTAGACGCGCTTGGAATTGGTGCCGTCGGTCATGGTGGTCCCGGTATTCTGTGTCGGCGGCGACGGATCCGATCCGCCTCATCCTGAGGTGCCGCAGCGAAGCGGAGGTCCCGAAGGAGAGCTCCAGGCATCGCACGGCCTTGGGAAGTCTCCTGCGGGGCACGCTGGCGCGGGCACCGCAGGATGAGGGCGCGGGTCGGACGAGGGTCGCGATTGACGGTCGGTTCGTGTCAGTAAACGTCCTGCTGGTACTTCTTCGCCCGCTCAAGCCCGGCGACATGCGCCTCGGCCTCGGCGGCGGAGAGGCCCTTCACGGTCTCGAAGGCCCGCACCACGGAGGCGCGCACGTCCTTGGCCATCTGCTTGGCGTCGCCGCAGACATACAGGTGGGCGCCGCCATCCAGCCATTCCACCAATTCTGCGGCGTTCTGGTCGATCCGGTTCTGGACGTAGATCTTCTCCGGCTGGTCCCGCGAGAAGGCCACGTCGATCTTCGTCAGCGCGCCCTCCTCCAGAGCCTCCTGCCATTCGAGCTGGTACAGGAAGTCGTGGGTGAAGTGGCGGTCGCCGAAGAACAGCCAGGAACGGCCGGACGCTTCGGTGGCGCGGCGCTCCTGCACGAAGGCGCGGAACGGAGCGACGCCGGTTCCGGGGCCGACCATGATGATGTCGGTCGCGGGGTCGGAGGGCAGGCGGA
Organism: Methylobacterium sp. NFXW15; assembly: GCF_049887755.1. Lineage (NCBI taxonomy): Bacteria > Pseudomonadati > Pseudomonadota > Alphaproteobacteria > Hyphomicrobiales > Methylobacteriaceae > Methylobacterium > Methylobacterium sp. NFXW15. Next base: position 208,637 of record NZ_JAGEKG010000005.1, on the reverse strand, counting down.
AATGCTTGTTCGGCTTCAGCCGCACCCGCAACTTGGCGCCGTTCCTGATCCGGTCCGCCACATGCACCGAGGCGACGCCGGAGCGCTTCCGCCCGAAGGTCTCGTAGCGCACGGCGGCGATGGCGAGGTGAACCTCGTCGCCGACTTCCTTGCGGGAGGAGGCGATGGAATAGGCCCGCGGCGGCAGCGCCCGGGTGATGCTGCCGAGATGCTCGGCCGTGAGCTTGGCCGGGAACCGCTCGATCAGGTCGATCAGGTTGCGGCCCTCGATCCAGGCGCGAACCTCGCCGCCCTCCACGAAGGCCTTGGCATCCTCGGAGCCGGTGGCCTTGGCGAAGCGCTCGATCGTCGCTGCCGAGAGGGTGGTGATGTCGCGCTCGGCCAGCAGCGCCTTGCGCAGGGCCTCGTCCCCCGACAGGCCCGTAGCGGTCAGGATCTCGTCCACTAGCTGGGGGTCGTTCTCGGGGTAGATCTCGAGGGAATCGCCCGGCTCGTAGGCGGGCGCGCCGTCCTCGAAGGCGAGCGCGAGGTGGATCGTCTCCTTGTCGGAGCGCGAGGAATTGAGGTTCACGTGCTCGATCACCTCCACCACGACGGGGTCGCGGCTCGGCTCGGCATCCTCGTCGCCGCCCGCGCGGGCGAAATCGACGGCCACGACGTTGTCGGTGGCGGCGGCGGGCGCCAGCGCCTTGAGGGTGCCCTTGATCCACTCGGCGGCCGGGGTCTCGAAGTCGAGGTCGAGATCGGCCCGCTCGGCGGCGCGCTTGCCCCCCAGGGCCTCGAACCGCGCGTCGAGCGCCTTCCCGATGGCGCAGAACTCCACGTAGGACGTGTCACCCAGCGACAGCACCGCGAACTCGACGCCTTCGAGGCGCGGGGCGCCCTCGCCCATCAGCTCGCCATAGGCCCGCACGGCACGGGCCGGAGGCTCGCCCTCGCCCCAGGTCGCGGCGATGGCGACGAGCTTGCCCGCCTTCGGCAAGGTCGCGACGTCGAGGTCGGCGAAATCCACCACCTTCGGCTTGAAGCCCTGCTTGCGGGCGAGTTTGGCGACATCCCCCGCGAGCTTCTCGGAATTGCCCGACTCGCTCGCGTAGATGACCGTCAGCGGCTCGGAGGCCTTGGCGGCAGGAGCCGTGGCGGCTTGGGGCTGCCCCCCGGCAGCGTCGAGGCCGGCGAGGAAACCCGCCAGCCATGCGCGTTGGACCGGGCTCGCATTCACGAGAACGGCGTCGAGGCTGGCGCGCTCGCCGTCTCCGAAAGGAGCGGTGCGCGGAAGAAGAGCAGAGCGAGACATTACCGGACCATGTCGTCGGGCGCGGGGCCCATGTCAACCAGAAACGTTCTTTTTGCAGAACGGCACGAAATGAGGAGATCGCGTTTGCCGCTCGTGGCGTAGGGAGAAGATCATTCTCCGACCGCAGCGAGGGCCGGAGCCAGTTCCGGCAGATGCCGCGTCGCCTTGGGGGGCGCGGGCAACGGCAGGGCCGTGGTGGATTTCACCTTTTCCATAGCGAAGCGGGACGTGACGTTCTTCAGGGGAAGGACCGAGATGAGGCGCTTATAGAACGCATCGTAGGCCTGCATGTCTGCGACCACGACGCGCAGCATGTAGTCCACATCTCCGGCCATCCGGTAGAATTCCAGTACCTCCGGCATGGCCGAGACCGTATCGGCGAAGCGCTGCAGCCACTCCTGCGAATGGTCTGCGGTCTCGATGGAGACGAAGACCGTCAGCCCGAGGCCGAGCTTCACGGGATCGAGCACGGCGACGCGCCGGTCGATCACCCCGTCCGCCTCGAGACGCTGGATACGCTTCCAGCACGGCGTCTGCGACAGGCCGACCTTCTCGCCGATGGCGGCGATGGACAGGGTCGCGTCCCGCTGGAGCAGGGCCAGGATCTTCAGGTCGATGGCGTCCAAAAGGAACCTCCGCGGGTTCGCCGCCCACTTTCCGGGAAGAAGGAACTTCCCGCTCTATAGGGCTCATGCCACAATTTTGAGAATTATTTTTTACAAACAGGCGGGTGCCGATCGCATTCCATGTGCGTTGACGCACCCGATATCGGCATTCCGTGGGGTGCGAATCGGCCCCCTTGCCTTGACTTCGTTCGGTATAGCGAACATTTCGACTCCATCACAACCGGCGCGGCCCGCCGCTTCCACAGGGCCGACGCAGGAGCTGACCATCATGTCATTGACGGATTCCAGGGCGGCCGAGGCGCAGGCCGGCGAACTCGCCGTCCGCCTCGCCACCCTCGATCTCCCTGCCCGGCTGGATCTGATCGCCCGCGAGGTGCCGGGTCGGCTGGTCTTCACCACGAGCCTCGGCATCGAGGATCAGGTGCTGACCCATGCCATCGCCCTGGCGAAGCTCGCGGGCACGCGGATCGAGATCGCGACCCTCGATACCGGCCGCCTCTTTCCCGAAACCTACGAGACCTGGGTCGAGACCGAGGCCGCCTACGGCATCCGCATCCACGCCTACGTGCCCGAGCGTGAGGCCGAGGAGGCGTTCGTGCGCGAGGAAGGCATCAACGGCTTCCGCAAATCGGTCGCCGCACGGCAGGCCTGCTGTGGCTTCCGTAAGGTCGAGCCGCTGGGCCGGGCGCTCGACGGCGCCGTCGGCTGGCTCACGGGCTTGCGGGCCGGGCAATCGGCCAACCGCTCCGCGACGCCGCTCGCGGCTTACGATGCCGAGCGCGGCCTCGTGAAGCTGAACCCCCTCGCGGACTGGACGCGCGAGCGCGTCGATCTCTTCGTCCGCGAGAACTTCGTTCCCTACAATCCGCTGCACGACCGGGGCTTCCCCTCGATCGGCTGCGCCCCTTGCACCCGTGCGGTGAAGGTCGGCGAGCCGGAGCGCGCCGGGCGCTGGTGGTGGGAGCAGGAAGACAAGAAGGAATGCGGCCTGCACGTCGGCCGCCCCGGCGCCGCGGTGCAGCCGGGCCAGGAAGCCGCCGTATTCGAACCCACATCTGAAACCCGCCAGCCGGAGTTCGCCCGATGAGCGCCGCAACGGCCGCCCTGCGGCCCGAGACCCATGCCCCCTCCCCTGCGCGCCTGAGCCATCTCAAGCGTCTGGAGGCCGAGGCCATCCATATCTTCCGGGAGACGGTCGCCGAGACCGAGAACCCGGTGATGCTCTATTCCATCGGCAAGGACTCGTCGGTCCTGCTGCACCTGGCGCTGAAGGCCTTCGCGCCGGGCAAGCTGCCCTTCCCGCTCCTCCACGTCGATACGACGTGGAAGTTCAAGGAGATGATCGCCTTCCGCGATGCCCGCGCGAAGGAACTCGGCCTCGATCTCCTGGTCCATACCAACCAGGACGGGCTCGCCCGCGGCATCGGCCCGGTGAGCCACGGCTCCGAGGTCCATACCGACGTGATGAAGACGCAGGCCCTGCGTCAGGCCCTCGACCAGCACAAGTTCGATGCGGCCTTCGGCGGCGCCCGCCGGGACGAGGAAGCGAGCCGCGCCAAGGAGCGCATCGTCTCCCTGCGCACGGCCCAGCATCGCTGGGATCCGAAGCGCCAGCGGGCCGAGCCCTGGCATCTGTACAACCTCAAGAAGAAGCGCGGCGAGTCGCTGCGGGTCTTCCCGCTGTCCAACTGGACCGAACTCGATATCTGGCTTTACATCGAGCAGGAGAACATCCCGATCGTGCCGCTCTACTTCGCGGCGCCGCGCCCCGTGGTGGAGCGCGACGGGCAGCTTCTCATGGTCGATGACGACCGTCTGCCCCTCAACCCCGGCGAGACCCCGCAGCAGCGGGTGGTCCGCTTCCGCACGCTCGGCTGCTACCCGCTGACCGGCGCGGTCGAGAGCGAGGCCGCGAGCCTGCCGGAGATCATCGCCGAGACGCTGGCCGCCCGCACCTCGGAGCGTCAGGGCCGGGTGATCGACAAGGACGGCGCGGGCGCCATGGAACGCAAGAAGCAGGAGGGCTACTTCTGATGACCATTCATCAGTCCAAGGACGCGTTCCAGGCCGCTGGCCTCGCGAAGGATTACGCGACGTTCCTCGAAACCCACCGCAACAAGGAAGTCTTGCGCTTCATCGCCTGCGGCTCGGTGGATGACGGCAAGTCGACGCTGATCGGACGCCTGCTCCACGACACGAAGCAGATCTTCGACGACCAGATCACCGCGCTGCGCCGGGATTCCCGCAAGCACGGCACGCAAGGCCAGGAGATGGATCTCGCGCTGCTGGTCGACGGCCTCCAGGCCGAGCGCGAGCAGGGCATCACCATCGATGTCGCCTACCGCTTCTTCTCGACGGACAAGCGGTCCTTCATCGTGGCCGACACGCCCGGCCACGAGCAGTACACCCGCAACATGGCGACCGGCGCCTCCACCGCCGACGTCGCCGTGATCCTGGTCGATGCCCGCCAGGGCCTCACCCGCCAGACGCGGCGCCACGCCCTGCTGGTCTCCATGCTGGGCATCCGGCGCGTGGTGCTGGCCGTCAACAAGATGGACATGATCGGCTGGGCGCAGGACCGCTTCGCCGAGATCGTGAAGGGTTTCTCGGAGTTCGCCGCTGGCCTGAACTTCGCGGAAATCCGGGCGATCCCGCTCTCGGCCAAGAACGGCGACAACGTCGTGGAGCCGGGGGTGAACATCCCGTGGCACACGGGCGGCACCCTGCTCTCCTTCCTGGAGACCGTGCCGGTGCGCGAGGAGGCGCTGAATGCGCCGTTCCGCATGGGCGTCCAGTGGGTCAACCGGCCAGACTCGGAGTTCCGGGGCTATAGCGGGCGCATCGCCAGCGGCACCGTGCGGCCGGGCGACCGCGTGAGCGTGCAGCCGGGCGGCCGGACCGCCACGGTCGAGCGGATCTACACCGCCGACGGCGACTTGGCCGAAGCCGGGGCCGACCTCTCGGTCACCCTGGTTCTGGCAGAGCAGATCGATGCGTCGCGGGGTCAGGTGATCGCCGCCGAGGCGTCGCCGCTCCACGCCCTCGACCGGCTCGACGCGCGCCTGTTCTGGGCGGCGGAGACCGACCTCGCGCCCGGCGCGAGCCTCTACGCCAAGATCGGCACCGCCACGGTGACGGCGACGGTGGAGTCGATCGTCTCGCGCATCGACCCGGAGACGGGCAAGCCCGGCCCGGCCGACAAGCTCTCGGCCAACGACATCGCGGATGTGCGCCTGACGCTCGACCGGCCCGTGGCCGTCGATGCCTATGCCGCCAACCGCGAGACCGGCAGCTTCATCCTCATCGATCGCGAGACCACCGACACGGCCGCCCTCGGTCTCGTCCTGGCCCCGCATCAGGAGGAAAAGGTCGCGCCGCAGCCCGTGCCCCGTCCGGAAGCGCCGTCCTCCGGCGGTTTCCTCGGCAGCCTGAAGCGCCTGTTCGGGCGCTAAAAAACCCTCGGCGCCTTGCAACGATCCGACCGGTCCCGCGTTTCGCGGACCGGTCGAGCCGCTTCGCGAGCCGGAGCGGCGCCGGATCGCAAGGACATACCGATGACGAAGTCGTTCCTCGGCCTCGCTGCCGCCCTGGCCCTCGGCGGCCTCGGAGCCATCTCTTCCGCCCAGGCTGCTCCCCTGGCTGCGGGCTTCGCGACGACGCTGGCGGGCGGCGCGCAGGTCGAGACCGTGGCGATGGGCTGTGGTCCGGGCTGGGCTCGCGGCCCCTATGGCCGCTGCCGCCCGATGTACCGCCCGCGTCCCTTCTACGGCCGCCGCTGCTTCATCCGCCCGACGCCCTATGGGCCGCGCCGCATCTGCCGCTACTGAGATCGCGGGTTCTTAAGGACGAGAGGGTGCGGGGCTGAAGCCCTGCACCCTCTCGTGATCCAGAGCCGTCTTCGACCAAGTTGGCTCACGTGCCACCGTCTTTGCTTCGCTGCGCTCGCAAGGACGACCGGGACTCCATCGACGGGGGCGGCTCAACGCGGTCGGAGACGGATCTAGAGCTGCGCCAGCAGGCGATAGGAGTCGTGCCGGGCCTTCTGGTCCGGTACGGCCGTCACGATCATCAACTCGTCGGCCCCGGTAGACTCGGCCAGTGCCGTCAGGCGTGCCCGCAGCGTCTCCGGCGAGCCGACATGCAGCCGGTCCCGGCCCTGCTCGATCCGCGCCCGCTCGGAGGGCGTGTAGGGATAGGCCAGCGCCTCCTCCAGGCTCGGCAGGGGCCGATACTCGCCCCGCTCGCGCCTCAGGGTCGAGAGGCGGGCGCTCGAGGCCAGCCGTTCTGCCTCTTCGTCCGTCTCGGCGCAGATCGCCGCCACCGCGAGGATCGCCTGAGGCTCGGCGCCGAGCCGCGACGGGGTGAACCCGCTCCGGTAGGCGCGCATCGGCCCCTCGGCGGGGATGCCCGCGAAATGCTGCGCGAAGGCGAAGCCCGCACCGATCTGCGCGGAGAGTTGCGCGCTGTAATCGGACGAGCCGAGCAGGAAGAGCGGCGGCATCGGCACGCCCGCCGGGCTCGCCTCGATCCGGCCGAACGGATGGCCTTCGGGAAAGCCCCCGTCCCAGAAGATCAACTCCTGCAACCGGTCGAGGAAATCGTCGCCGCCCTGCCCGGACGGCGCCTCCCGCCGCCGGAGGGCGCGGGCGGTGATCCCGTCCGTGCCGGGGGCCCGGCCGATTCCGAGATCGATCCGGCCGGGGAACAGGGCTTCCAGCACCCGGAACCGCTCGGCCACCATCAGCGGCGCGTGGTTCGGCAGCATGATCCCGCCCGAGCCGACGCGGATCCGGTGCGTCGCGGCGGCGATCTGACCGATCATGATTTCCGGCGCCGGGCTCGCGACATTCGGCAGGGCATGATGCTCGGCGAGCCAGTAGCGGCGATAGCCGAGCCCATCGACATGGCGGGCGAGCGCCAGCGTGTCGTGCAGCGCCTGCGTCGGCGTGGAGCCGGACGAGACGAAGGAGAGGTCGAGGACGGAAAGGGGAAGCATGCCCGTCAGATGGGGGCACGGGGGGCGATGCGGGAGGGCACGCTAGGGCGCCTCCTCACGGACATCATAGAGATGCTCGAAGTCTCGTCCTCGGTAGAAGACGTTCGTGATGCGGACCTGCCCCTGATCAATTCTGTAGGCGATGACGGCCGAGCGTTCGAACGCAATGGTCCGCAGGCCGATCTCCAGATCGTCGCGGGGACGCCCACCATAGGGGGCATCGCCGATCCGATCGCAGCGATCCTTGATCCGCTGCACGTACATTCGGGTTGTCGTGACATCCTGGCTTCGATCCAGGACAGCTCGAAAGATGTCCCTTAGATCATTCCGCGCCTCAGGGCGGAACGTCACGCGCATTCTACGCACGGCGGACATTGCGCTCCGCTTCGGCGAACATCAGGTCGAGGTCTTCCTGAACCTCTTCGCTCGTCAGATCCGGCCGGGGGTCGTCCAAAGAGCGCCGGATCCGCGCGCGAATCGATTCGAGATGCTCCGCCGCCTCCCGGCGCTGGCGCTGGAGGGCGCGCACGGCGTCGTCAAGAGCCGCATCGACCGATTCGTATTCCCCCGCCTCGACGCTCTCGCGAACGGCGCGCAACGTCTCCGGTGCCATGGTCACGCTGATCGTCTCGCCGCGCGGCATATCCGTCTCCCGATCACCCGGGCAGCATAGCAAAAAACCCGTGCGCCGCACGATGCTTGCCGGCTTACGGGTGCGGGACTAGGGTCCGCCCGATTTCAACGGAGCGGAGCACGATCATGGCCTTCCTCGCCGATGTCCTTTCGCGGGTGAAGCCGTCCGCGACCATCGTCATGACGCAGAAGGCCCGCGAGCTGAAGGCGTCCGGTGTCGACGTGATCTCGCTCTCGGTGGGCGAGCCCGATTTCGATACGCCGGAGCACATCAAGGAAGCGGGCATCGAGGCGATCCGGCGCAACGAGACCCGCTACCCGCCGGTCTCCGGCATCGTGCCCCTGCGCGAGGCCATCTCCAAGAAGTTCAAGCGCGAGAACGGTCTCGACTACAAGCCGTCGCAGACCATCGTCGGCACCGGCGGCAAGCACATCCTCTACAATGCGCTGCTGGCCACCCTGAATCCCGGCGATGAGGTCGTGATCCCCCGCCCCTACTGGGTCTCCTACCCGGAGATGGTCGGGCTGTGCGGCGGCACGCCGGTCTTCGCCGAGACGCGGATGGAGGAGGGCTTCAAGCTCCAGGCTGCCGAACTGGAGCGGGTGCTGACCCCTAAGACCAAGTGGCTGATCCTCAACTCGCCCTCGAACCCGTCGGGCGCCGCCTATTCGCGCACCGAGATGAAGGCGCTCACCGACGTGCTGATGCGCTACCCCGACGTGCACGTGCTCACCGACGACATCTACGAGCACCTGACCTACGGGGATTTCGAGTTCGTGACCCCCGCTCAGGTCGAGCCCGGCCTCTATGACCGGACGCTGACCATGAACGGCGTGTCGAAGGGCTATGCCATGACCGGCTGGCGCATCGGCTATGCCGGCGGCCCGGAAAAGCTCATCAAGGCCATGGACTTCGTGCAGGGCCAGCAGACCTCCGGAGCGGCGACCGTGGCGCAATGGGCGGCGGTGGCCGCCCTCGACGGACCGCAGGACCACCTTGCCCGCTTCCGCGCCGCCTTCCAGGCGCGTCGCGACCTCGTGGTCTCGATGCTGAACCAAGCCAACGGCCTCACCTGCCCGACGCCGGAGGGCGCGTTCTACGTCTACCCGTCCTGTGCCGGGTTGATCGGCCGCCGCACCGAGGGCGGGAAGGTGATCGAGACCGACGAGGATTTCGTCACCGAACTGCTCATGGCCGAGGGCGTCGCGGCGGTGCACGGCTCGGCCTTCGGGCTCGGCCCCAACCTGCGCATCTCCTACGCCACCTCGGATGCGGTGCTGGAGGAAGCCTGCCGCCGCATCCAGCGCTTCTGCGGCTCGCTGCGCTGAGCCGTCTCGCACCACCGGCGCCGATGCAAAGCCCGCATGCGGCGCCGGGTCACCACGGCTTCGGTTGCCGGCTCGCCTGCGAGCCCTTACACGGGCCTTCCCCGCGGCCGATGCGCCTGAAGGTTTCGCGAGCCCGCTCGGGCCTGCATGGAAGTGGGGTCGGCAGTGACGGGGCGGTCCGGACCAGTTCTCTGGGCCGCGCCTGTGAGGCTTAGTGGGCCGAGCGGCTGCAGGGGTGTCGGACACGCGGGGAACAGGAACCGCGGATCAGGCGCAAGGCCCACTTGAACAATTTCGGCCCATCCCGAATCCGGCCATGTCTGTGTGTGTCCCAAAGCGGGCCAGTAGAACTCGCCCGCTTTTCGGCTTTCTTCAGCCTCCTGCGCGATGATGCGACAGGCCGGGGGATCCGGTCCTTTGTACCGGCGTTCATTCGGGTTCCGTCGCATGCGTGCGCTGCTCACCAGCGGGATCAAGGCCATCCTGGCCGTGGCCGCCCTCTCCACCGCCGTTCATTGGGCCCTGCGGTTGCAGCGCGATTCCAACGGACTGACCACTCCGGCCATCGCCAGCATCGCCGATCCCGAGACCACAGGCTCGATCTCGCCGCGTGCGAGCGGACCTTCTCCGATGTCGGCCCCTTCTGCGGTGGTCGAAGAGGCGAGGCAGGCCGTGGCTCCCGCCGCCCCGCGCGTGGAGGCCCGTAAGGCTCCGCCCGCCGGGCTTGATCAGTCCCACCTCGCCGCCCTCATCGCCACCGCCTCGACGGTACCGAAGAAGGCCGCGAAGCGCTGATCCGTTCGAGCGTTAAGGAAAGGTGAGCGGCGCAGACTCGGCCTGCGCCCTCGCCGCATGGTTCGGTTGCGCCGCGCCGTCTACCGGCGGACCAGTTCGCGTGCCACGACTTGTCAAGCGCCGCATAGGCCGCGCCCCTGCCGATTCGATTCGATGGCCACGACCGCCTCCCCCCTTCCGGCTTCCGCCCAGGTGTCCGGTTCTCAAGCCACCGGTTCCAGTGAGGCCGAGACGGCCCGCCGCCGCCGTCTGGTCGGCATCGCGCTCATGTGCGGGGCGGTGGCTTTCTTCGCGAGCCTCGATGCCTGTGCCAAGACGCTGGCGCGGGCGGGTGTCGATCCGGTGGTGACGACCTTCATGCGCTACGCGGCCAGCGTCGCCATGATCTCCCTGTTCGTGAATCCCGTCCGCACCCCGAGCGTGGTGCGCAGCCGCCGCCTCGGTCTGCAGATCGTGCGCTCGCTCCTGCTCTTCGCCTCGACGGCGCTGAACTTCGTGGCCTTGCGCTACCTGCAGATGGCCGAGACCATCTCGATCCAGTTCGCCGCGCCGCTCACCGTTGCGCTTCTCGCCGGGCCGCTGCTGGGCGAGTGGTCGTCCCGCGCGCGCCTCGCGGCGATCGGCGTCGGTTTCCTGGGTGTGCTGGTGATCGTTCAGCCCGGCGTCGGCGCCGTCCATCCGGCGACGCTGCTCTGCGTCGGCAACGTGATCGTCTACGCCTTCTACGCGATCATCACCCGCAAGCTGGCGGCCTTCGATTCGACCGCGACGACGATGTTCTACACCGGTCTCGCGGGCGTGGCGCTGATGGCGCCGCTGCTGCCGTGGATCTGGTCGAACCCGACCGAGTGGACCCATTGGGCGCTGCTGATTGCGGTCGCCCTGTTCGGCACGCTGGGCCACTGGCTCCTCGTGCTCGCCCATGCACGTGCGCCGGCCAATGTGCTGGCACCCTTCATCTACACGCAACTTCTGTGGTCGGTGACGCTGGGCTTCCTGCTGTTCGGGGACCTGCCGGGCCGCTGGACCATCGTCGGCGCGATGATCGTCATCGGCTCCGGCCTGTATCTCCTCGCTCAGGACACGCTCCGCCGGGACGCATGATCCCGAAGGCCAGGGTCCAGGAGCCGAGCCCCTGGAGGCTCCGGTTTCAGCGGTGATGACGCCGATGGTGCCGGACAGGGCGCCGGGAGCGCATGTCGGTGCGGTAGGCGCGACGGCCGGGATCGATCCCGAGGGCACCGTTGACGGTACCGACAGCGCCCCCCACGGCTCCGCCGACCACACCGCCGATGGGACCGCCCACGCGGTTGCCCTCGGCCGAGCCGCGCTGGACGCCGCCGACGAGGCCCTGCGCCTGAGCCGGGATCGCGAGAGTGAGGGAGCCGGCGGCGAGCGCCGCGGCGAGAAGGGCCGTCTTGAGCGAATGTCTCACGGGGGTTCCTCCTGAAGCGTGGCCGGTCGATCGGCCCCGTTGCCAGCGAACTTCCGCCATCACGAATCGTTGCACGGTCCCTGCGGCCGGGACGGGATCGGCGGTGGATGAAGGCGCGCTGGCGTCCGCCGGGGGCGGCTGCTAGAGAGGCGCGATGTCCGCGTTCCGCGCCCTGTGCCCCGCCTCCGGCGGACGGCGAATTACAAGCCCGGCCGCCGCCTGAGGGCCGCCCGCGTCAGACGCGGCGGGGCTCCGCGGAAGGCCGGGATCCGCCGCCCGCCCCCGCCGGCGCCGCGCCGGCAAAAGACGCCCGACCCAAGCGAGACCCGATGACCACCCCCGACACGAACGCGCCCGCCGCGCAGGCCCGCGACTATTCCAAGACCCTGTTCCTGCCGAGCACCGAGTTCCCGATGCGCGCCGGGCTCCCGACCCGCGAGCCGCTGCTGCTGGAGCGCTGGGCTCGGATCGGCCTCTACGAAAAGATCCGGCAGGCGGCGGCGGGGCGGCCGAAATTCGTGCTGCACGATGGCCCGCCCTACGCCAACGGCAACATCCACATCGGCACGGCGCTGAACAAGATCCTGAAGGACGTGATCGTCCGCAGCCAGGGCGCGCTCGGGCATGATGCCAATTACGTTCCCGGTTGGGACTGCCACGGCCTGCCGATCGAGTGGAAGATCGAGGAGCAGTACCGGGCCAAGGGCCGCAACAAGGACGACGTGCCGGTGATCGAGTTCCGGCAGGAATGCCGGACCTTCGCCGCGCATTGGCTCGACGTGCAGCGCGAGGAGTTCAAGCGGCTCGGCGTCACGGGCGATTGGGACCATCCCTACGCGACCATGGCCTTCCCGGCCGAAGCCGCCATCGCCGATGAGCTGATGAAGTTCGCCGTGACGGGCCAGCTCTATCGCGGCTCCAAGCCGGTGATGTGGTCGGTGGTCGAGAAGACCGCGCTCGCCGAAGCCGAGGTCGAGTACGAGGAGCACGTCTCCGACACGGTGTTCGTGGCCTTCCCCGTCACCAAGGGTGGCGAGGGGCTCGACGGTGCCCGTGTCGTCATCTGGACGACCACCCCCTGGACGATGCCCGGCAACCGCGCCGTCGCCTACTCGAAGAAGATCTCCTACGGGCTGTACCGCGTGACGGCGGCGCCGGAAGACAACTGGGCCACGCCCGGCCAGACCTACCTGCTGGCGGATTCTCTCGCCGCGACGGTGTTCGAGGCGGCCCGGGTCGAGGCGTTCGAGCGCGTCGCCGACGTGTCGGCCGCGACGCTGGCGGGCCTGACCCTCGCCCATCCGCTGGCGAGCCTCGGCTACGGCTTCGACGTGCCGATGCTCGACGGCGACCACGTCACCGACGAATCCGGCACGGGCTTCGTCCACACCGCGCCGGGCCACGGCCGCGAGGATTTCGAGATCTGGATGGCGTCCGGCCGGGCGCTCCAGATGCGCGGCATCGACACGGCGATCCCCTACACGGTGGATGCCGACGGCACGCTGACCAAGGCGGCGCCGGGCTTCGAGGGACGGCGCGTCTATACCGAGAAGGGCGAGAAGGGCGACGCCAACAAGGCGGTCATCGCCGCGCTGACCGAGGCGGGGGCGCTGGTCGCCCGCGGGGTGCTGCGCCACCAGTATCCGCATTCCTGGCGCTCGAAGAAGCCGGTCATCTTCCGCAACACGCCGCAATGGTTCATCGCCATGGACCGGCCGGTGGAGTCTCTCGGCAACCGCACGCTGCGCGAGGTTGCGACCCAGGCGATCAACGACACGCAATGGGTGCCGCCGCAGGGCAAGAACCGCATCGATGGCATGGTCGGCAACCGGCCGGATTGGGTGGTGTCGCGCCAGCGCGCCTGGGGCGTGCCGATCACCGTGTTCGTTCACAAGGAGACCGGCGAGGTCCTGAAGGACGAGGCGGTGAATGCCCGCATCCGCGACGCCTTCGCGTCCGAGGGGGCCGATGCGTGGTTCAGGCCCGATGCCGCCGCGCGCTTCCTCGCGCCCGGGCATGATCCGGCCGCCTACGAGCAGGTGATGGACGTGCTCGACGTGTGGTTCGATTCGGGCTCGACCCACGCTTTCGTGCTGGACGATCCGGAGCAGTTCCCGGGCCTGTCGGGCGTCACCCGTCTCCGCGACGGCGGCCGCGACAAGGTGATGTACCTCGAAGGGTCGGACCAACATCGCGGCTGGTTCCAGTCCTCGCTGCTCGAATCCTCCGGCACGCGCGGCCGGGCGCCCTACGACGTGGTGCTGACCCACGGCTTCGTCCTCGACGGCAAGGGCCTGAAGATGTCGAAGTCGAAGGGCAACGTCGTCGCGCCGCAGAGCGTCATCAAGGATTCGGGCGCGGACATCCTGCGCCTGTGGGTCGCCGCCTCGGACTATACCGACGACCTGCGCATCGGCCCGGAGATCATCAAGACGTTTGCCGAGACCTATCGCAAGCTCAGGAATTCGTTGCGCTGGATGCTGGGCTCCCTGGCGCATCGGGTCGAAGGCGACGATGTCGATCCGAAGAAAATGCCGGAACTGGAGCGGCTGGTCCTGCACCGGCTGGCCGAGCTCGACGGCGAGATCCGCGAGGCCTACGCCACCTACGACACCAAGCGGGTCGTGGCCCTGCTCAACGGGTTCATGACGGGCGACCTGTCGTCCTTCTACTTCGACGTCCGCAAGGATGCGCTCTATTGCGATCCGATCTCCTCGGTGACGCGCCGCGCGGCGCTGCAGGTCATCGACGAGACCTTCCGGCGCGTCGTGGTCTGGCTCGCCCCCGTGCTGGCCTTCACGGCCGAGGAGGCGTGGCTCGACCGGTACCCGTCCGAGGATAGCTCGGTCCATCTCCAAACCCTGCCGGACACGCCCTCCTCCTGGCGCGACGACGCTCTGGCGGCCAAATGGCAGAAGATCCGCCGGGTCCGCCGGGTGGTGACCGGCGCCCTCGAGATCGAGCGCGCGGCCAAGCGCATCGGCGCGAGCCTCGAAGCCGCTCCCCAGGTCTTCATTGCCGATGCCGACCTGAAGGCGGCGGTGGATTCGCTCGGGCTGCCCGCCTTCGCGGATACCTGCATCACCTCCGCCATCACGGTGGAATCGGGTGAGGGTCCCGCCGAAGCTTTCCGCCTCGACGAGGTGAAGGGCGTCGCCGTGGTGCCCACCCCGGCGCAGGGGCGCAAATGCGCCCGCTCCTGGCGGGTCAGCGCGGAGGTCGGCAGCGATGCCGAGTTCCCCGAGGTGACCCCGCGCGACGCGCAGGCCCTGCGAGAATGGGATGCGGCGCATCCGGAGGCCAGCGCGGCGTGAGGGGCCTTCCCGCCCGCGCGGGGCTCCTCGCCCTCGTCCTCACCTTCGTCGCCGATCAGGCGACGAAGCTCGGGCTGTATTTCGGCACGGATCTCGTGCTGACGCAGCCCTGGCGCTACGGGCCTTATGCAGACCTCGTGGTGGTGTGGAACCGGGGCGTCTCCTACGGGATGTTCCAGCAGGATGGGGCGTTCGGCCGTTGGCTGCTCGTGGCCTTGTCGCTCGCCGCCGCCCTGGCCCTGGGGTTCTGGATGATGCGGGCGGGTTCGCGCCTGCTCGCCGTCGCGCTCGGCCTCATCGTCGGCGGGGCGCTCGGCAACGCCGTCGACCGGGCGGTCTACGGGGCGGTGTTCGATTTCGTCCACCTCCATGCGGGGGGATGGTCCTGGTACGTGTTCAACGTCGCCGACGCGGCGATCGTGGCGGGCGTGATCGGCCTGATCCTCGACAGCCTCATCCCCTCGGCCGAGGGCCGGGCGCGCGACAACGCCGCGCCGCGCGCGTGATCCGCACAACACACAGGGGCCTCTGCTCCCATCGGACTGGCTTGGCGTGGCCAAGGCGCCATACGATCGCCGGAAACCGGTTTCAGGCCGGTACCCGTCGGATCAGGCCGCGTCGCGGCCATTCCCGCGCCGAATTCCCGGCCGGCACAGGTGAGGCAGCATGACCGCGCAACGCAGGCTTCGTTTCCTCCTCTCCGTGGTGGCCCTCTCCCCCCTCGTCGCGGCAGGCGCCGCGCAGGCCCAGGAGAGCGGGGCGCTCATGCGCGACGCGCTTTCCGGCATCGGCCTTCTGGAGAAGCAGCAGGCGCCGATCGATTATCACGAGCGCGCGCCCCTGGTGATGCCGCCCAAGCTCGACGGCAACGCCCTCCCCGCTCCCCGCGCCCGCTCCAAAAGCGCCGCGTGGCCGAAGGATCCCGAGATCGCCGCCCGTGAGCGCGAGGTCGAGGAGCGCCGGGTGCCGAAGGGCAACCAGACGGCCGGTCGCTACAACGACAACAACGTCACCCTCTCGGTGGACGAGATGCGCGCGGGCCGCCGCGCCGGGGCGAATCTCACGACCTCCGCCGAGGACAAGCCCGGCGACAACACCCGCCGCAGCACGTGGCTCGACCCGCTCGAACTGTTCAAGGGCAAGAGCGACGACGCCCAGGCCTCCGAGGTCGAGCCGCCCCGCGAGTCGCTGGTCGAGCCGCCGGTGGGTTACCGTCAGGCGCCGAAGAAGATCGTGCGCAACAACGGCGACCCGGTGAAGAACGCGAGCGCGGAGCGCGAGGAATCCGATCCGGGGACCTATCTTCGCGCCCAGCAGCGGCGCTGACCGGGGGCGCTTCCGGGCGAGATGCTGTGGCGCAGTTGCGACAGCGGCTAACGACGGCAACATAGGGACTTTCCCGGTACGGCTCTTGCCGCCGGGAATCGCAAAGGTCCCGCATTCCGGTCATCCCTCAGGGAAGACCGACGAGGGCGGGGCCGGGTAAGGACAGGCTGATGTACCTTTTCAGGCAGGCGACGCCCTCCCTCTTCCCCCGGTTCGGGGCCACCGCCGGGCGTGGGGAGGCCGCCGCCTTCGGGGGCTCGGAAGCCGGCGGACCCGAGGTCGCGTCCTTCACCCTCGACAACAATCTCGACGTGGTGGTGGTGCCCGATCACCGGGCCCCGGTGGCGACCCACATGATCTGGTACCGCAACGGTTCGGCGGATGATCCGCTCGGCCAGTCGGGCATCGCCCACTTCCTCGAACACCTGATGTTCAAGGGCACCGAGCAGCACCCGGTCGGCGCCTTCTCCAAGGCCGTGTCCGGCCTCGGCGGGCAGGAGAACGCCTTCACAAGCTACGACTACACCGCCTATTTCCAGCGCGTCGCCCGCGACCATCTCGGCACGATGATGGCGTTCGAGGCCGACCGGATGCACGGCCTCGTGCTCGATGACGCCGTGGTGGCGCCCGAGCGCGACGTGGTGCTGGAGGAGCGCCGGATGCGGGTCGAGACCGATCCGTCCGCGCAGCTTTCCGAGGCGATGGCCGCGTCGCTCTTCGTGCACCACCCCTACGGCATCCCGATCATCGGCTGGATGCACGAGATCGAGGGGCTGAACCGCCAGCACGCCCTCGATTACTACAACCGCTTCTACACGCCCGAGAACGCGATCCTGATCGTGGCCGGCGACGTGACCCCGGACGAGGTGCGGCGGCTCGCCGACGACACCTATGGGCGCGTCACCCCTCGCGGCGCCCGGCCGGAGCGCCGCCGTCCGCGCGAGCCGGAGCCCAAGGCCCTGCGTCGGGTCGCGGTGGCCGATCCCAAGGTCGAGCAGCCGACGCTGCAGCGGCTCTACCTCGCCCCGTCCTGCATGACCGCCACCGATGGCGGCTGCCACGATCTCGAATTGCTGGCCGAGGTGCTGGGCGGCGGGTCGACCTCCTACCTCTACCGCAAGCTGGTCCTGGAACAGGGGATCGCGGTCAATGCGGGCGCTTGGTACATGGGCTCCGCGATCGACGATACGCGCTTCTCGGTCTACGCCATCCCCGCCGAGGGCGTGAGCCTGGAGCAACTTGAGGCCGCCCTCGACCGTGTGCTCGCCCGTGCCCCGTCGGACGCCCTGGCCCACGACGCGATCGAGCGGGCCAAGACCCGGCTCGTGGCCGAGACGGTCTATTCCTCGGACAGCCAGTCCTCGCTCGCCCGCATCTACGGCTCGGCGCTCGCCATCGGCGAGTCGATCGAGGACGTGCGCCGCTGGCCGATCGACATCGAGGCGGTGACGCAGGAGCGCCTGAAGGCGGCCTGCGAGCGCTGGCTCTCCCCCGCCCGTTCCGTGACCGGATACCTGACCAAGGCCCGGGAACCCGACGCCCCGGTCGCGATGGCCGCCGAGTAGGTTCGCGCGAACCTCCTCCCTCCGCGACCGCAACGAGAACATACGAGGCTGCCATGAACCTGGCCGACACAGACACGCAGATCGCCACCAGCCCGACGACGGCCTTGCCGGTCGTGGCCGTTCCGGGCGTCGAGGCGTGGCACGTCGAGTCCAACGTCGTGCCGATGATCGCCCTGTCCTTCACCTTCGAGGGCGGCGCGGCCCAGGATCCCGAGGGCAAGGCCGGGTGCGCGCAGATGCTCGCCCGCCTGCTCGATGAGGGCGCGGGCGACCTGACCTCCGACGCCTTCCAGGAGCGGCTCGCCGCGCGGGCGATCGAACTCTCGTTCCATGCCGGGCCGGACGCCCTCGGCGGCTCGCTGAAGATGCTGCTGAAGCATGCCGACGAAGCGATCGATCTCCTCGCCCTGGCGCTGGCCAAGCCCCGCCTCGACCAGGACGCCATCGAGCGGGTGCGGGCACAGGTGATCGCGGGGCTGCGCTACCAGCAGAACGATCCGGGTGTGATGGCCTCCCGCCGTTTCTTCCGGGAAGCCTTCGCGGGCCATGCCTATGCCCGCCCCTCCTCCGGCACCATCGAGAGCGTGGCGGCGATCACCCGCGACGACCTCGTCGCCATGCATGCGCGCCTGATCGGTCGCGGGCGGATCAAGGTCGCGGCGGTCGGCGCCATCGGGGCCGATTCCCTGGCCGAAGCCCTTACCCGCGCCTTCGGGTCGCTCGCCGAGGCGGGTGAACTGCAGGTTGTGCCGCGTACGGAGATCGCGGAACTCGGCCGCCGCATCGTGGTCGATCTCGACGTGCCACAATCGGTGATCCGGTTCGGCATGAAGGGCATTCCGTGGCGCGATCCGGACTTCATTCCGGCCTACGTGCTGAACCACGTGCTCGGTGGTGGCGCCTTCACCTCGCGCCTGTTCCAGGAAGTGCGTGAAAAGCGCGGCCTCGCCTATTCGGTGGGCACGTCGCTGGTCAGCCACCGCTCGGCTGCGATGATCTGGGGTTACACGGCCACCAAGAACGAGCGGGTGGGCGAGGCCCTGTCGGTGATCGGCGAC
Organism: Methylobacterium sp. NFXW15; assembly: GCF_049887755.1. Lineage (NCBI taxonomy): Bacteria > Pseudomonadati > Pseudomonadota > Alphaproteobacteria > Hyphomicrobiales > Methylobacteriaceae > Methylobacterium > Methylobacterium sp. NFXW15. The sequence continues at coordinate 190,263 of NZ_JAGEKG010000005.1, read as the reverse complement.
GAGATCGGCCGCCTCATCACGGAAGGCCCCTCCGACGAGGAGTTGCAGAAGGCCAAGGATTACCTGACCGGTTCCTACGCGCTCGGCTTCGATACCTCGACCAAGATCGCCCACCAGCTGGTGCAGATCGCCTTCGAGGATCTGGGGATGGACTACATTTCCCGCCGCAACGCCATGGTCGAGGCAGTGAGCCAAGCCGACATCCGCCGCGCCGCCGCCCGCACCTTCGCTGACGGCCAAATGCTCGTCGTCGCCGCCGGACGGCCCGTGGGGCTCTGAGGACGGGTCAGGCCAAACGCCTCGCTGCCGCCACAGCCTCGTCGTCGACCCTGTCGACATCCGGGGCGTCGATGTGACGGTAGCGGGCCTGGATGAGGCCGAAGGCACCGAACGCGGCATGGCCGGCGGCGACGATGGCGAGAAGCCACGTGCCGTAAGGCTGCGCCCGTAGCAGCACGAAGGCGTCGCCCAGGCCCTTCGCCTCGGCCGAACTCTGATGCCACGCTGCGGCGGCGACGAAGCCGCCGATGATCAGGAAGGCGATGCCCCGCGCCGCATAGCCGAAGCGCCCGGTAGGCTCGGCCCAGCGCCGCCGCGTCTCCCCGTTCAGGGCGAGCCGCGCGGTGGTATCGCCCCGCCAAGCCTTGGCGAGATAGCCGAAGGCTGTCGCCGCGATGGCGAGGCCGACCAACGCCACGAGCCAGCGCCCCATCGGCTTCGACAGGAGCCACGCGGTGCCGTCATGTACCCCGTCGCCCCCGCCGAAGCCGAGACCGAGGCTGAGCGAGGCCGCCGTACCCGCGAGGCCGACATACAGGATCGCGCTGACGAGATGGGCGCCGCGCACCACCAAGCCCTTGAGCGAGGTGCCGCGCCGGTCGGCATCCGTCACGGCCTCCACGGCGCGCCACACGGCGAAGGCCAGGAGACCCAAGGCGATCAGGCCCACCAGCACCGCCCCGAACGGCCCGACGAGGACCTTACGCAGGGCATCGTGGCTGTCGCCGGGACGCCCGCCGCCGAACGCGGCGAGCAGGGCGAGACCGCCCACGAGGACGTAGACCGCGCCGCGCGCGCCGTAGCCGAAGCGCGCGAGGCGCTCCAGGGTGTTGCGCCCGCCGGGCAGGGTCGATGCGGACGGGACGCTGATCATGGCACACTTTGCGCGAGGAGACCGCTCAACGCGCGAGCGTGGCGCTTCGTTCAGGGGGCTGCCTTCTCGGCGCGGCCGGACAGGGCGACGTAGAAGCCGAGCCCGTCCTGTGCGGGCAGGGTCTGCAGGCGCTCCACGAGACCCCGGCGCTTCGCATCGAGGAGAAGCCGCCCGGTGGGCTGGAACAGGGTTTCGCCGCCACCCTCCGGCGGCGCGTCGAGCCGCACGGCGACGGTCTTGCCCTTCGCGAAGCGGCTGCGCTCGATCATGTCCTTGAGCGAGGCTTCGGCGGTCGCCTTGTTGGCTCCACGCAGGTCGAGCACCGATTCGGCGTCCGTGACGCCCAGCGAGCCGCGCAGCTTGGCGGCATAGAAGTCATCGAAATGGGGCAAAGGCTCTGCGCTCGCGCGTTGGAGAATCCACTGTCCCGCCAGATGTCGCGCAAAGGCGTGCCGCCGTCGAGTTCTCCGTGCGCCGGAGGGGCGATCAGCCGCCGTTCAGATGCGGCGCGTCGAGGACGCGCCCGGCATCCAGGAAGCGCTGCGGGTCCACCGGCTCCCCCTCGATCCGGGTCTCATAATGCAGGTGGGAGCCGGTGGACCGGCCCGTGGAGCCGACATAGCCGATGATCTCGCCCGCCGCGACGCGCTGGCCCGGCCGCACCGCGATGCGAGCCAGATGGCCGAAGCGGGTGGCGAGTCCGTGGCCGTGGTCGATGCCGACCATGTTGCCGTAGCCCCCGGCCCATTCGGCCTCGGTGACGACTCCCGGTGCCGTGGCCCGGGCGGGCTCACCCGATTCGGCCTTGAAGTCCAGGCCGGTATGCAGGGCGAGGCCGCGGGTGAAGGGATCGAGCCTCGGCCCGAACGGGCTGGAGAGGGCCACGCTCCCCTCCAGCGGCTTGCGCAGGGGCAATTCGTCCACGAGCTGCCGCAGGCGCTGCCCCTGACCGATCAGGCGGCCGACGAGGGTCATGCCGCCGTCGAAACCGTAACGCTCGACCCCGCCCGCGCCGATCGGCACCAGAGGACCGCCGATCCCCTCGGCCGACACACGCGGCAGCAGGCGCGACGGATCGAGGCCGACCCGCGCGATGACGGCCCGCAGGCGGTTGATGCCGGTCTCGGCGCTGCGGGCGATCCGACCGAGTTCGGCGCCCTGTGCCTCGTCCAGCCTGCCGAGGCGGGCTTCGAGGCGGAGCAATCCATCCTCGGCGGCGAGGCTGTACTTGGGCTCCTGGCTGTTTCTGGGCTCCAGGCTGTTCTTGGCCTCCAGGCTGTTCTTGGCCTCCAGGCTGTTCTTGGGCTCGAGGGCGCTACGGCGGTCCGGCCAGGGCTGAGCGGCCTCGGCGGGGGCATCCTGGCGAAGCTCGAACCCGGTCAGGGGCGTCGTCCGGCCCGCCGGGGATGCATAAGCCCGGGCCGTCGCGGGGAGCGAGCCGGTCGCTGCGGTATCGAGAAGGCCGGAGAGGGCGGCCTGCCGCCGCTCCAATTCGGTTTGCCGGGCAAGGGCGGCGCGCAGGCGGGCGCCGATATCGGCCTGCGCCTCGGCCCCCTCGGCGCGAACGCCGTCGATCTTCTCTTGAAGGGTGGCGATGCGCGCCTCGTAGGCGTTGCGCATCGCCATCTGGCCGGACATGACCCGGCCCAGGGCTTCGTCCCGGAACAGGACGAGATAGGTGGAAGCGCCCGACCACAGGAGGCTCACCGCCAGCCCGGCGCCGAGCCATGGCCCGAGGCGCCGGGGCGCCCGCTCCTGACTGTCCTGGGGGGTCGTTCTGGTCATCGGGAAGCCCCACGGCGATCCCGGCATCAGACCCGAACAGGGTTAAGGAACCGTGCGGAGCCCGGCACTTACGGCAGGGCGCGGGCCGCCGCGAGCACCTCCTCGGCATGGCCGGGCACCTTCACCTTCGGCCAGAGACGGGCGATCTTGCCCTCCCGGTCGACGAGCACGGTGGTGCGCTCGACGCCCATGTACTTGCGCCCGTACATGCTCTTCTCGACCCAGACGCCGTAGGCGCCGAGCACCTCCTTGTCCTCGTCGGAAGCGAGGGGGAAGGCGAGCCCGTACTTGCCGCAGAACTTGTCGTGGCTCTTCACCGGATCCGGCGATAGGCCGACGATTCGCGTATCGGCGCCCTCGAACTCGCCGAGAAGGGCGTTGAAGCCCTGGGCTTCGAGAGTACAACCGCTCGTGTCGTCCTTGGGATAGAAGTACAACACGACCTTGTGTCCTTTAAGCGCAGACAGCGCGATGCGCCCTCCGCCGGAGGCGGGCAGGTCGAAATCCGGGGCCGCAGCCCCCTCGCTCAAGGCCATCGTGCCTTCCTTTCGGCCGATTGATGGTGTGGGTGGAAACCGGTTCCGGTCCCCTTCGCGGAGTACCAAACCCGGAGCGAAGCCGCTGTAAAGGCCGCTTCACCTCCGCATCCACCGCAACCGGGCATCCCGTCCCGCGCTGCGATCACCGAACGAGAACACCCGCATCAAGGGGCTCGATGGCGGATCTGAAGATCACGGGTCGCCCGCCGAGGACGAGAGCGCGGCACTGGGGCTGGCGTTGCCTTCTGGGCATGACCGGCACGGTGACCCTGTTGGCCCTCGTGATCGGGGTCGCGGCGATCCGCCTGTCGAACGGCCCGATGCGCATCGATGGCCTCTCGGCCGCCGTGGCCAAGGCCGTGGCCGAGCGGATCGGCCCCGGCTGGTCCATCGCGCTGCGCGGCAGCAGCCTCGAGCTCGACCGCGAGAACGCCCTGGCCCTGCGCTTCACCGGGCTCGACATCCGCAACCCGCAGGGCGCGCTGGTCGTGCGCGCGCCGCTGGCGCTGGTCAGCCTCGACCCCTGGGGCTTGCTGACCCTCAGTCTGAAGCCGCGCTCGATCGAGTTCCGCGACACCCAGACCACGGCCCTCGTCCACAAGGACGGCTCCATCGCCTTCGCCGCCTCGGAGGCGGCCCAGCCGGTCGATGTCGAGCCGCATACCCCTCCGAGCGTCGATGCGCTGCGGGGCAACGTCTCGCCGCTCTCGGCGGCGCTCGCCTCCATCTTCGGCGTGGTGCTCGATTCCGGCGGCGTCGTCGGGGCCCTCGACCGGGCGCGGATCACCGATGCGAAGATGCGCCTCATCGACGATGACGGGCGCGAGCGCGCGGTCTTCGCCCGGGTGAACGGCCTGTTCGGGCGCGATCCGGTGAACGGCACTCGCAGCTTCGAACTCCGCCTCGATGGCCCACACGGCGAGTGGCGCTTCGGCGGCAGCCTGCATGAGAACGGCGACGGCGCCCGTTCGGGCCGGATCACCCTGGACGATCTGCCTGTCGCCGACTTCCTGCTGCTGGCGGGCCAATCCGGCCTGCCGCTCACCACGGACCTGAAGCTGTCGGCCCGTGCCGACGTGGCCCTGCTGAACGGCCGCATCACCACGATGAACGCCAAGGTCCATACCGGCGAGGGCACGTTCCTCATCGAGGAGAAGGATTTCAACCCGGTCACGATCGACGATCTCGCCGCCACGCTGAGCTGGGACGAGAATGCCCGGACCATGGCGCTGGACAGCCTCGACTATACCGGCGGCGGCAATGCCCTGCGCCTCGCCGGGCGCTGGGCGCAGAGCCCGGCAGGCGCCGACACGACCTGGACCGCCAGTCTTTCCGGCCGCGACGGCATCCTGCGCGGTGCCACGTCCAAGGACCTGCCGGTGAAGATCGACAGCCTCGACACCCGCCTGTCCGGCCGGGCCGGGGGCATCGCCATCGAGGATTTCGCCGTGTCCGGCCCAGGCGTGAAGGGCCACATCACCGGCACGATCGGCACCGAGGCCGACGATGGCGGCATCAACCTGCGCATCCTCGCCAGCGAAGGCGAGGTGCGGACCTTCCTGCGCCTCTGGCCGGAGCATATCGCCCCGGCCGTTCGCTACTACCTCGCCGACCAGCTTCGCGCGGGCCGGGTCGACCGGGCCGACATGAAGGTGGTGATGACCGGTCAGGAGATCGCGGAGGCGACCAAGGGCGCCCCCCTCCCCGACAAGGGGCTGAACATCGCCTTCAAGGTGTCGAACGCGGCCATCGACGTGTCCGCCGACGCGCCGCCCCTCGTGAAGGGCAGCGTCACGGGCCTGATCACCGGCCGCACCACCACGGTCCGCGGAGTCACCGCCGATGTGAAGGGCCCGGACGGACGCACCATCTCCCTGTCGGACGGCAGCTTCGTCATCGCCGAGGCGACCCCGGACCATACGGTGGCGCAGATCGGCCTGCGGCTCTCCGGCGGCGCGGACGGCTTGGCGAGCGTCCTCGAATCCAGGCTGTTCAAGAGCGTGCTCAGTGCCGAGGTCGACCCGGCGACCGTCAAGGGCAATGTCGACCTGCGCGTCGACTTCCCCCTCGACCTCAAGCACATCCCCGACCTCGCGGAGATCCCGATCACGCTCACGGGCAATCTCACCGACCTGTCGGTCGATAAGGTGGTCGGCAAGGACAGGCTGGAGGCGGGCCGCTTCGCGGTGAGCTACGACAAGGGCGCCGTGGTGGTGAAGGGCGAGGGCAAGGTCGGCGGCGCGCCGATCGCCGTCGATATGCATCAGGCCAAGATCGGCGCGCCCGGCGAGGTGGTGGTGAGCCTCGCCCTCGATGACGCCCTGCGGGCGAAGAAGGGGCTCCCGGCCTCGCCGCAGCTGACCGGCACCGTGCCGGTGCGGGCGGTGATCGCCTTCGGCAAGCCGGGTGCCACCAAGACGCCCGTGCGGATCGAGGCGGATCTCACCAAGGCGGGGATCGACGGGCTTCTGCCGGGCTTCACCAAACCGGCGGGCCGGGCGGGCAAGCTCGCCCTGACCCTGACCGACCGCGAGGGTGGCTACGACCTGCGCGACATCGCCCTCGATGCCGGGCAGGCCATGGCGCGGGGCAACGCCTCGCTCTCGTCCGAGGGCGGGCTGGAGCGGGCCGAGTTCACCAGCCTGAAACTCTCGCCGGGGGACGACCTTCGCGTCGTCGTGGACCGCAACGGCAACGCCTACAAGGTCACGGTGCGTGGCGCCGTGGTCGATGCCCGGCCCTTCCTGAAGTCCCTCTCGGGCCCTGAAGGCAAGGGGGGCAAGGAGGCGGCGCCGAAGGATGTCGAGGCCGACATCCAGGTTCCGATCGTCGCGGGCTTCAACGACGAGGCGATCACCAACGCCAATTTCAAGCTGTCTTTACGGGGACACGACCTCCGCTCGGGCACGATCTCCGGCCGGTTCCGCGCCGCGCCCATCGCCGCCAGCGTGACCCGGGCCGAGCGCGGCGCGGCGCCGACCCTCTCGGTCGAATCCGCCGATGCGGGGGCGACCCTGCGCTTCCTCGATATCTACAAGCGCATGTATGGCGGGCGGCTCGTCGCCGGGATCGGCCTCAATGACGGGCCGCAGGCGGGCGTCGTGCAGATCCGCGACTTCACCCTGCGCAACGAGCCCGCCCTGTCGAGCATCATGGCTCAGGGGCCGGACCCGGCCGAGGCCCAGCCGCCCGTGCGGGGGCGCAAGGGCGCGATGGCGCCGCCCGCCACCGCCGCCTCGGTCTCCTTCGACCGGATGCGGGCGAACTTCGTGCGCACGGGGACGCGGGTGGATTTCTCCGATGCGGCGATCTCCAACGCAGCGCTCGGCTTCACCCTGTCCGGCTATCTCGACACCGGGAAGGAGCGCACGGACATCAACGGCACCTTCGTTCCGCTTTACGGGCTGAACAATGTCGCGGCGCAATTGCCGATCGTCGGGCCGCTGCTGGGTGGAGGCAACAACGAAGGCCTGTTCGCTGTGAACTTCCGGGTGTCGGGTCGCCTGTCGAGCCCGGACGTGACCGTGAACCCCCTCTCGGCTATCGCCCCCGGCTTCCTGCGCAAGCTGTTCAGCGCGGGTGGCGGCCCCTTCGCCCAGGGCATGCCCGGCGCGCCGCCGGTCGAGGACCGCTGACATCCACGAATAAGCCCGGCGCGGAGGACCGGCCGGGCTTGGCGATGGAAGCCGAGCGACTCTTATTGAGCCGAGCGACCCTCGCGGATCGCTCGTCGGACTTTTCGGACTACTTCTCGACGAAGGCTTTCTCGATGACGAAGTGGCCGCCCTCGCCGTGGTTGCCCTCCTCGTAGCCACCCTCGGCCAGGAGTTGGCGGGTGTCGCGGATCATGTCCGGCGAGCCGCACAGCATGAAGCGGTCGTTCTCGATCGACATCGGCGGCAGGCCGATATCCTCGAACAGCTTGCCCGAGACCATCAGGTCGGTGATCCGCCCGCGGTTGCGGAACGGCTCGCGGGTCACGGTCGGGTAGTAGATCAGCTGGTTCGAGATCATCTCGCCCAGGAACTCGTGCTTCGGCAGATCCTGCGTGATCGTCTCGCCATAGGCGAGTTCCTGCACCTGGCGGCAGCCGTGGACCAGCACGACCTTCTCGAACCGGTCGTAGGTCTCGGGGTCCTTGATGATCGACAGGAACGGCGCGAGGCCGGTGCCGGTGCCGAGCAGGTAGAGGTGCTTGCCGGGCAGCAGGTTGTCGAGCACCAGGGTGCCGGTCGGCTTCTTGCCGACGATGATCGGGTCGCCGACCTTGAGATGCTGGAGCTTGCTGGTCAGCGGGCCGTCCTGCACCTTGATCGAGAAGAACTCGAGCTCCTCCTCGTAGTTGGCCGAGACGACCGAGTAGGCGCGCAGCAACGGGCGGCCATCGACCTCGAGGCCGATCATCGTGAACTCGCCGTTGCGGAAGCGGAAGGCCGGGTCCCGCGTGGTGCGGAACGAGAACAGGTTGTCGGTCCAGTGGTGCACCGACAGCACCCGTTCCTCGTAAAACTTGCTCATCGCGACATCAGTCCCCACAGGCTCGTATAGTCTGGCGATTTCGGATTTGGGGGCTTTTCCCGCGCTGCGTCATGCGCGTCAAGGCACGCGACGCCACAGCCGACGCATAACTGAACCCCCTGGAATCATTCGAAATTCTTAACGACGCGGCGAGGCCTCCAGCGGCACCAGCCCAGCCTCGATCTCGGCCCGGCGCGGTTCGAGGAACGGGGGCAGGGCGAGACGCTCGCCCAGGCTCTCCATCGGCTCGTCCGAGGCGAAGCCCGGCCCGTCCGTGGCGATCTCGAACAGGATGCCGTTCGGCTCCCGGAAGTACAGGCTACGAAAGTAATATCGGTCCACCGGGCCGCTCGACGGGACCCGGTTCGTGCGCAGGCGATCGGCCCAGTCGCCATATTCCGCATCGGGGATGCGGAAGGCGACGTGGTGTACGCCCCCGGCTCCCGCACGGGCGGGCGCCGACGTGTCGTGCAGCAGTTGGATCTCCGCCGCCGGACCACCCCCGCCCATGGCATAGACCTCGATCCGCCCCTCCGGCGCATCGAAGGTTCGCTCCCGGCGCATGCCCATCAGGCCGGTCAGCACGGCGCCCGTCCGATCCGGCGCGGCCACGGCAAGGCGAATCGGGCCGAGGCCACGGATCTGCTCGGGCGCCGGGACCGGCGAGCGACCCCAGGGATGGGCGTCGCCCGCGCCGCCATCGTCCACCAGGGCGAGGCGCTGGCCCTCCGGATCCTCGAAGTCGAGGGTGAGGCGCCCGTCCCGCATTTCCGGCGCGGCCCGCTTCACCCCGGCTCTGTCGAGTCGCTCGCACCACGCATCCAGGGCGCCCGCCACGCGCAGATGCGTGCGGGCGATGCTGCCGGAACCGCGCCGCTCCGGTGCCGCCGGCCAATCGAAGAAGGTGATGTCGGTGCCGGGGCTCGCGAGCCCGTCCGCGTAGAACAGGTGATACGCCGAGACGTCGTCCTGGTTCACCGTCTTCTTCACGAGGCGCAGGCCGAGTACGCCCGTGTAGAAGGCGAGGTTGTCCGCCGCACGGGCCGTGACGGCCGTCAGGTGATGGATGCCGGTGAGTTGCATGGCTGGTTCGGGGGGCGCCTCGTGATCGCCCCCACATGGCGCTCCGCCGCCGTCATTGCGAGCGGAGGCGAAGCAATCCAGGGATGCGCCCCGCTTGGACGGGGACCGTGCTCAGAGGTCCCCGAAGGCGAGTTGGCCCTGGTTGCGGCGCGTTTGCGGAGCCGCTTTGTCCTTTGCCTTGGCGGGCGCCTTGGACGAGGCGGCCTTGCGCGGCTTCGGCTCTCCGCGGAGGCGGGCGACGGCCCTGTCGCGCGCCACGGCCTCCGGCGCGTGCGGATCGTCGGTCAGCCACTTGCCGCGCTTGATCACCTCGTTGACCCGGCCCTGGTTCACGCCGACCTTGAAGGCGATCTCCTGCTGGGTCATGCCCGTGCTGGCATGAAGCTCCAGGATCGAGCGGGCGAGTTCGGGCGTCATCTTCTGGCCTGTGAGGCGCCGGGCGGGCTTCACCGTGCGGGTCGCGCGGTCGCGTTCCCGCAGGCGCTCCAGCAGCGCCAGGGCCATGTTCATGCCGTGCTCGCGCAGGGCGTCCTCGAATTCCTTGAGCGTCGCCATGGGCGCCGTCCTCCGTCGGCCCAGCCTCGTCTCACGGAGAGAACGTGCCGGGAACGGCGAAGTTGCGCAAGCACAGGCGTCCCCGTGCAACCCACTCGGGAAGGGCCTGAGGCGGTCATCCACCGGAAACGGCGCTGGCCCGGCACGCCGGAGCGGGCTACAGCCCGGCCCGCCCCGTTTCCGGCGGCGACCGCGACAGCATGACGATTGCCTGGCTCCCCCTCATCGCCGTGCCCTTCGCCGCCTTCCTCTCGGCGGGGCTGATCCTGCGGCTGAGGCCGCTCCTGCGCCGCTACGCGCTGGCCCGGCCGAACGCCCGGTCCAGCCATGTCGAGCCGACGCCGCAGGGCGGGGGCATCGCGGTGGTGACGGCCCTCATCACCGTCTCGGGCCTGCTCGCAGGGGCGCCGGAGGCCGGGCCGCGCGATGCCTGGACCTGGCTCGCGGGCTGCACCCTGGTGCTCGCCGTGCTCGGTGCGGTGGACGACCTGCGTCCCCTCCCCGCCCTGCCCCGGCTGGCGGTGCAGATCCTCGTTGTCGGCCTGTTTGTCTCGCATCTCGACGGGCGGCTCGTGCCGGAGAGTCCCCTTTGGCTGGAGCGCGGCCTCGCGACCCTCGCCGGGCTCTGGTTCGTCAACCTCACGAACTTCATGGACGGGCTCGACTGGATGACGGTCGCCGAGTTCGTCCCCGTCTCGGCGGCCTTGGCCCTCCTCGGTCTCGCCGGATATCTACCGCTGATGCCGACGCTGGTGGCGGCCTCCCTGCTCGGAGCGATGCTCGGCTTCGCTCCGTTCAACCGGCCGGTGGCGGGGCTCTTCCTCGGGGATGTCGGATCCCTGCCGATCGGCCTCGTGAGCGCGTGGTTGCTCTGGCACCTCGCGCTCGCAGGGGGCTTCGCGGCGGCGATCCTCCTGCCCCTGGTCTACCTCGCCGACGCAAGCCTGACGCTGATTGCCCGCGCCGCCCGGCGGGAGCGGATCTGGGAGGCGCATCGCGGCCATTTCTACCAGCGGGCGACGGTGAACGGGCTCACCGTGACGGGCGTCGTGGGGCGGGTCTTCCTCGCCAACCTCATCCTGGCGGGCCTCGCGGCGGCGAGCGTGGTATGGCCGTCCTGGCCGGTCTCGCTGGGCGCCCTCGCGGCCGGGTGCGGGTTCGTCGCCATCCTGCTGCGCCGCTTCGCCCGGCCGTGACGGAGGTCATCCCATGACGGGTCTCGTGGCGCTCACCGGGGCGACGGGCTTCATCGGCCGTCATCTCCTCGCCGCCCTGACGGCGCGCGGCTACCGGGTGCGGGTGCTCCTGCGTCGTCCGGTCGAGGTGCCACCGGGGGCCGCGAGCGCCGTGGTCGGCGACCTGACCCGCCCGATCAACATGGCCGCCGCCCTCTCGGATGTGGACGCCGTGGTCCATTCCGCGGGGCTGGCCCATGCGATGTCCGGCGCGCCGGAGGACGATTACCGGACCCTCAACACCGAGGCGACGGCCCGCCTCGCGCAGGCCGCCGAGCGGGCGAAGGTCCGCCGCTTCGTGTTCCTGTCCTCGATCCGGGCCCAGACCGGGGCGAGTGCGCCGGGCCTCGTGACCGAGGCGGACGAGCCGCGCCCGACCGATCCCTACGGACGCTCCAAGCGCGAGGCCGAATTGGCGCTTGCCGCCAGCGGGCTCGATTGGGCGGCTCTGCGGCCGGTCCTCGTCTACGGCGCGGGCGCGAAGGGCAATCTGGAAGCCCTGCTGCGGCTCGCCCGCTCGCCCTATCCCCTGCCCCTCGGGGGCCTGCGCGCGAAGCGCTCGCTGATCTCCCTCGACAGCCTCGCGGAGGCGGTGGACACGCTGCTGAAGGCGCCCGAGCCTCTGCGCGCACCCTTCATCGCCGCCGATCCCGACCCTCTCACCCTGCCGGAAATGATCGCCGCCCTGCGCGAAGGCCTCGGCCGTTCGCCGGGCCTGCTGCCGATGCCGGAGCCGCTCCTGGGCCTCGCCTGCCGCCTCACGGGGCGGGGCGAGGTCTTCGAGCGGGTGGCGGGCGGCCTCGTCGCCCGCAGCGACGGACTCGTACGCCTCGGATGGCAGCCAACGATGACGACGCGCGAGGGTCTGGCGCGGCTGGCGCGGGGCTAGCCGAGAGCAGCGGGGGCTGCGGCGGGGATGGCCTGCGCGGCCGGGGCGTCGGCCTGGGCCCGTGCGATCCCGCGCTCGCGGAAATGCGGCACCGCCTCCTCGAACACGGCATCCGCCGCCGCCCGATCGCCCTCGGCCACGGCGTCGCGCAGGCGGGCGATCCAGGCGTCGAGGCGGGGCCTGTCGGCGAAGATCGGCTGCGCGGCCATGACGCCCTCGATACCCGGCAGGCCGACGCGCGGCTCCTCACGGGCGAACAGGATCTCGTTCAGCCGCTCGCCAGGCCGGGCGCCGGTGAAGGCGATCTCGATCTCGCTGCCGGGCTCGAAGCCCGCGAGGCGGATCATCCGCTCGGCGAGGTCAGCGATGCGCACCGGCTGGCCCATCTTCAGCACGTAGACAGCGGCCTGCTCGCCCCCCTCCGTCCGCGCCTCGCCATCGGCATGGGAGGCGGCGGTGAGCACGAGATCGCAGGCCTCGCGCACGGTCATGAAGTAGCGGACCATGTCCGGGTGGGTCACCGTCAACGGGCCACCACGGGCGATCTGCGCCTTGAACACCGGCACCACCGAGCCCGCCGAGCCGAGCACGTTGCCGAAGCGCACGGCGATCAGTCGCGTCGGATGGCCGGGCTTGCGCGCCTGCGCGGCGTCGAGGGATTGCGCGATCATCTCCGCGAACCGCTTGGTGACGCCGAGTTGCGAGACCGGCTCGATCGCCTTGTCGGTGGAGATCATCACCAGGGCGCGGGCGCCCGCCGCCACGGCCGCCTCGGCGACGTTGAGGGAGCCGAAGACATTGGTCTTGATGCCCTCCTGCCAGTCCCGTTCGAGGAACGGCACCTGCTTCAGCGCGGCAGCGTGCATCACGTAATCGGGCCGGAACGCCGCGATCACCGCGAAGATGCGCTCCCGGTCGCGGATGTCGGCGATGACGCCCGTCACCTCGGCCTCGGCCTCGAGGATCGCCGGGTGGCTGAGAATGCCGTGGAGCGCCGGCTCGGAGGATTCGAGAACCAGAACGGCGGAGGCGCCGAAGGCGACCGCCCGCAGGCAGATCTCCGAGCCGATCGAGCCGCCGCCGCCCGTCACCACCACGCGGCGGCCGGTGAGGAATCCCTCCAGGCGCGGCCTGTCGATGGCGACGGTGGGGCGCAGCAGGAGATCCTCGATCTCCAGCGGCGCCAGTTCCGGGCCCTGCGGCCCTTCCCCCAGCCCGACCACGCGGGCGAGCGGCAGGCCGAGGCGCCGGGCGCGGGCGATGAGGTCGTCGGGGGCGGATTCCGGGGCGAGCGCGCTCGGCGCGGCCACGAGGCGGCGGATCGGCTCGCCGCGCGCGCCGCTATCCATCACCACCTGCTCCAGATCCGCGAAGCCACCGAGCACCGGCACGCCGCGCATGTACTGCCCGGCCTCGTTCCGGCGCGGCGACAGGATGCCCCTGGGCGCGAGCTTCTTGACCGAGCCGGTCTCGATGGCGCGCAGCAGAACGTCGATATCCGAGCCACGTCCGAGCAGCAGGGTCGGCACCGTGGCGGCCCTGGCGTTCGTCTGGCGCGAGCGTGTGTATTTCAGGTAGCGGAAGGCGGCTCGCGTTCCGCCGAGCAGGAAGATCTGCAACACCCAGTAGAGGGGAATGGCGATCTTGCCGAAGAAGTAGAAGCCGTAGAGATCGGCCGAGACCAGCACCCAATCGACGACGAGGAGCACCAGGGCGAGCACGCTCGCCGCCCGCACGATCCCGGCGAGGTCCGGCAGGGAGGCGAAGCGCCACTTGGTCCGGTAGAGCCCGAACCGGACATAGACCAGCCCGGCGACGATCAAGAACGGCGGCAGCAGCAACGGCAGGGCGTGCAGACGCTCGGCGAGCATCGCCCCCTGGAAGCGGAACAGGAAGGTCAGCACCACGGCTGCGGCCGTCGCCGCGAGATCGTGGGCCACCATCACCGCGGTCTTGGCGAGGCGCTGCTGCATCGGATCGGCGGGGGTATCCGCCTCGACGCGAGGCGTGTCAACGCTAGGCTATGTGGACTCTTTGGCTTCCCGTTTGAGTATCCGAGTGATTCAAGGCGCTCTGGATGGCTTCGCTCCGCCGGCAAAGACGGAGCTTCCCTTGGAAGCGATGCCCCGGCCCCGGACGAGTGGAGCGGAAAGGCCCCTAACCCGGCGCGAAATGGCCCCGGTACCGTGCCCCGATCCGCTCGACGGGGAGCGCGACGAACACGTCCGTCGTGCCGAACTGGCGGTCGATCACCGCGCCGTCACCGAAGGTGGCACCGAGGCGCAGGTAGCCCTTGATCAGGGGCGGCAGGGCCTGCAACGCCGCCTTCGGGTCCACCGCCTCCTTCGACAGCCGGTCCATCCGCACTCCCCGCTCCGGCAGGGCGCAGGCACGCCACGGCTCGGGGGCGCGGGCATGGTGGTGGAGGAAGGACAGGGGAAGGGCGAGCCGGTCGGGATCTGTCCCTTCCAGGGAGGCGCAGCCGATCAGCGCGTCGATCCGGTGGTGCAGGATGTAGGCGTAGATGCCCTGCCAGAGCAATTCGACCGTACGCTTGCCGCGGTAGGGCTTCAGCACACAGGATCGACCCAGTTCCAGAAGCCGCTTCCCGCCCTGGGCGGCGAGAACGGGGGAAAGGTCGTACTCGCCCTCGGAATAGAAGCCGTGGTGGCGCTCGGCCACCTCTCCGCGCAGCAGCCGGTAGGTGCCGACCACTTTGGGCCGGGGCGCGCGGAACGGCGTCTTGGCAGGCTTCAGCTTGTCGTGGTCGAGCACCAGAAGGTGGTCGCAGAAGGCATCGTAGGCGTCCGAATCCCGGCGGGACAGGGACGCGAGACCGGTCGGCACCGCCGACATCTCCTCGTAGAACACCTTGAAGCGCAGGCGCTGCGCCCGGCGGATTTCCGAACGGCTCGTCGCGAGGCGCACTTCCAGATTGCCAATGCGGCCGAGGCTGCGGCCCTTCAAACCCCCCGTGCCGGTCTCCGGCAGGCGGATCGCATCGGCCTCAGCCAGGACGTCGGCGATGTCGGCGGGGGTGGGCTTACGCTTCAGCTTGGCGAGCGGAGCGGCGACGCCCCATTGGACGCCGCGGTGCAGACCGGCGCCGAGGGCCGCATAGGCCTCGCGGTGGAACAGATTCGTGGCCATCGCCCCCTCGCATCGCACGCCCGTCCCGGGCGCCGCGAGATTCGACATCAGCATGCCGTGGCCACGGCATTATGACAGTCACCACGACATGCAAGAGGGCATGCAAAGGGGCATGCAAGTGAACACGGAAACGCCCCGGCCCTGAGGCCGGGGCGCTCCCCTCACGCGGAGGGTGCGGCGGCTTATGCCGCCTGACGGTCGCCCTCGGAGACCTGGCCCTCGATCACCGGCGTGGCGGCACGACGGCCCGAGGCGATCTCGATGCGACGGGGCTTCTTGGCCTCGGGGACCTCGCGGACGAGATCGACGTGGAGGAGGCCGTTCTCAAGGACAGCGCCGGTCACCTGCACATGGTCCGCGAGCTGGAAGCGGCGCTCGAAGGCCCGGGCGGCGATGCCCTGATGCAGGAACTCGACGCGCTTCTCGGCCTCGCCCTTACGCTCGCCGCGCAGGGTCAGGGCGTTCTCCCGAACCTCGATGGAGAGGTCTTCCTCGGTGAAGCCCGCCACCGCGACGGTGATACGGTAGGCATTCTCGCCCGTGCGCTCGATATTGTACGGCGGATAGCTCGGAGCGGTCTCGGTGCTCGCAAACTGATCGAGGGCGGAGAACAGACGGTCGAAGCCGACGGTCGAACGGTAAAGGGGAGCAAGATCGAACTGACGCATGACATATCCTCTTGAAGAGCAACATGTTTTCTGGTCCGCCCATTGGGCCGGACCGGTCTTCAGTGCCGCCTGACGGCCGACACGAGTGAGATATCGGGGTGGCCGATCCGGGTCGCAAGACCTCCTGAACGGCCGAGGGAACGGATTTTTTCAGGGGCGCGGTCCATGCTGCGCCGGGGGCGCCACGGGAGTCGGCGAGACGTGACACGGTTCGACGGACGGAGCGGGGCCGAGCCTCCGCTGCTTACCCTGCGCGACACGCCCGACAACCCGGCGCCGCCAGGCGGGACCATCACCATGGTCGGCACGAGCGACGATTGCAGCCTGCGCGCGGCGACGTGGCGGCCCACCACCCGGACCTGCCGGGGCACCGTCACCCTGCTCCAGGGCCGGGCCGAGTTCATCGAGAAGTATTACGAGACCATCCGCGACCTGCGCGGACGCGGCTTCGCGGTGGTGGCGTTCGATTGGCGCGGCCAGGGCGAATCCGACCGGCGGGTGGACGATCCGCACAAAGGTCATGTCGACCGGTTCGACGATTACCGCGTCGATCTCCTGGCGGTCGCGGAAGCGGTCCTCACGGGAATGCCGCAGCCGCATCTCTGCCTCGCCCATTCCATGGGCGGCTGCATCGCCCTGACCGGTGCCCTCGACGGCTGGCTGCCGTTCAAGCGCATGGTGACGGTGGCGCCGATGCTGTCGATCCGCATGGTTCGCTTTCCCGCTGCCGCCTCGCTGCTGGCTAGAAGCCTGCACCGGCTGGGTTTCGGCGCGCGCTACATTCCCTTCGGCAAGCCGGTCTCGATCGCCACCAAGCCCTATCCCGGCAATCGCCTGTGCCGCGATCCGCAGCGTTACGCGCGCAACGCCGCCGCCGCGCAGCAGGTGGGTGCCGGGGCCGTGGGCGATCCGACCATCGCGTGGCTCGCGGGAGCGTTCCGGGCCATGGCGCGCCTGCGCGACCCCCGCGCCGCGCCGCGCATCGACCTGCCGGTGCTGATCGTGGCCGCGGGCGCCGACCCGGTCTGCGGCACGCCCGTCACCGAGCGTTTCGCCGGACGGCTGAAGGCCGGGCACATCCTCGTCCTGCCGGATGCGCGCCACGAGATCCTGAGCGAGCGCGACGCCATCCGCCAGGATTTCTGGGCGGCGTTCGATGCCTTCATGCCGGGCACGGCCCTTCCCACCCACGAGGAGGTCGAGCGGCACGCGGCCCCGGTGCCCGTCTAAGAGGACCCCAAAGGATGAGTCCTGTGGTGGGGGCCAGGGGCAAGACCTCGGGGGTTCGCAGGGCTCTGCCCTGCACCCGCCAGAGGGCTCGCCCTCTGGACACCCCGTCTCAGCCCGCGAGGTCGGGGTCGATGTCGCGGGGGCGGACATAGTGTTCGAGGCTGCCGCGACTGGGAGCGATGCTCGCCCAGGTCTCGGCCTCGAAGGCGATCACCGCGAAGGCGGCGGTCGGGAACTCGGTCGCGAGCAGCGCGCGCAGACCCTTCGGCCCCGCACCCGTGAGCGTCGCCGCGAGATCGCCGAGGCCGGGATTGTGCCCGACCACGATGAGCGTACCCACCTCATCGGGCGCCCGTCGGATCGCGGCGAGGATATCGCCCGCAGCGGCCTCGTAGATCTCCGGCACGATCTCGAGCCGGGGATCGCCAAGGGCGTCCTTCACGGCAGCCCAGGTCTCCTGCGTACGCTGGGCGGGCGAGACCAGGGCGAGGTCCGGCCGCAGTCCCTCCTCCGCGATCCGTGCGCCGACGACGGGGGCGGCCCGCCGCCCGCGCTTGTTCAGCGGACGCTCCAGATCGCGAACGCCCGCAGGCCGGTCGGACTTGGCATGGCGCAGGAGGATGAGGCGGCGCATGGCGTTCGGCTCGCTCATCCCTTCCGTCCCTCGCGCCGGGTCATGAAGGCGAGCTTTTCGAACAGGCTCACATCCTGCTCGTTCTTGAGCAGGGCGCCGTGCAGCGGCGGGATGAGCTTGCGGCCGTCCTGCTCGCGCAGGGTCTCGGGCGAGATGTCCTCGGAGACGAGGAGCTTTAGCCAGTCGAGCAGTTCCGAGGTCGAGGGCTTCTTCTTGAGGCCCGGCACCTCGCGGGTTTCGAGGAAGACCCGCAGGGCCTCCTCCACGAGGCGGCCCTTGATGCCGGGGTAATGAACCTCGACGATGGCACGCAGCGTGTCCGCATCGGGGAAGCGGATGTAGTGGAAGAAGCAGCGGCGCAGGAACGCGTCCGGCAACTCCTTCTCGTTGTTGGAGGTGATGATCACCACCGGCCGCCGCACGGCCTTCACCGTCTCGCCGGTCTCGTAGACGTGGAACTCCATCCGGTCGAGTTCGGTCAGGAGGTCGTTCGGGAACTCGATATCGGCCTTGTCGACCTCATCGATCAGCAACACCGGCCGCTCGGGGGCGGTGAAGGCCTCCCACAGCTTGCCCCGGCGGATGTAGTGGGAAATGTCCGAGACGCGTGGGTCGCCGAGCTGCGAGTCGCGCAGGCGCGAGACCGCGTCGTACTCGTAGAGCCCTTGCTGCGCCTTGGTCGTGGACTTGACGTTCCAGACGATCAGCGGCGCCTTCAGGCCTTTCGCGATCTCTTCCGCCAGCACGGTCTTTCCGGTGCCGGGTTCGCCCTTCACGAGAAGCGGACGCTCCAGCGTGACGGCGGCGTTCACCGCAGCCGTCAGGTCGGGGGTGGCGACGTAGGTGTCGGTGCCGGAAAAGCGCATCGCGGTCTCGGAGGCTGGCCTGAACCGGAGTTACGTGCGGGGCGGCGGCGCGGCAAGACCACGCCGTCGTTGCGAGCGTCAGCGAAGCAATCCAGGGACGCGCCACGTTTTGAGGCGTCCCGTTGCCCTGGGTCGCTTCGCTGACGCTCGCGATGACGGCGTGGGACCGGCTACCCCTTGTCGTGCCACACGCAGTTGCGCGCCAGGATCTCGAGGTTCACATCGGATTTCTGCGGCTGCGGCAGGGTCTTGCCGTCCATGGCGAGGTCGATCTTCAGCTCGACCTGTCCCTTGCTCTCGTTGGAGCGCCGGGAGAAGTAGCAATATTGCTGATAGGGCTGATCGACCCCGTCCTTGAAGTTCCAGCCGGTGACGATCTGCCCGTCGAGGTAGGGCACCTGCTTGAACACCGTGAAGGTGGTGTTCACCTGCGCCTTCGAGGCCGGGCTCGCCTGCTCGCCGAGCTGGGCCTTGCTCGGCGTCGGGGCGCCGCCGAGCTTGGGCAGGCCCTCCAGCTTCAGGGTGTTATCGGTGAGCGTGACCTCGCCCTTGGTCTTGAGGGTCACGTCGGCCAGCGCGGCCTGCATCGCCGCAGCGATCTTCTCGGCCGCCGTGTCGAACTGGTTCATCGTCGCCCAGCCATAGGCGGCGGCGCCGATCCCGGCCCCGGTCAGGCACAGGAACACACCGGCCCCAAGCGCCCGGAACAGGAAGGCGCGAGCGGCGACGTAGCTCGAATCCGCGCGCAGGCGGGTGTTCACCTGCTGCGCAAGGGCGATGTTCTCAGGAGTGCCGGAGGCGACGTAGTTCATGCGCCGGCTCCCGCGGCAGGAAGGGTCGGACCGGGCAGGCCCTGGTTCGCGGCGGTCTGGCCCGGCAGGCTCTGGGGCGGCTGGGCTGCCGCCGGACGGTTCATCGGGATGACGGCGGCCTGCTGCGGAGCGGCCTTCGGCAAGGGCGGGGTCGAGCGTAGGGCATCGGCGATGGCGTCGAGCATGTACGGCGCCGCCTCGGGGTTCACCGCCGCGCCGAGATCGTCCTCATCCATGAAGGTCCGGCGGGTCGAGACCGCGCAGAGGGCCAGGATCGTCGAGGCGAAGGCCGCGCAGAGGGCGGGCACGAACACGAAGATGCGCAGGAAGGCGTGGACTTGGCTCTCGGTCACGTCGATCGGGTCGACGCCGTAGACCATGGCCGTGAAGGAATGCAGCTGCGAGCGGTTCACCGCGTTCCGGTAGGCCTGTTCGGCATCGGCGACGCGACGATCCGCGGCGCCCCGGTCGAGGGCCGCGCGGTCCTTGCGGGCCGCTTCGAGGTCCTTCACCAGCGCGGTGCGGTCGGCATTCGCCTTGGCAACGCCCGCCGAGAGGGCGGCGACGCGCGGGTCGGTCACGCATTTCAGGTTCTGGTAGCGCACGCCCTTGGAATTGGTGCCGAACACCTTCTCGCAGCGCTGACCCGGAAGGCCCGCGAGCTGCTGGGCGTTGTCGCCCGCACGCTTCTCGATCTGGTCGAGTTCGGCGGTGTACTGGGCGACGCGGTTGTCGGCGGCCTTGATGCGGTCCTCGATCGTCGCCCGGTCGGCCTGGGCGTCCTTCAGGGTCGTCTTGGTGCGCGCGGCGTCCATCAGCCGCGGATGGAACATCATCTCGCCGAGCTGCGAGACCGACTTCGTGGTCACGCCCGCCGCGAAGATAATGCCGAGGATCGCGAGCGCCCGCACGAAATACGAGCGCTGCGTGCGCGCGAGGATGCCGAGCGGAACCCGGCACAGTTCCACCGCCGCGTAGACCAACGGCGCGAGCAGCATGAAATAGAAGGCGTGCCAGTCACCGTCGCTGTAGACGCCCGCGAAGAGCCACGCCCCGGCGAGCGAGGCGCCGATGACCATGAACTCCACGAGATAGGCGATGGCGACGTAGCCCCACTTGATGCGGTAGCCCTTCTCGACATGCCGCTGGTGCGTCCACCGGTCGGATTCCAGCCGCCATTCCCGGCGCTCGCGGGCGACCTCACGGCTCGGTGGAGCCTTCGGGACCCTCTCGGCCCGTGAGAAGATCGACTTCAGCGAATTCATCGGTCTCGTCACATCCAGGGCCCGGTCCGGGTCGAGCACAAGCTCTCTTCATTGTTTCCTTACGCTTGCATTGTGCCGATTTTGAGCCACACCACCGGTTGTACCCACTTTGTGCCCGCCGCCACCGGAAGGGATCGTCGCCCGGATACGATTCAACCTCCGGGGCGGTTGCCGCGCGGGGATCCAGCGCCCATGATCCGGCCGTCCCCACCGTCGAGATCACGCGAGGCTAGAGCCGCCGCCGATGCCAGAAGTCCATGCCGGCTCCTACAAGGAAGCGATCCTGTTTCTCGTCACGGCGGGGATCGTGGTCCCGCTGTTCCACCGGCTGCGGATTTCTCCGGTCCTTGGATTCATCGGAGCGGGTGCGCTCCTCGGCCCGTTCGGCCTCGGGCGGCTGGCCGACCAATGGCCGGGCGTGCATCTCTTCACGATCGGTAACCGGACGGAGATCTCGCACCTCGCCGAATTCGGCGTGATCTTCCTGATGTTCATGATCGGGGTGGAGCTGTCCTGGGAGCGGTTGCGCACCCTGCGGCGGCTCGTCTTCGGCCTCGGATCGTTGCAGGTCGGCTGCTCGGCCCTGATCCTCGGCGCCATCCTGTTCGGGCTCGACGTGCCGCTGACCGGCGCGGTGATCGTCGGCATCGGCCTCGCCCTGTCCTCGACGGCGGTGGTGCTGCCAGTGCTCGCCGAGCAGCGGCGGCTCAACACGCCCACGGGGCGCGCGAGCTTCGCCGTGCTGCTGTTCCAGGACCTCGCCGTGGCGCCGGTGCTGTTCGCCATCGCCGTGCTCGGCCACGACACGGGGGGCGACAAGGGCCTCGCCCTCGTCCTGGCCCTCGGCCAGGCGGCCATCGCCCTGGTGCTGATCGTGGTGGCGGGCCGCCTCGCCCTGCGCCCGCTCTTCCAACTCGTCGCCCGCACCCGCTCGACGGAACTGTTCATGGCGGCCTGCCTCCTCGTCATCGTCGGCACGGCGCTGACGGCGGCGGCGAGCGGCCTGTCGATGACGCTCGGCGCCTTCGTCGCCGGGTTGCTGCTGGCCGAGACCGAGTATCGCCGGGCGATCGAGGCGACGATCGACCCGTTCAAGGGCCTGCTCCTCGGGGTGTTCTTCGTCTCGGTCGGCATGAACCTCGATCCGAAGCAGCTCATGGCCTCGCCGGGGGCGATCCTCGGCCTGTCCCTGGCCCTCGTCCTGATCAAGGGAGGGGTCGTGGTGATGGCCGGGCCGGTGCTCGGCCTGTCGCGGGCCGTGGCGCTGGAAGCCGCGCTGCTGCTCGGGCCAGGAGGCGAGTTCGCCTTCGTGCTCATCGGCGGTGCCATGGCCACCGGCCTCGTGCCCGAAGAGGTCGGCGCGGCGGCGCTCATCGTCACCACCGTGACGATGATCCTCATTCCCGCCCTCGCTGCCATTGGACGGCGAATGGGTAGCCATGCGGCGGCCACGGCGCGCGGCCGGATCGAGGCCGAGCCGCTGCCGGAGAAGGTCGAGAACCGGGTGATCGTCGCGGGCTATGGCCGGGTCGGTCGGCAGGTCGGCGAGATGCTGGCCCGCCACCGCATCCCCTATCTCGCCCTCGATTCCGATGCGGCCCGCGTCGCCGAGCAGCGCCGGGCCGGGGCGCCGGTCTATTTCGGCGATTCCGGCAATGTCGAGATCCTGCGCCGCAGCGGCATCGACACGGCCCGCGCCCTCGTCGTGACCCTCGACACGCCCCGCTCAGTCGAGGAGGCGGTGACGGCGGCGCGCAGCGAGCGGCCGGACCTGACCATCGTCTCCCGCGCCCGCGACGCGAAGCACGCCGCCGCCCTCTACGAGCTCGGCGTGGACGATGTCGTGCCCGAGACGATCGAGGCCTCGCTGCAATTGTCGGAGGCGGTGCTGGTGGATGTCGGGGTGCCGATGGGCCTCGTCATCGCCTCGATCCACGAGCGACGGGACGAGTACCGCACCCTGCTCAAGAAGCGTGAGAGCGAGGCGAAGCCGGTCTTCCGCGCCCGGCGGACCGTGGGGAAGGCCGCGCGTGCCGAGCCCGAGAAGCGCGAGGCTCCCGCCCGGCCGGAGAAAGCGGCGAGCTAAAGCGCTTTCCGGCGAAGGGGTCGCCGGTTCGCCGAAAGACAGCGCATGGCAACATTGGTCGCGAGCAGACCCGTCACACCGGCGGCGGGGCGGCGTCCTGGGTGGCGGCGCGGCGGGGGGCGCGGGTCCGTACGACGGGCTCGTAGCCTTCCGCGAAGCTGCACCGGTAGGTGATCTCGTCCGGTGCGCCGAGGCCGGTGACCAAGGGCACGGTCACGGTGTCGCCCTGGAAGCGCCAGCCGCGCGCGCCCTTGTCCCAATAGAGCCAGACGGTGCCGGGATAGCCGCGCAGGCTGAAGACGGCCGCCTTCTTCGACAGGGCCTGCACGGCCCGCGGCGCGTACATCCCCCTGTCCCGGTAGGCCGCCCGTGTCGCCTCGGGTTGCCGGTCCATAAAGGTGTTACGCACCACTTGAATCGTTGCGCCCGGCTTCGCTAGAAACCGCTTGAACTCGGGTAAACTACGCAGGATGACCGCCACGGCAGGTCTCCTCGACACCGGCTCTCGCCCGCACGATCGCGGACGCATCACCGTTCCGAATGAGTTGGGGTGATTCCCGTGACGGTTTAAGTGACTACGCGAGTCTCAGCTGGTGGGATATCAACAGGAATCGGGACTTATACCCAGATTCAGGCTCTTGAAGCCGAGTCCAGGCCGGTCAAGGTCCCCTCGAAGTCTTCCGCGGCGCCGCAATCCACTTAAGCCCACGCTTTCAAGACTCTGGGCCGATTCGCTCTGATTCGCCCGATGCGGTGCGAAGACTCTGCGGCGATGCGAAGGCCCCCTCGCCTGGAACGAGCTCCGCCGCCGCACTTGACCCCGGCGCCCCGCTCGCGCGTTGTCGGGCCATGCTGCTCCAGTTCTTCACGGCCCTGCGCGAGGCGAAGGTCCCCGTCACCCTCAAGGAGTATCTCGTCCTGCTGGGCGCGATGGAGCGCGACCTGCCGGGCAAGAGCGTCGAGGAATTCTACTTCCTCTCGCGCACGGCCCTGGTGAAGGACGAGACGCATCTCGACCGGTTCGACCGGGTGTTCGGCACCGTGTTCAAGGGGCTCGAGACCGTCGGCGAGGCGGTGGAGGCCGTGCCGATCCCCGAGGAATGGCTGCGCAAGCTCGCGGAGAAGTACCTCACCGATGAGGAGAAGGCGCAGCTTCAGGCGCTCGGCTGGGACAAGCTGTTCGAGACGCTGAAGCAGCGCCTCGCCGAGCAGAAGGGCCGCCACCAGGGCGGCTCGAAATGGATCGGCACCGGGGGCACCTCTCCGTTCGGCGCCTATGGCTACAATCCCGAAGGCATCCGCATCGGGCAGGACGGCAACCGCAACTTCCGTGCGGTGAAGGTCTGGGACCGGCGCGACTTTCGTGACCTCGATGACGATGCCGAGATCGGGGCCCGCACCATGCGGCTTGCGCTACGGCGCCTGCGCCGCTTCGCCCGGACCGGGGCGGCGGACGAGCTCGACCTCGACGGCACGATCCGGGCGAGCGCCCGCCAGGGCTATATCGACGTGAAGATGCGCCCCGAGCGGCGCAACGCCGTGAAGGTGCTGCTCTTCCTCGATGTCGGCGGTTCGATGGACTGGCATATCGAGCAGGCGCAGGCGCTGTTCTCCGCCGCCCGGTCGGAGTTCAAGCACCTCGTGCATTTCTACTTCCACAATTGCGTCTACGAGGGCGTCTGGACCGAGAATGCGCGGCGGCACCAGGCGCGCACGCCGCTCATCGACGTCATCCGCACCTATGGCAGCGATTATCGCCTCGTCTTCGTCGGGGACGCGTCCATGAGCCCCTACGAGATCGCCGTGCCCGGCGGCTCCGTGGAGCATTGGAACGAGGAGCCGGGCGCCGCCTGGCTCGGGCGGCTGCTCGACCACTTCCACAAGGCGGCGTGGCTCAACCCCGTGCCCGAAACCCATTGGGGCTACACGCAGTCGATCGGAATGGTGCAGCGCCTGATGGCGGGCCGCATGTTCCCGCTCACCCTCGAAGGGCTCGATGCCGCCGCCCGCGCACTGGTGCGCTGAGCCTTACGCGCCGTCATTGCTTCGCTGACGCACGCAATGACGAGGGAGACGCCAGCTACCCCTGCTGGGCCGGGGTCGCGACCTTGAGGCCGTCGAGTTCCGGCGAGATCTTGATCTGACAGGACAGGCGGGAATTCTCGCGCACGTCGGTGGCGAAATCGAGCATGTCCTGCTCCATGTCCTGCGCCTTGCCGACCACATCGATCCAGGCATCGTCCACGTAGACGTGGCAGGTGGCGCAGGCGCAGGCGCCACCGCATTCGGCATCGATGCCGGGCACGTTGTTGCGCAGAGCCGTCTCCATCACGGTGGCGCCGACGCTGCCCTCGACGGTGCGTTCCGTCCCGGCGTGATCGACGTAGGTGATCTTGGGCATGCTCTAGGCTCCTCGTGCGCGCCGGGTCGCAGGGCGGCTCGTCGCGCGGCGGTGACTGATTGGAGGCTCGCAAGGCGGAAAGCAAGCGGATCGAGGCCCGCAAACGCCACAGCGCGGAGCGACTTTTCGAAGCCTCAGGCCTCGATCTCGGCGAGCGCGGCCCGCATCGCCCCGGCCAGAGCCGCGACGGCGGCCTCGGCGCCCGCCTCCCCCGCGCACAATCCGGCTTCCGCCTCCCCGGCGAGGCGCTGCACCCGCAGGGCGCCGAGACCGGCCGCCGCGCCGCGGATCGTATGGGCGATGTCGGCGCGTCCGGCCGCACCGAGAGAGGGATCGGTCAGGGCGGGCAGGAGGCGGCGGCACTCGCCCGCGAACAGCGCCAGCACCTCGCGGGCCAGCGCGTCATCGCCGCCGGTCTGCGTTTCGAGGATGTCGCGGTCGATTTCTGCCATCGGTGACCCCGCAATCCACATCGTATCGCCCGCGACGGGCTCCCCCTCGCCTCGCGCTCGGGCTCCGTCCCTGGCAGTGTGGCTGCGCCCGCGGACCGGTCTCGGTAACCATTCGGTTAATGTTACCTGGGGGCGGTCCACCCCGCTCCTTCCGGGGCAGGGTGCCGGAGCTTAGGCTCGGGTGGTAAACGGGAAGTTGCGTCTTCGGCGTGCAAGCGCCGGACCCGTGCGTGTGAGGCGTTCTATGGCGACGGACAAGAAGCTGAAGGACCCGGCCGAGGCCGCCCTCTCAGCCATCGAGCAGGCGCTGAGCCTCGACGCCCTGATGCGCGACGGCGGCGCCCGGTCGGAGCCGCGTCTGCCCGATGTGGGCGATGCCGATCCCCTGTCCGACGGTGGTCGCGATGCGTCCGGCCGCCTGCCTCCGCCGCGCCTCGACATCGAGCGTCCGCCGGGCGGCCCGCAGCCGCTGATGCAGGATCCGCCGCTCGCCTCCGACCTGCCCTCCCCCGATCTCGACCGGCCCCGCCGCGAAGGCGGTCTGCTGCCGCCCGATCGCTCGCTGGTGGCCAACGACGACCGGCGCAACATCGGCATCCTGCAGCAGACCCTGCGGGTGCGCCCCTCGCGCAAGCCCTACATCGTCGCCTCCGTCATCGGCCTCGCCTGGATCGCGGGCCTGCTCGGCGTCGCCTGGACCCAATCGGGCGGCGATCTCGCGGGCTTCGTCGCGGGTCTCCCGCCGCTCCAGGCCATGGGCGCCGTCTCGGCCCTGCTCGGCCCGGTGATCCTGTTTGTCGTCGTGGCGATGCTTGCCGTGCGCGCCCAGGAGATGCGCCTCGTCGCCCGCGCGGTGGGCGAGGTCGCGGTGCGCCTCGCGGAGCCTGAGGGCTTCTCGACCGATGCCGTTCTGACCATGTCGCAGACCGTGCGCCGCGAGGTGGCGGCGGTGGGCGACGGCGTGGAGCGCGCCCTGGCCCGTGCGGGCGAACTCGAGACCCTGGTGCGGGGCGAGATCGCCACCCTGGAGCGCGCCTATTCCGACAACGAGATCCGCATCCGCTCTCTGGTCGATGAGCTGGTCGCCCAGCGCGAAGCCATCGTCACGAACGCCGAGCGCGTGCGCGGCGCCATCGCGGGCACGCACCAGAACCTGACGCAGGAGCTCGACGGCGCGGCCCAGCGCATCGTGGCGGCCCTGGACGGCGCGGGCGAGCGCGTCACCGGCGCCCTGGATTCCCGCAGCGCGATCATCACCTCCTCCCTCGGCGAGGTGGGCGAGCGCGTCACCGGCCTGATGAGCGAGCGCGGCGACACGCTGATCGAGCGCCTGTCGCAGACGGGTTCGGGCGTGCGCGAGAGCCTTGAGGGCGTCAGCGCCGAACTGGTCCGCACCTTCGAGAGCCGCACGGTGGAACTCACCGGCTCGTTCGAGGCCACGGGGCAGGCCCTCACCGGGCGGCTCGCCGAGAGCGCGGGCCGTGTCGCGCAGACCCTGGCCGCAGCCGGGGCCGAGGTCGGCGCCACCATCGAGCGCCAGGGCCAGGCGGTGCGGGAGAGCTTCGAGCGCTCCACCACCGGGCTGGAGACCGCCTTCCTGACGCGCGGCACCGAGCTGACCGAGCGTTTCGCCGCCACGGGCGCCGAGATCACCGGCCGCTTCGCCGAGGTCGGCACCGCCTTCACGCAGGATCTGTCGGGCCGGGGCACGGCGCTGCGCACCGAGATCGAGACGGCGGGCCGCGACATCGTCGGCGCCATCGCCCAGAGCGGGAAGACCGCGCAGGACACCCTCGCCCAGGCGGCGGACGGGGCTGCGGCGACGCTCGCCGACCGCGCCCTCGCGATGCGTGACGACCTCGTCGGCGCCGCCGAGCGGATCAGCGAAGAGGTGTCCGGACGCGGCGGCGAACTCGCCACGCGGATGGAAGGTATCGTCTCCCGCCTGCATGAGACCATCGCGGTCGAGGGCTCGGGCCTGGAAAACCGCCTGGAGGCGGCGGCCGAGCGCGCGAGCGGCCTCGTCGCGGGCCGCACGCGGGAAGCCGCCGAGGGGCTGGAAGCCGCCTTCGCCGCTCTCGGCCGGGGCTTCGAGTCCGGCGCAGGCGATGCCGTCCGCAGCCTGCGCACCAGCGTCGAGCACCTATCCGGCGAGATCGACGGCCGCGCCAGCGAGGCCGCCGAGGCCATCCGCGCGGCAGCCGCCACGGCGGGCGAAGCGGCGCAGACCCGCGTCGCCGAGGCTGCGAACCGCCTCACCGAGAGCCTCGGCACGCTGCGCACCGCCTCCGCCGAGGTGACGGGCGCCATCGAGGCCGAATCCGCCATCCTGCTCACCCGCTTCCGTGAGGCCGCCGAGCGGGCGACCGAGGAGCTGGGCTCGCGCGGCGCCGCCGCCGTCGCGGAACTGCGCACCGCCCTCGAAGGGCTCGACCGCGAACTCGCCGCCCGCACCACCGCCACGACCGGTGCCCTGGAGCGCGCCGCCGCGCAGGTCGCCTCCGACCTGTCGAGCCGTTTGGGCGAGATCGAAGCCACCTTCGGCGCCCATGGGCGCGACGTGGCGGACCTGCTCTCCACCCATGCCGAGGAGACCCACGCCCGCATCGCCGGGACCGGCCGCGACATCGTGCTGGCCGTGGCCAACCAGGGCGCTCGCATCGCCGACAGCCTCGGGCGCACCGGCGACACCTTCGCCGAGACCGCCGACGGGCGCGTCAAGGTCATCGAGGAGGTGCTCGGCAGCCGCCTCGCCGCCCTGCAGGAGACCATCGCGCGCGGCGACATCCTGGCCGACCGGATCGGCCGGGACACGGCGGCCCTCGGCCAGACCGTGGGCCAGCAGCTCGATGAGGTCACGCGTCTCATCAGCGACCGTGGCCAGGCCGTCGCGGAGACAATCGCCGGGCAGGCCCGTGAAGCGGGTAGCCTGATCGAGACCCATCTCGGCACCCTGGAAGAGCGGTCCTCGCGTCATGCGGACGAGGTGGCCCGCCGCGCGGCCAGCCTCGCCGAGACCGTGGCCGGGCTCGTGGGTGAGGCGGGCACCGTCATCGAGACCAAGTTCGGCTCTCTGGAAGAACGCTCCGCCCGTCAGGCGGACGAGGCGGCCCAGCGCGCCGCTGCCCTGGCCGAACGCGTGGCCGCCCTCGTCAGCGAGGCGGGCGACGTCATCGAGACCAAGCTCGGCTCCCTGGAAGAGCGCTCCGCCCGTCAGGCGGACGAGGCGACCCGCCGCGCCGCCGCCCTGGCCGAGACCGTCACCGCCCTCGTGGGCGAGGCTGGCACCATCATCGAGAGCCGGTTCGGCTCACTGGAAGAGCGCTCCGCCCGTCAGGCGGACGAGGCGACCCGCCGCGCCGCCGCCCTGGCCGAGACCGTCACCGCCCTCGTGGGCGAGGCTGGCAACGTGATCGAGAGCCGGTTCGGCTCCCTGGAAGAGCGCTCCGCCCGCCACGCGGACGAGGCGGCTCGCCGGGCCGCCACTCTGGCCGAGACGGTTGCCGCCCTCGTCGGCGAGGCTGGCAACGTGATCGAGAGCCGGTTCGGCTCCCTGGAAGAGCGCTCCGCCCGCCACGCGGACGAGGCGGCTCGCCGGGCCGCTGCCCTAGCTGAGACGGTTGCCGCCCTTGTCGGCGAGACCGGCACCCTGATCGAGACCAAGCTCGGCGCCCTGGAAGACCGCTCCGCGCGTCATACCGCCGAGGTCGCGCAACGCACCGCCGAGATGACCGAAGCTCTGGCCGGTCTCGTCGGTGAGGTCGAGGGCAAGTTCGGCACCCATGCCGACGCCCTGAAGGAAGCGCTCGCCGCCCGCGCGGGTGAGATGGCCCGCCTCGTCGATGAAGGCAGCCGCAGCTTCGCCGAGGCCGTTGATGCCCGTCTGGCCTCGGCCTCCCGCGACTTCGAGATCCGCTCCGCCGGGTTCGGCGAGGAGATCGAGCGTCGCACCGCCGAGATCGCCCGCGCCCTGGATTCCGGTGCCGAGCGCTTCGACGGCACCGTGCTGCGCCGCCTGGAAGAGATCAGCGCGACGCTGGAAGAACGCGCCCGCCTCGTGGACGAGAGCTTCGGATCGCAGGCCTTCGAGGCGATCCGCCTGATCGAGGCGCGTACTCGGGCCGTCGATGCCGAACTGACCCAGCGCACCCAGGACCTCGTGGAGGCGATCGAGTCCCGCACGGGCGGGCTCGACGCGGCCATGGGCGAGCGCATCGCCGCCCTGACCGGAGCGGTCGAGGCGCATACCCGCAACCTCGATGAGTCCCTCGCGGCTCGTGCCGAGGACATCGCCCGCCTCGTGGGCGAGCGCGCCGATGCCGCCGACGCCGCCCTGACGGCCCGGACGGAGGATGTCCGCGCCGCCTTCGCCGAGCGCTCCGGCCTGCTCGGCCGCCTGATCGACGAGCGCACCGAGGCCATGTCGCGGGAGCTGGACGAGAAGGGCCGCGCCGTGTTCGGCGTCATCGGCAACCGCATCACCGAACTCGCCCGCCTGTTCGACAGCGGAAGCACCTCGCTCGCCGAACTCATCGACAATCGCGGCGAGGGCGTGCTCGCCAAGCTGCAGCAGACCATCGCCGATGCCGAGCGGATGCTCGAGGAGGGCGAGGGCCGCCTCGGCCATACGCTCGCGAGCCGCACGGGCGACATCAGCGCCCTGCTCGATGAGGGCGTGCGCACCGTGCACGGGCTGCTCGACGAGCGGACCACGCAGGTGCGCACCATGCTCGATGGCCATGCGCGCACCCTGGTCGAGACCCTGGACGGTCGTACCGGCCCGCTCAGCGAGGCCCTGGACGGTCGCGGTCGCGAACTCGTCACGGCGCTGGAAGGCGCGCTCGTCGGTGCCGCCGGGGCGCTGGAGAGCCGCACCGAAGCGCTGGGGAGCCTATTCGACTCCCGCCTCGGCCGCCTGGAAGATCTGGTCGAGGGCCGAGGCAACCGCCTCGCCGAGACCCTGGACGCCCGCGCCGAGGGCCTGCGCACCCTGTTCGAGGAGGCGCACGCCACCCTCGACGCCGCGGTCGAGGGCGGCAGCGGTCGCTTCGCCGCCTCGGTCGATGAGCGGCTTCAGACGCTCCGCGTGCTGCTCGAGGAGGCCCCGGCCGCCGTGGCGGCCCTGGTCGAGACGCGCGAGCGCCAACTCGCCGCCACCCTCGACAGCAGGACACAGCGCCTGCGCGCCCTGTTCGAAGAGGCGCAGGACGGTCTGCGCGACCTCGTGGAAACCCGTGGTGGCGACATCGCCCAGACGATCGCCACTCAGACCGACGAGCTGCGCGGCATCCTCAACGCGGCCCCGGCCGGTGTCGCCGACCTGTTCGACGCCCGTCTCACCGCCCTGCAATCCACCTTCGATGAGGCCCGCGCGGCCATCGACGGCCTGCTGGAATCCCGCAGCCGCGGCCTGATCGAGGCGGCCGACGACCGTGTCGGCGCCCTGACCGAGACGTTCGAGACGCGCCTGCGCGAGCTCGACGGAGTGGTCGAGGGCCGTACCCAGGATCTGACCCGCGCGGTCGATACCCGGGCGGATGCCTTCACCCAGCGGATCGACAGCCGGATCCAGCGCTTCGCCAACCTCGTGGGCCAGCGCGCCGACGCCCTTGCCTCGGCCTTCGACGAGCGTCACGACGCCTTCGCGGGCCTCATCGAGGAGCGCACCGCCGGGCTCGGCGCGGCGCTCGACGAGCGCGCCCGCGCCCATGCCGAGCAGGTCGAGGCGCACACGGCTGCCCTGGCGGCGACGCTGGCCGCCCGCGAGGCGGCGCTCGCCGCCCTCATCGACCAGCGCGCCGAGGCGATGGGGATCGGCTTCGAGCGTCGGGCGAACGCCCTCGGCTCCCTGGTGGATGCCCGTGGCGAAGCCCTGGCCCGTCGTCTGGCCGAGAGCGCCGAGACCCTGGTGCGGGCGATCGAGGAACGGGGCGGTGCCCTGCTCGAGAGCCTCAACACCAGCGGCGAGACCGTCGGTGGCGAGTTGGAAGGCCATGTCGCGCGCTTCCGCGCCGCCGTGGATGGCCCGATGCGCGACCTCGCCGATGCCCTGTCCGACCGGGCGGGCACGATCGAGCGGGTCCTGGAGGAGACCGGCCTGCCGCTCGCCGAGACCCTGCGCACCAACACCGAGCGTCTTGCGGTGCAGACCCGCGCCTCGGCCGACATCCTCCGCGCGGCGGTGGATGAGGGCGCGGCCCGGACACTCGCCGATCTCGCGGAGACGAACGAGCGGCTCACCAGCGAGCTGGGCGGCGTGATCGTGCGGGTCGAGAGCGCCAACGCAGCCCTGTCGGGCCTCGTGGCGGGCGCCGACTCGCATCTCGGCTCCATCGAGCGGAACCTCTCGGGCCGCCTGTCGCAGATCCGCACCGAACTGGAGCGGGTCGCCGCCGAGACCAACCGCGCCGGGACCGATGTGTCGGCTCAGGTCGCGGCCCTGCGCGAAGCCTCCGAGGGGGCCCTGCGCGAGGCGACCGGCCTTGCCCAGAGCCTCGACGGCGCGGCCAGCTCCCTCGACGCGGTCGAGACGCGGCTCTCCTCGGCGCTCGCCGAGCGGGAACGCGCCCTCAATACGGCGCTGGAGGAGTTCGAGGTCCGTGCCGAGACCCTGGAATTGCGCGGCTCGGCTTTCTCCGGGCAGATCGACAAGGTCTTGCGCGATGCCGAGAACCGGGCGCGGTCGCTGACCGAGACCCTCGCCCGCTCAGCCGAGAGCGCGGGCGCGCAGGTCACGGGGGCCTTCGCGGGGCTCAAGGACGATGCCGGTGCCGAGGCCGAGAAGGCCGCCGCCGGTGTGCGTGAGGCCCTCGACGCGGCCTCCCGCGAAATGCGCGAAGGACTGGAAGAGGCGCAGGCCCGCTTCGGCGAGTCGGTGACGAACCTGCGCGAGATGGCCGCCTCGATCCGGAGCGAACTCGAATCGACCCGCGCCGACCTCGCCCGTGGCGTCCTCGAACTGCCGCGCGAGACGCAGGATGCGGCGGGCGAGATGCGCCGGGTGGTGTCGGATCAGATCAAGGCCCTCAACGAGTTGTCGGCCCTGGTCGCCCGCACCGGCCGCTCGGTGGATGTAGCTCAGCCGATGGCGCAGCCGCAGCGCCGCACCGCCGAGGGCGGAAGCCGCGCCGTCGCCGCGCCGCCGGTCCCTGCCCCGGCTCCGGCTGCTGCGGCTCCCGCGCCGGTCGCGCAGGCGCCCGTCGCGGCGGCTCCGAGCCCGGCTCCGGTTCAGACGCCGGCTCCCGCCCCCGCGCCCCGGCCGACCCCGGCCCGTACGGAAACGCGGACCGTGACGCCGCGCCCCGCCACTCCGGCGGCCACGGCGGCAGGCAACAACAAGCGGGGTTGGCTCTCCGACCTTCTCACCCGCGCCTCGCTGGACGAGGACGAGGAGAACCCGGCCGCGCCCGCCGCTCCGGCAGCATCCAGCCCTGCCCCGGCCGCCCCAGCCCGCGAGTCCCGGAGCACGACGGCTTCCGCCGCCCCTGCCCCGCGCAACGGGAAGGCCGCCGCCGCCGAGACCGGCCGGATCGCCCTCGACACGATCTCGACCGACATCGCGCGGATGATCGAGCACCGGACGGCGGTCGATCTGTGGGAACGCTACCGCCGGGGCGAGCCGAATCTGTTCACGCCGCGCATCTACACGGCGCAGGGACAGTCGACCTTCACCGAGATCCAGCGGCGCTACCGCTCGGATCAGGAGTTCCGCCGCAGCGTCGATCGCTACGTCAGCGAGTTCGAGCGCCTGCTCGGCGACGTGGTCAAGAACGACCCCGACGCCAAGCGCACCGATGCCTACCTCACCTCCGAGACGGGCAAGGTCTACACGATGCTGGCCCATGCCAGCGGGCGGTTCGAGGGGGCGTAGCCACGCGTGCTTCGCTCCCGGCGTTGAAGCCGAGGTTCTGGTGAGGTTCTGAATGCCCCCGCTGCTTTCTGAGGAGCGGGGGCGGCCTCGACTCAAACGATGTCCGGACGGACTGCTCGGCGTGCAGCGGCCTGCGACCCTAGCCCAATCGGACGGCAATCCGGGCGCTCTCGCTGAGCGTGAGGGATTTGTCCGTTAGACAGCCATCAATGCTGCATTTACCACGGTCACCCGTTTCAAATAGCTTAATCACTTTGATGATACGGAAAACGGCACAATAAATTTCGGGCTCGTAATGCCATGAAAGCCAGCATGCCGGATATGCCCTCGATCGAAGATCACGCCGCCCTGCTGCATCGCCATCTCATCTCGATCTCGGAGACGATCGCACGAACGCGTCAGGAGATCGCCGAGCTGCATCAGGAGCAGGAAGCCGGTCGCGCCTGCGACGAGCTCAACGCCGTTGTCCAAGGCACCGAGCACGCGACCAACACCATCCTCACTGCGTCCGAGACCGTCGACACCCTCGCCCGCCGACTGGCGCGGAACACCCTGGATCAGGCGACCAAGGACGACGCCGAGGCGATCCAGGCGCAGATGCAGACGATCTTCGAAGCGTGCAATTTCCAAGATCTGACTGGCCAGCGAATTTCCAAGGTCGTGCGAACCGTCGGCTTCGTGGAGGAGCGTGTCGCCGAGATGCTCCGCCTGTGGTCCGGTTCGGTCTCCAGCGCGGCTCAGGCGTCTTCGACGCGATCCAAGCCGGCCCGGCACGTCGATCAGGACGGGCTCCTCAATGGCCCGGCGTTACCCGGAACAGCGGCGGTCTCACAGGACGCCGTCGATGCGCTGTTCGATTGAGGTGAGATCTCGGCGCCGGTCGCACCAACCGGTGGCCCTTGCCGTCCTCCCCCGCTTTCCGTCGCACGCCTGAGAAGTGTCATGAACGGGCCTGCGCATCATCAGACAAGCTGGCGTCGCTCCGCCCGAATCTGGGTCGGGCTGGGCATCGTTGTCCCCGTGGGGATGGTCGCGGTTTGCTCCGCGATGCTGCTCCAATTGCGGTGGGATGCGTGGGATAAGGCCGAACAGACTTCGAAGAACCTGATTCAGGTGATCGAGCGTGATATCGACCGCAACATCGAGATCATCGACGTCGCACTACAGAATGTCGTCGACAACTTGAGGGCGTACGACCTCGAGGCCATGAGCCCGAATCGCCGCCAGAGCTTCCTGTTCGACCGGGCGGTCAACGCCAAAGACCTCAACGCACTGCTCGTGCTCGATCAATACGGCAACAGCATCTACGATGCCGCCAGCTGGCCGCCGCGCCGCTACAACAATGCCGATCGACCCTACTTCCAGGCCCATAAGGCCGATCCGAATCTCGGGCTGGGTGTCAGCGGACCGATCCTGTCGCGTTCGGTGGGAAGGCCTGTTCTCATCCTGAGCCGGCGGACCGGAATGCCCGGAGGCTCCTTTGAGGGCGTCGTGCTGGGCAGCCTGTCGTTGACCTACTTCGACCGGCTGTTCCACGACATCCAACTCGGCCAGGCCGGTACGATCAATCTCTTCCTCAATGACGGGACGCGGATCCTGCGCTACCCGCAGCCTGATTCCGGCCCCCCGCCCAACTTCTCAGACGCGCCGAACTTCCAGCGCTTTCTCCACGAGGGGCGCGGTCGTTTCGTCGCTACGACGCAGTCGGATGGGATCGAGCGTCTCTATACGTTCACCCGTGTCGGCAATCTGCCGTTGATCCTCAACGTCGCTCTCTCCAGCGAGGAAATCGAGGCCGAGTGGCGCGCCAAAGCCTTGGTCATCGGGCTGATCGTGTTCGCCCTGTGCGGACTCACCGTCGGGCTCTCGTTCCTCGTGGCCTCCGAGCTCGAACGGCGCAACGCGGCTGAGGCCGAGTTGGCAATGCTGTCTGGCACGGACGCCCTCACCGCCCTGCCGAACCGGCGTGCCTTCGAAGCGGCCTTCGCACAGGCCTGGGATCAGGCCCGTCGGTCCGGCGGCACCATCGCTCTCCTCGTCATCGATGCCGACCACTTCAAGCGCTACAACGACCGCCACGGCCACGCTGGGGGCGATCGTGTGCTGAAGGCCCTCGCCCGCGCCCTAGCCTCTTGCACCGACCGGCCGGGCGACTTAGTCGCGCGGGTCGGCGGCGAGGAGTTCGTCGTGCTTCTGCCCGGCGCCGAAGCCGAGGGCGCCGCCCGCGCGGCGGAGAGGGGGCACGCTGCCGTCGCCAATCTCGTCGTCGAAAGCGACGGCGTCGATATGGGACGGGTTACAGTCAGCATCGGGCTCGCTTTCTGTATGCCCCGGCGAGGCGGCTCCCCCGATGATCTGTTTCGCTTGGCCGATGCGGCCCTCTACGAGGCGAAGTCGACCGGTCGCAACCGGACCTGCTATGCGGTGATGGATGGTCCCCACGCTGGAGATCGAGCGCCATCCTCTGACGCTGCCCAGCCTGCATCGGCATCGCTCGCGGCTTAGAGCGCCTTCTGCCACCCCTGGATTGCTTCGCTGCGCTCGCACTGACGACGAGGCGAAATGATCCAAGCTGAACCGCAATGGCTTCGGTGAGAGTCCTTCGGGGCGCGAGGCCTCGAGGGGTTCAGGCTGCGGCGCTGAGATGGCTCTGGGAGATGATGAACCCGGCCACTTCGGCGGCGGGAATCGGCCTGCTCAGCAGGTAGCCCTGCACTTCGGAGAAGCCGCTCGCCCGGAGCCGGGTCAGTTGCTCCTCCGTCTCGACGCCCTCGGCCGTCGTGGTGATCTTCAGGCTGCGGCCGAGTTCGGCCACGACATGGACGATCGCAGCGGCCTCGTCGCGGTCCAAGAGGTTCCGGACGAAGGACTGGTCCAGCTTGATCTTGTCGAAGCGGAAGCTGTTGAGAGAGCTGAGGGACGAGTAGCCGGTGCCGAAGTCATCCATGGAGAACCGCACGCCGAGGCGGCGGAGCTCGGTCAACATCTGGTAGGTGGCTTGATCCTGGCTGAGGATCACGGATTCCGTAATCTCGAGTTCAAGGCGCTGGCTCGGCAGCCTCGTCTCTTGCAGCACCTCCTCCACGATCCGGTGGATGTTGCCATCCCGGAATTGGATCGGCGAGATGTTGACCGCCACACGAAGCGATCCAGGCCAGCTCATTGCGGCCGCACAGGCGGTCCGGAGGACGAAGACCCCAAGGGCATCGATCAGGCCGGTGGCTTCGGCGACAGGCACGAACTCGCCGGGCGAGATCATGCCGCGTTCGGGGTGGCGCCAGCGGGCCAGTGCCTCGAACCCCGTCACCGTGTTGGTCGCGAGCGCGAACAGCGGCTGGTAGTGAAGCTCGATCTGCCCATTCGCGATGGCGATGCGCAGCTCACGCTCGATCCAGCGCCGGTGATGCTGACGCTCTTCCATCTCGGGCTCGAAGGCGCGCACCCGCCGACCGCCCTCGGCTTTGGCGACGTAGAGCGCGAGATCGGCGCGGCGGAGCAGGTCCTCGCCGTCCGAGTCGGTCTCAGCCGAAACCGCGATCCCGAGGCTCGCATCGGCCGAGACGAACTGATCGGCGATGAAGAACGGACGCCGGAGCTGGGTCAGAGCCTCCTCCGCGAACCTCAATGCACCGTCGGAAAGGTCCGAGCCGGACAGCACGATCGCGAACTCGTCGCCGCCAAGGCGCGCGACCGTTTTGCCGGGTGAACTCAGGGCGGTCAGCCGGGCGCCGACCTGACGCAGCAGGTCGTCGCCCGCAGGGTGGCCGAGTGTGTCGTTCACGCCCTTGAAGTCATCGAGGTCAATGCAGATCACCGCGGCGGCGCGGCCACCTTCGACATACTCCGAGAACGCCTCGCCCAGGCGCTCGGTCAGCAGCGCGCGGTTCGGCAGGCCCGTCAGGGCGTCGTGAGTGGCGAGGTGCGTGATGCGCGCCTGCGCAATGACGCTCGTGGTGACGTCCTCGTGCGTCTCGACCCAGCCTCCATCCGCCATCGCTTGAACGGTGATTTCGATGTGGCGCCCGTCGGCGAGGGTCGCCGTCGTGACGCGGCCTTGTGCGCCCCCCCTGCCCCGGACCGGCAGATGGCCAAGTCCCGCCAGGAACCAGACATCGGAATGGGTGAGCGCCGGCGCGAGAGCCTCCGCGTCGATCCCGTAGATGTGCAGGAACTGTTCGTTCGACACCTTGAGGTGTCCGTTTGCGCCGTACATGCACAGACCCTGAGACATGTTGTTCAGGGCCGCATCGAACCGCTCGTTCTGCTCCTGAAGCTGGGCCTCGCGTTCCGTCAGGATCTGATTCTTGGCGAAGACGTCGTCGCGCAACTGGTCCCGCTCGGCGAGGGAGTGCTCCAGAACCACGACCGCGCGGGCGATGTCGCCGACCTCGTCCTCGCGCCGGACATCCGGCACCGTGACGTGCCAGTTGCCCCGCGCGACTTCGGCGACCGTCCGGGTGATCCGCACCAGCGGGCGCGTGATGTGGCTCGACAGGAACAGGAGGACGATCGCCACGAGGCAAAGAGTCAGGCCCGCGACGACGCAGAGGGTCGTGAGCAAGGAGCGGGAACTCGCCTCGCCGATGCCGACGACCTTGTTCTTGATCTGCTCCAACTCCTGGAGGGGCGCCGCGACGCATAGCCGGGTCTCTTGCGCCGCCGGAATGCAGCGAGCGACCTTCTCGGTGCCGACGATGGCCTGAAGGCCCGAGGTCGAGGCGACGCCGAGCGTGGCGTCGGGCATCTCGGCACCCGCTGACGACAGAAGGCGGGAGCCCGCGAGAATGAAGACATCGCGCCCGCTCAACGCGTTGAAGGCCGTCAAGATCTCCTCCCGCGGGCGGAGCATCCGATAGCCGACCAGGCCGCCGATCACCTCGCCGAATTCGTCGAACAGCGGCTGACCGAAAACATCGACGAAAGAGCCGGTTTCGTTCGCGGCGAGCGCTCCGGCCACGGTGCCATCCCAGCGCAGCGACATCATGAAGCCCGTCGAACGCTCCCGATCGTTCCGGGCAATGATCGCCCGCAGCGCGGCTGCCAGGGGCGTCCGGCCGATCGCGGTATTGGCCGCGAGCAGGTCCGCCTCGACCCGGTCGGCGGTGAGGGCCCGCAGGTTCTGGTCGAAGGCGATGACGCCATCGAGATCCGCGAGCGCCAGAGCGGGCCGCATCAGCTCGGAGGCCGCGACGGTGTTTCCGGAGAACACGGCCGTGGACACGTCCCAGCGTTTGGCGATCGTGGCGAAGCGCCGTTCCACATCCTCGCGCTGCATCTGCAGCCGCGCCGCAGCGAGCTTCGCGTCACTGAGAAGGCGGCCCGAGAGCTGCGTTTCCGACCAGTGCGAGATCTCCTGGGCCTGCTCGCTCAAGGTCTGCCCTGAGCGCAAAGCCACCAGAAACACGAGGGCCGCGAGGGCGATCGCGGTCGTCGAGAGCGTCGCACCGACGAGGCGCGCGCGGAGGGACCGTGAGAATGGATTATGGGTCACGGCCTGAGCGGTGCGCCGCCCCGCTCCTCCAGTAAGCGTTTCGCGCGGTCGGAGGTCGCGAAGGCGAGGAAATCCGCGGCTGCGGCGTCCCGCGTGTTGTCCTTGTAGATGAGCGCCAGAGTCACCGCGCTGGGATAGGCGGGGTTGTTCGGCGCATGGCCGTCGATCGAAAGGACCGTGAGGTCTGCGGAGAGCGCAGGCGAGAACGGTCCGAAGCCGATCGCCCCCGGATTCTGGCGCACGGTCTCGACGGCATCCTGGGTCGTCGTCGCGGTCTTCGAGCGGCTGGTCAGGACGAGATCCCGCCAGCCGGGCATGCTCGACCGGAGAACCGCCAGGGTGCTGTCGGTATCCTCGCGGCGAACGACGCGGATCTTCAGGTCGGGCCCACCGACCGCATTCCAGTTGTCGATCGTACCCGCGAAGATCGCCGTCACCTGAGCGCTCGACAACTCTGTCACGCCGATGCCGCGATGCAGGAAGATCGCGGAGGGAATGCGGGTCAGGGGCACCTCAACGAGGCCCTGCCCTTTCTCCGCCACGGTGAGCGGGCGGGCGACGCGCCCGAGCTTCTGTCGCTCGCCACCCACGGCCGCAACCGCACCACCCGACCCGATGCTCGGCGGGATCGTCACATGCGCAAGCCCGCCCTCATTGTAGGCCGTCGCCACAGCCTGCAGCATCTCGATGCCATCGCCCGTGCCGACGATGGTGAGGTCTTCCGCCCACGCTCCGAAGGACAGCGTGAAGTAGACCAGGGATACCAGGGGCAGTGCGCGCAGATTGACGAATGCTGAGGCCATGGCCGCAGCTTGCGACCCAATAATTAAATGTATGTCACCGAAGAAGCCGACAATGATCTGTGGTTTATGACTCTTTAGGTCAAAGGCTGGCTTTTCGGAGTCTGAGGACCGGAGACCCGTTGAAGCAGGCGCTGAATGAAATTCAGTTCTCCCGGTAGCTTTGCCGTTTCGGCACGGGCGGCCGAGTAGAACGGATCGGCGTAGCAGGTCGCCCCCGCCGCGGCAGCGATGAATTGAACCGCCGCGACCATCTCAGATCCCCCGGCCGTGATGACTGTATCCGTCGGTGCCAGAAATGGGAGATGCTGCGTCGGTCGACCGGGGCGCGCGTCCTCCGGTGGGTTCGCGCCGCTACAGGTCAGGATCGTCGTCGCCCCTCTGTCGCGCAGCCACTCCAGGGCTGGGCGCATGTAGAGGTTGTGTGCGTGACGCGCTCCGGCCACGACCACCAAGTCGCGTTCCGGTTCACGCAGGCGACTCGCTCGCGCCACAGCCCAGGCTGGCGCGAAGCCCACCCCGGCCGCGACCACCACGAGGCGCCCCCGTCCGAGCCGGTGGAAGGCATGGCCGAAGGGACCTTCGACCTTCACATCGGATCCGGCGCCGATTCGCTCGCCCAGTCGCGACGAGACCGCACCGCCGTTGAGTCGGCGGATCTGAAAGATCAGCTCGTTGAGTTCACCTGATCCGTCCGTGCGAAGGGTCGGGCTGTAGTCCCGCGGCGGACAGCCTGGGAAGGTGACGCGGACGTATTGCCCCGGCAGGGAGGCAAGCGGCTTGCGCAGCCGCACCGTGACCTCGACGATGTCGGGGGTCAGGGGGACCACGCTCCCGACCGTTCCGCTGCGCCGGACGGTGTCTGGCACCTCATCGAACTCGATGACGGTCTCGGTCATGAGACGCGCCCGACAGGCGAGCACCGTGTCACCGACCCGCGTGCCCGCGTCGTCCACGGTGCCGGAATAGACCCTCACGCGGCAGGTGTCGCATTGTCCGGTGGCGCAATCGTGCGGGATTGCGCGACCGCTGGCGAGACCGGCTTCGAGCAAGGTCTGCCCGGCGCGTGCCGCGACGCGCCGACCGTTGATGACGAGGGAAACCGATCCGGCCATGGGGGCTGTTCCGCTTCAGCGCAGCAGAACTTCGACCGGCCGCATGTGCCGGGTGTGCCGCGTCTGCGTGTGATCGAAGGCCGAGACGTACAGGTAGAAGACGTTGCCGGGCAGGAAGTCCACGTCGTACTTGCTGCCGGTGGCGATCTTGCGCGACGCGACCAGGGTCCAATGGTCATCGGCCCACTTGGCCGCCGCCGTGATCCCCGCCCGGTCGCCGGTATAGCCTTCGGTCAGCAGCACGCCGGGCATGATCGTGCCTACCGGGATCTGCGCGTCGACGTCCTTCGCGTACGGGACTGTCTCGGATGCCTCGACCATCCACCAGACCGCGCCCTCCGAGGCGCTGGCATCCGGATCGAGGTCCACCGTCCCGAGCTTGGCCTTGGTGACCTGCCAGTCCTTGGGGAGCCGCAGCGGTTCGACCGCGCCGGTGTAGCCGCCCGGACCCTCGAAGCGGAAATTGTAGCGATAGGCGCTCGTGCCGGGATCACCCCAGTAGCCCGCCTGATAGCGTCCCTTGACCGCGCGCTCCGCCGCCGTCGGATCGGTCGGGGGCCCGATATGCATGTCCTCGACCACGCCGAGCATGCCGCCCCGTCCCGACTTCCACTGCCACATGTCGATGTAGCTGCCATCGGTGGTGTAGTGGTAGCCACGGCCATTCAGGGGCGCAGGCGCATCGCTGAGCGGCTTGGGACCGAGATGGGTCGAACCGCCGGAGCCGAAGGCGTCGGAACGTGAGAAGATGACCGCGAGCTTATCCTCGTAATAGGCGGTCACGTCGGCCTTCGCGGCGTTCGCGTCGAGGAGGTGCCAGCCGTCCTCGCGCTTGATCATCGGCACGCGCTTCAGCGAG
Source organism: Methylobacterium sp. NFXW15 (assembly GCF_049887755.1). Classification (NCBI taxonomy): domain Bacteria; kingdom Pseudomonadati; phylum Pseudomonadota; class Alphaproteobacteria; order Hyphomicrobiales; family Methylobacteriaceae; genus Methylobacterium; species Methylobacterium sp. NFXW15. The sequence continues at coordinate 148,807 of NZ_JAGEKG010000005.1, read as the reverse complement.
CGTGACGGATCCCACCAGCGGAAGGCGAAGTAGACGGTCTTGTCGTCCCGCACCGCCCGGATCTCGACGTCGGTCTCGCCGGTTCCTCCGAAATTGGCCCCCTGCATCGTGCGAATCGAGACCGGGCGGGCTGTCTTCCAGACGGGATCGCCGAGGAGCTTGCTGAGGTCCGGCCCCGCGGCCACCCGGTCCACGACGAGGGTCGACCGTCCGGCGAAATCCGCCCAGGCAATCCCGCTGACCACCACGACGCCCAGGGCCAGGGCCGCCAGCAGCGGGCGGCGTCGGCGGAGCGCTTCGTCCGCCAGGGGGGCGGGACGGAACAGCCGGAGAAGTTGCCACAGGCCGCCGTACAGGAAGTGAGCCAGGGTATGGACCGCGATGTAGCCGAGCGCCACCAGCGCGCAGGTGGCGTGCAGCCACACCACCCATCCACCGTAGCCCAAGTAAAGCGCGATACCGGTGCCGGTGAGGACGAGGGTGACGGCGTAGATCGCCCAGTGCAGGGCGACGTTGATGCCGCCCCAGCGGGCCTTCCGGGCGGCTTTCGTGCGCCCCCTGACGAAGATGGCACGCAGGCGAGACACGCCGTTCCGGTCCACCAAGCGCCCGCGCACGAGATAGACGAGATACGCGGTGATGCCGAAGAACAGGCTCAGTCCAGCGATGAAGTGAACGGTCCAGACCTCGCCCTGAGGCAGCAGTGGCTCCAGGAACTTGGCCGTTCGGGCCACGGGCGCATCCGCCGAGATCCGCAATCCTGTGATCAGGCTCGCGATCATCGCGACGGCGACGATCCAATGGATGACGATCGTGCCCGTGTCGGAGCGCGGGTGCCGGTCGACGCGTGCGGCCGCCTTCGCCCTTACGTCCGGAACGGATGTCGGCTCCGCTGGTGGATGGGGCACGAGAGCGAATGTATCGGACATACTGGTCACCAAGCCGCTCGCCCGTACCGAACTCAGTACTTAGGTACTTTTGCAACTTATGACTGTCGGCCGGCCCATGCCAAGGTTAAGAATTCGATAATCCGGTGGAATTTTCCGAGCGTGACGAAGCTGCATCGCCGGGCGCCGATTCCCGTCTGGCCGTGAGGACATCAGGCACGATCCCCTCGCGCCTGATGTCCGGCGAAGGCGACGACCCCATGACCGTTTCGGAGGGGTGAGACGTCGGCGGTCTGCCACCGACCGGCAGGGCCTGAAAGCTTAATCCTGTCTGAACCGTCCGGTTCAGCCTGCAGCAGCGGCGCGTCGGCATGCTTCGCCCATCGTCAACGGCGCCGACACGCGCAAGGAGCTTTCCCATGCCCATCATGCCCTGGATCCACGAGGCCCTGTATCTCGGCGGCTTTGCCGGCCTCGTCGTCGTGGCGCGGCAGGCGCTCGTACGGCGCGATCTCAGGCTGTCCGGTTTGCCCGGCCTCGAACGTCTGCGTCGACCGTTCGGACTGGGTGCCGGCTCGCGGGACCGCCCGTGGTTCACATCGGCGCGGACCAGCGGCAACACCGCCTTCGATGCGTGGCGCGACGGCGAGATCAGCCGCATCGAGGAGCAGCGCCGCGCTCTCGAAACCCGTCTCCAAGAATTCGAGGGCTTCGTCGATAAGCTGAAGCGCGCGAAGGATCGTGCGACCTTCGAGCGGTTCGTGGCCGAACATCCCCATGGACGGGGGACGCTGGCCGACAGGGCCCAAACCGCCGGTCATCCCGAACAGCGACTGAGTGAGAACGGTCACGGTTGAGAGTGGATCGCATCGCTGCGCTCGCAGTGACGGCGTCGCGGAGACGCACCTCGCCCGATCTGACCATCGTCATGATCAGGCGAGGCTGCGGTGGTCTACCGGCGCCGCGCCTGGGTTTCATGCACGATCGTCTCGATGAAATTGCGGATCTCGATCTGCCGCTTGTCATCGTCCGTGACTTGGTCGTCCAGGCCGAGACGCCATGCGAGGTCACGGCGCGTGGGCTCGCGGTGGAGTGCCTCGACGAGGTCAGCTTGGTCCTCGACGTCGCGGCGGGACCGCGCCAGCCCGGCGTCCACGAGGTCGTCCGCTTGGCGGCGCAGGGCCCCGGTCACCTCATCCAGTCCGATTTCGGGGTGGTACTGCACGCCCCAGAACGTGCCGCCTTCGAACCGAATCTCCGCGGCCTGCACGAGGGTGGACCGGTTGAACGCGATCAGTGTCGCCCCTTTGGGGAGAGCCTCGACCTCATCCGTGTGGATGCTCGGTGCATCGAAGGCCGCGGGCCGCCCCCGCAGAAGCGGATGGGATCTCCCCATCTCGGTCGGCACGATGCGCCGGGCGAAGCCTGCCTCCGTGCTGCTCTGGTTCGGCCGGACAGTGCCGCCCGCCGCGACCGTGGCGAGCTGCAGGCCTGCACACGACCCGAACGAGGGCGTGCCGGACGCGAAGACGGCCCCCATGAAAGCGATCGACCGTCGGACCTCGGGAGTCTCCTCGTACAAGGACAGGGGTGATCCGCTCAGGAACACGGCGTCGTAATCGGCCAGCGACACACCGGACGGCAGCGCCTCATCCGCATCGGCGGGCTTGACCCGATCGCACGTCGCTCCGGGAGCGAGGCGTTCGAGAATGGCGAGATAGGTCTCCCCAGATGAGCGCCCGACGCTCTCACGCCGTTCCTCCCGGGCGTCCGGCGGCTCGCTCTCGGCTACGAGGAAGCGGAGACCGGATGACGATGACTGCAAGGGTTCGATGCCTTTCCGGTCGGATATCCCTCTAGCGAACCGAAGCGGCCGGGCGGCGTTCCGGGGCGGGCGGTCCTGACGCAGGCCTCGCCCAACGCTCTTCGGGGGCGAAGTCACTCCAAGACCAGCTCAAGCATCTCTGCCTCATCCGCGGTCTAAATGATCGTGTTGTCTCGCCTGATCCCGCGGGTCCTGGAATGGGGCGCGTTATCGAAAGCGGGCAATGTTCAGGAGCGATACGAGGGACGAGGCCACGTAGGTCAGAGCCGCAGCGCGCAACACGGAACGCGCGCCAAGCAGATCGCCAGCGTCGAGGTAGCGGCCCGTTTCCAGGATCGGCAAGGCCCGGCGAAAGCTCGCGTCGAGTTCGACGGGCAGCGTCAGGAGGTGGAGCACCAAGCGTACGCTGAGGAGCGCCAGACCGACCACGACTTGGAGGCCGAGCAGCGCAGGCGACTTGACGACGGCCAGCACGAGGGGCGCCGTCAGCATCACCACGCCGGCCGCAAGCTCGACGCGCCCGACGATCCGGGCGAAGGCCGCCCGCGCCGCGAGGAGCCGGTCACCCGCCGCGTGCTGAAGCGCGTGGGAGACCTCGTGCGCGGCGACTGCGACGGCCGTGATCGAGCGGCCGTCATGATTTTCCGGCGACAGGCGTACGACGTTCGCGATGGGGTCGAAGTGGTCCGCTGGCGCGATCTCGACGGGCACGTGCTGAAGCTGTGCCAGGTCGAGCAAATGGCGGGCAAGTTCGCCGCCGGTCCCAGGCAGATCCGGCCGCTCGGTGGCGTGCCGCGTCATCACCCGGCGCACCCACCATTGGGGGCCGAACACGAGGCCGAACAGAAGGGCGACGCCGAGCGCCAGGAGAAGAGGCATAACCCAGCATGTAGGCGTCCGGCCGGGCCGGTGTAAGCGCGGCCGTTGCCCTCAGGAGGAACGCGGCATCGGACAGAGCCGATCCGGGACGGATCAGGGTCGAACGGCGGGCGTCTCCAGCGTCAGCGGCGCGGCCCGGGTCGCGAGGTAGAGTTCGAGCGCAATGTATTCCGGTGCCCCGTATCCGAACGGCTCGGCCCGCATGCCGGTGAGGCAGTTGCGCAGGCGCCGGTGGAGCGAGCCCAAGCCCTGCCATTCGAGACGGTAGAGCGGATAGCCGGTCGGTTGGCCCTGCGGGATCACTGCCGCGCCGAGGCGGCGGCCCCAATGCTCGTCATGGCAGATCGCGCAGGACAGGCCGAGCTGTCCTTGGCGCGCCCGAAACAACGCGTGACCCGCATTCCGTGCGGGTTCGAGCCGGGGATCGTCGGGAGGTGAGATCGGCAGCCCACGCGATTGCGCGGCGACGAAGGCCGTGAGGGCGAGCAGATCGGGGCTCTCGGAGGCAAGGGGTTCGGCCCCCTGATGCTCGCGGCGGCACGCGTTCACCCGCCCCTGCAGGTCGATGGGCTGTCCTGTCCGCGCGTCCCACGCGGGATAACGTGCCGCGACGCCGCGCATCGTGGACGAGGCCACGCCGTGGCATCCGGTGCAGGCAGGCCCGCCGGAGGGAGGCGCCTTGGTCCAGAGGTCTTCCCCATCCGCGACCGCGAGCATGCCGGGATTGGCCCCGTCGTCCCGCTGCATCGCCTGGATTTCGGGGCTCATCTGGTCGAAGCCCGAGCGCCGCTCGCCCGGTGGAATCGGCTCCGCCCCCGCGAGAGTGTGGGAGAGGAGCAGCCCAACGAGCGCCATCGGCAGCAAGCAGCCCGCAGGGCGCGACAGGGCCGGGCTCAAGCTACGGCGATCGTTGCGGATTCGGTCTGGTCGAAACCGCCGTCGCCGCGCCACGTGAAGCTGAAGCGCCCGCTGCGCGTCGCGACCCAGGTGAAGGTCAGATACGGATTGGCCGCCGAGGCGGGAAACAACTCGGCCCGGAAGATCTCCTCGTCCTCGAAGCGGCAGACGAACTCCGTCACGATGTTGCGCGGCAGGATGCGGCCGTCCGCGCCGGGGCGGAAGCCCGTCTCCATCGGATGCGAGATCAGCGTCTTGATCGTGATCGTGTCGCCGGGCTTGGCGGTCTTGGGCAGGTTGATCAGCGTCCGGGCCATCGGGGTTCAGCCCTCCAGGCAGGCGGCGAGGGTCACGATGGCGTCCGCGCTCGCCGACCAATAGGTGCCATCGCTCATCTCGGCGATGGCGGTGATGCGCTGCGTGTCCGCGAGCCGGATGCGGGTCGAGACCTGCGCGTGACCGGCGCCCGGCCGCAGGTGGACCGTGATGACGTTCGGCTGCGGGTTCTTCTCGTTGAACACGCCGATCCGGCGGACATGGTCCTCGGGCGTCATCGCGCTCTCGACGCTCACCGTGAGCGGCACCGTGTTGCCGTTCTCCACGAGCGGCGGCAGGTCGAGCGTCACCCGGCCCGGCCGGATCGGGTTGTCGCCCGCGAAGCGCCGGATGGCGGATTCCGTCGTTTCCGTGCGCGGCAGCGCCGTCGCGGCGGCGGCGGGGCGCAACGCGATGGCGAGCGCGGCCCCGGCCGCCCCGGCGAGCACATCGCGCCGGCCCACTGCAGGCGCGCTCCGTCCCCTTTGCCCGCTCATCGGCTTACCCCGGATGCATCCTCGCGCAACGTCGCCAGGAAGGCGACGACGTCTTCGATTTCGGTCGTGCTCAGGATCGTGCGCCCCTGCCACGCCCGTCCCACGCGGGCGAGCCCCGCCAGTGAGTAATAGGATGGCATGATCGTTTCCGGGTTCAACACCCGTCCGTCCACCAGTCGCAGCCGCAGCTGTCCCGGGCTCAACCGCCCGCCGACGCCCGTGAGATCCGGCGCGAGGTTGCCCTGGAACCGCTCCTCCGGGAACGGTCCCGCATGGCAGAGCAGGCAGAGCCCGCGGGTCCGGTCCGCGACGATGGCCCGGCCGCGCGTGGAATCGCCCGGCGCGCCGGTCAGGCTCTCGGGGATCGCGTCGCCGACGATCGTCCTGGGCACCAAGCCCTCCTCGGCCTGACCAGACGAAACGCCGAGTGCCAGCACGAGCAGGGCGGCCACACGCCTCCGCCTCATCCGAACACGTCCCGGGTGATCGTCCGGTACCAGCTCTCGCCATAGGCCGCCTCCTGCGCGCGCACCGCGTCGGGCGCGTCGAGGGGACTGATGCCGCCCGCTCCCGGAACATCCGCGAGCAGGCCGTCGGCCGGACGGAAGACGCCCGCGATCGAGATGCCGTCGCCGGGCGCGACGAGGCTCCAGCAGGTGTTGATGAGCTTCGGGCTCTCGGGCTCCCGTCCGGCCAGCAGGTCGATCACCGCCTGCGCGCAGACCTTGGCTTGCGCATTCGCCGAGAAGGCGGATTTCGGCATCGCCCCGGCGATGATCGCGTCGCCGATGACATGAATGCCCGGCACGAGGCGCGATTCGAACGTCACGGGGTCGATGGGGCACCAACCGCTGCGGTCGGCGCAGCCCGCCTGCGCCGCGATCCGGCCCGCGCGCTGCGGCGGGATGATGCAGGCGACATCCGCCTTGACCTCGGCGAAGTCGGTGCGAACAACCATCGCTGCGGGATCGACGTCCGTCACCGCGCCGCCCGAGGCGAGCGGCACGTATTCGAGCACGCCCGGATAGAGCCTCGCCCACGCCGCCTCGAACAGCTTCTGCTTCGAGAACGTGTCCTTCGCGTCGAGCAGGACGAGCTTCGCCCTCGGCTTCCGGGTCTTCAGGAAATGGGCGATCAGGCTGGCGCGCTCGTAGGGGCCGGGTGGGCAGCGATACGGGTTGGCGGGCGCCGAGAGGACCACCGTGCCGCCCTCCGGCATGGCCTCGAGCTGGCGGGCCAGGAGCACCGTCTGTGCCCCGGCCTTCCAGGCGTGGGGCATCACCTCCGCGGCCTTCGCGTCGTAGCCCGGCACCGCGTCGAAGCGAAGGTCGATGCCCGGCGAGAGGATCAGGCGGTCATAGGACAGTGCCGTGCCATCGCCGAGCGTCACCCGGCGTGCCGCCGGATCGACCGCATTCGCCATCCCCCGGACGAAGCGCAGTCCGGCCCGCCCGAGGGCCTCGTAGCCGAAGGTCTGGGCCTCGATTCCGCGCAGGCCCACCACGACCGCGTTGCTGCCCGTGCAGGCGACGTAGCGCTCGGCCGCCTCGACCAGGGTCACGTCGATGCCGCCCGCCGCGAGGCAGCGCGCTGCTGTCGCGCCGCCGAACCCGGCACCCACGACCACGACGCGGGGGGACGTGCCGCCGAGCGCGGGACGGACCAGCGCAACGGCCGCGGCCCCCCCGATCAAGGCGCGGCGGCTGGGCGAGGGGGAAGCGCGCATCACCTCTTCCCCTGCTCCGCGAACCAGACGGCGATCGCGTGTGATTCCCGCGCGTCGAACCCCTTCGCGATGCGGTTCATGATCGTCGCCGGGCGCGACCCGGAGCGGAAGGCTTCGAGCGCCCCGACGATCTCCGCCTCAGGTCGCCCCGCGAGGACACCCATGGCGGAGCCTTCGGCATGGCAGCCGGTGCAGGACGAGGCGCCGGGCGGCGGACGCAGCCCGGCGGCGCCTGCGCCCCCTGCCCCGACAAGCACGGCGGACAGAATGAGCGCCGGAAGCAGCGCCCTCATGCCCGGCGAAGGTCCGTGTCCTTCAGCGGAAGCTGGCGGACGCGCTTGCCGGTCGCCGCGAAGATCGCGTTGAGCACGGCCGGTGCGGCCACCGCGATGGTCGGCTCGCCGACGCCGCCCCAGAAGCCGCCGGACGGCATCAGGATGGCCTCGACCGCCGGCATCGCGTCCATCTTCATGACCGGGTAGCTGTCGAAGTTCGTCTGCTCGATCCGCCCGTCCTTCACGGTGCAGGCGCCGTAGAGCGCGGCCGAGAGCCCGTAGACGAAGGAGCCCGCGACCTGCGCGTCGATCTGCTGCGGGTTGACCGCGTGGCCGGGGTCGGTGGCCGCCACGATGCGGTGGATCTTCAACTCGCCCTGGTCGGAGACAGAGACCTCGGCCGCCCCCGCCACGTAGCTGCCGAAGCCCATCGTCTGGCAGATGCCCCGGTAGACGCCCTCGGGCGGCTTGGTCTTCCAGCCGATCTTGTCGGCCACCGCCTGGAGCACGGCCCGGTGCTTCGGGTGGTTGTCCATCAGCTTCAGCCGGAAGGCGAGCGGGTCCTGGCCGGTGGCATGGGCCAGCTCATCCATGAAGCATTCGAGGTAGATGGCGTTCGGGTTCAGGTTCACGCCCCGCCAGAAGCCCGGCAGGATGTGCGGGTTGCGCATCGCATGATCGACGAGGATGTTCGGGATCGTGTAGCCGATCGCGGCCTCCGGGCCGCCGGGGTTGAGCCCCTGGAAGGTGACCGGATCACGCCCCTCGACCATGCGCTGGGGGGCGACCGAGGCCAGGATCGACTGGCCGGAGATGCGCATGTGCAGCCCGGTCAGGTTGCCGTCCTGATCGAGGGCGGCGCGCATCCGGCACTGCGTGACCGGGTGATACCGGCCGTGCGTCATGTCCTCCTCGCGGGTCCAGAGCAGCTTGACCGGCGTGCCTGGCATCTCCTTGGCGATGAGCACCGCCTGCCGCACCCAATCGTGGGTCGCGCCGCGCCGACCGAAGCCGCCGCCGAGATGGATCTTGTAGACCTCGCAGGAGGTGGCCGGCAGTCCCGCCGCGTCGGCGGTCGCGGCAAGGGCGGCCTCGCCGTTCTGCGTCGGCGTCCAAACCTCGCAGCGCTCCGGCGTCCAGAGTGCCGTGGCGTTCATCGGCTCCATCGTGGCGTGGTTCTGGAACGGCACGCCGTAGACGGCCTCGACCACCTTGGCGGCCCCCTTGAACGCCCCCGCCACGTCGCCGGCCTTGTTGCCGACGAAGGCTTCCTTCGCGTCGAGCCCTTCCCGCAGGACCGCCGCGATGGTCTCGCTGGAGACCTCCGCGTTTGGACCCTCGTCCCAGACGATGGGCAGGGCGTCGAGGGCGGTCTTGGCCCGCCAGAACGTATCAGCCACCACCGCGACCGCGCTGTCGCCGACCTGCATCACCCGCTTCACGCCGGGCATGCCCGACACCGCCGCGGCCTCGAAGCTCTTCACGCTGCCGCCAGTGACCGGACAATCCCGGATGGCGGCATTGAGCAGACCGGGCAGCTTCAGATCGATCCCGTAGACTTGGCTGCCGTCGAGCTTCGGCAGGGTGTCGAGCCGCTTCAGCGGCTTGCCGGCGATGGTCCAGTCCTTCGGGTCCTTGAGGGTGACGTCCTTCGGCGGCTCGATCGCGGCGGCCTCCGCGGCGACCGCGCCGTACGTGGTGCTGCGGCCGGACGGGCCGTGGGTGATCACGCCCCGCTCGACGCGGCACTCGGCGGGTGGCACGCCCCAGCCCTTCGCGGCGGCGGCGACCAGCATGGTGCGGGCGGCGGCGCCGCCCTTGCGCACGTATTCGTGGGAGTCGCGGACACCCCGGCTGCCGCCGGTCGAATAATCACCCCAGACGCGCTTGCGGGCGAGGTTCTGGCCCGGGCTCGGATACTCGGTGGTGACCCGTGCCCAATCGCAATCGAGCTCCTCGGCGACGAGCTGTGCGAGGCCCGTGAGCGTGCCCTGGCCCATTTCCGAGCGGGCGATGCGGATCACGACGGTCTCGTCCGGCTTCACCACGACCCAGGCGTTCACCTCCGGCGTGGTGGGCGCCGCACCGAGCGTCGCGGCGCGTGCGGGGAACGGGATATGAAAGCCCAGGGTGAAGAGACCGGCACCGGCCAGCAAGGTGCGGCGGGTGGGGCGGGCGGCCTGCGGAGCGGCCTTGGAGTCGAGGCTCATCGTCTCTCTCCCCCTCAGTCGGCCTGGCCGCGCTCGGCGGCGAGCTTGATGCCCGCCAGCACGCGGTTGTAGGTGCCGCAGCGGCAGATGTTGGTGATCTCCTGGCGGATCTGGTCCTCGCTCGGGCGCGGGGTCTGCGCCAACAGGGCCGCCGAGGCCATGATCATGCCCGGCTGGCAGAAGCCGCATTGCGGCACGTCGAGCTCGGCCCAGGCCTGCTGGACCGGGTGGCGAGCATCCGGGGCGAGCCCCTCGATCGTGACGATCCTCTGCCCCGGCTCGACCGCCGAGAGCGGCATCGAGCAGGAGCGGACGGCCGCCCCGTCGATATGGACAGTACAGGCGCCGCATTGAGCGATGCCGCACCCATACTTGGTGCCGGTCAGGCCGATCTGCTCGCGGATGACCCAGAGGAGAGGCGTGTCCGGCTCGGCATCGACCTCACGCACGACCCCGTTCACGTTCAGTCGTGCCATCGGATCCTCTCGTCTGAAATGCGCTTATTGCATTCAATATCCCGGAAAAACGAATTTCGCTCAAGAACGGAGGCTGCGACGCTTCGGCAGCGCGTCCGGTAGATGCCAAACCGCGCGCTCGCGGCCCGAATGAGCCAACGTTGGCGCTGACGACGGTGTGGCCGCCGTTGCCATCCAACCGCCTGTCGATGCTGAATTTCGTCGATGAGAGGACCGGTCAGCACACACACGAAAGGGCCGCCCGGTGGGTCTCCGCTTCATCGTCATGCTGACGCGCAACGACCGCACGGTCGAGGACGCGCAGGCGCAGCTCCGCACGTCCCTCGAACTCGGCGTCCGGCAATCGGCTTCAAGGATATCGGGCTGCCGATCGCGCTGTGGCCGACCCCTAGCCGCCGACCGCGTGCGGGTCTCGCCGCCATCGGAGCGATGTGGGTCGATGGCACGGTAGCCACCGCGCCCGACATCCGTACAATCTGCCCTGTCCGGCGCGAAGACCGGATCGGGGGAGACGAGTGATGAACCGACGTGACGTCCTCGCGGATGCCGTGGCCCTGATGGCGACCACGGTCGCGGCGCAGGCAGACCGGCTGCCCCTCGGCAACCTGCCGGGCACCCGCTATCCCGACCCGCGGGTCGAGGCGATCGACAAGCGCTTCCGCTACAAGGTCGGCAACGCCGCCATCGAGCGCATCGCCACCGGCTTCCGCTGGGCGGAGGGCCCGGTCTACTTCCGGGACGGCGGCTACCTGCTGTGGAGCGACATCCCGAACAACCGGATCTTGCGCTGGCTCGAGAACGGTCACGTCAGTGTCTATCGGGCCAACGCGAACTACGCGAACGGCAACACCCGCGATCGTCAGGGCCGGTTGATCACCTGCGAGCACGACACCCGCCGTGTGACACGCACCGAGCCGGATGGCACCATCACGGTCCTGATCGACAGGGTCGACGGCAAGCCGCTCAACGCCCCCAACGACGTGGTGGTGGCCTCCGACCATGCGATCTGGTTCACTGATCCGGGCTACGGCATCGACGGGAACTACGAAGGGCACCGGGACAAGGCGGAGTTGCCCACCCGCGTCTACCGGCTCGACCCCTCGACCGGGCAGGCCAAGGTCATGGCGGACAGCCTCGACCGGCCGAACGGCCTCGCCTTTTCGCCCGACGAAAAGACCCTCTACGTCGTCGATTCCGGTATCACCCATGGCGGGCGGTCCAACATCCGCGCCTTCACGGTCGACGGCGACCGGCTGACCGGTGATCGCGTCTTCGCGGAAGGCTTCGCGCCTGGCTTCACCGATGGGGTCCGCACCGACATCGACGGCAATGTCTGGTGTTCGATGGGCTGGGCCGACCCGAACGAGGACGGCGTGCGCTGCTACGCGCCGTCGGGCGATCTGATCGGCAAGATCCACCTGCCCGAGACCTGCGCCAATCTCTGCTTCGGCGGTGCGAAGAGGAACCGCCTGTTCATGGCAGCCAGCACTTCGATCTACGCCGTCTATGTCGAGACGCAGGGGGCGATGGTGCCTTGAGCGACCTCAGCAGCGTCACGACGACCGCACGGCGGCCTGATCCGGCCTGCGATGGCCCGCTCGGTCGATCGGAATCAGATATTCTCGCGAGCGCTTTGCTCGGAGCATGCCTTGGCGACCTCTGAGATCGGCAAATTCGAATGACCCGCCGTGAGGGCGGTCGTGTCGAGACAGGAGCGGATGCGGTTCCGCGCAGCATCGCCGCCGCCTGCCCCGTCCAGCGTCCGCAACACAGCATCCTTATCCTGGGATGAGGCGGCACCCCAATCCCGCATCGTGTCTCCTGCGCCCAGCGCGAAGGCAGGCGTTCCGAGGGTGGCGAGACAGACGGCGCAGATCGAGAGAAAGCGCATGGCGATAACCTCGGATGATGAAGCCACTTCGCCTGCCTTGGAGGTTGCGAAGATTGCGGGCCGCGTCGGACGTTTCGGCGGTCTCAGAGACAAGCAGCCGAACCGAACGACCTGACGATGAAACTAGGTCTTGAAGCGACGTCGCGGACTGGCGGAGACTCGAGTCAAAAACGCACAGGGCTACAGGCCGGTCCGCCCTTTGACCCGGCTCGGCCGCACGGCTCGCTCTGAAGCGGTCAAGCGCTGGCTGTCGTGATGGGCCGGATCGGGCTAGGGATCGGAATGACCCATGATGTGATGAACCCAGTGAGACGAGCGCGCTGGGCTCTGCTCACGATGTCACTGGTCTCGCTCTGCGGAGGGGCTGCAGCCGCCAGCAAGACGTCTCAGCTCAGCTTCGGGCTGATCTGCGGATCGATCTCATTTCTGGTTCTGTTGAGCGCTTACAGCCTCGTCGCGTTCGTCCTCGGCTGGCCTCGACCGAAGTGGAGCGACGTATGGGCCGTCGGCCATCTTCTGCCATGAGCCGCCGATCATCCGGTCGAAGACTTCCGTCCGGGCCTCCACGGGAGCAGACACGGGACATCGGCCCGCGTCTTCGAGAAGGCTGAGGGGTCGGGCCCGACGCGAACGGGCGCATGGATGGGAGACGCAACGATGGCGTTCAAGCCGAAGACAGCCGCCGAGACCAAGGCCCGTGATCTCGGTCTGGCGCTCGCCAGGATCGCGGAGAGCGAGGGCATTCCGGCCAGCATCGGCGTCGATCGGTTGAGATCGGCCAATCCCCGCCTGACGCCACAGGCGGTCGGCCTGATGGTGCGAAAGGAGCGTGCGCTGATCGAAGACACGTTGTCGGAGCGTGGCCTCGCGCTGGCCGATTACGGCGATCAGGGCCCCGGGCGAGGGATGGAGTTCACGATCGACGCGGCCTCATGACCGCTCGGCCCCGCCCCGATCGGATCTGCGAGACGCGAGGCGGCCCCCCGTCGCGTGATGCTGCAATCCCGCTTCGAAGCAGTGGACCATTTGCCGACAAAGGCGTAAGGTGGCGGCGAGGTTGATGACCGATTCATAATAACGTTTCAGGACCCGGGGGCGGTACCCGGCGCCTCCACCAGAAGCATCCTGCCCCGGATACCGCACGGGGGTAGAGCGAGCGCCCGGCGTTGCGGGTTGCGCGCTGCCAGGGTGCTTCTGCTGGGGGCGAAATAGGATCGACTGGACGGTAAAGGGATCGCGAGTTCTACCCTGTTTCGGCAGGATAAGATGCGACTTTCGGTAAGGACTCGACCGGTCTGGCGCAGGCAACCCCTGTTCCGGGCACCTGACCAAAACTCTAAATGCCAACGATAACGTTGTCATGGATGCCCGCCTCGCGGCGTAAGCATCTTGCGGCAGGGCAGCCGTAGAAACAGAACCCAGGGCTTCGGCCCTGGGGCCCACCTTTCAAACACCTCTGAACGTGTGAACGGCCGTCACGCTTCCGCTGGCGCGCGTCCTTCAGCCGTCGTCGCGCCCACCCGCGTCCCAGGCGGAGTCTGGCGGCGCAAAGGGTGCTGCGGGGGCGCTCTCGACGAGTAACGCCAGCATCGCGCGGCGGGAGCAGAGCAGGATCGCCGGGGGCTCGCCCGTGAGGAGGCGCCAGCGCTCGATGAAGACGGCTTCCGGCATGCGAGCCACGGCGTCGGGCTTGAACGGCGAGGCGTCCCCTGGCGTCTGCAACGGCGTGTCCATGGTCCCACAACAGGGACGGGCCGCGTCTGGTCGACTCCGACCGTGCGGGGTGGTGAAGGAAGTGTTCGCCTGTCCTCACACGCATGAGGCCGCCATGGTTGGCGGGCATCATGCCGCCCCTTGCCTGGCAACGGGGCTGACGAGGCCCGGAGATCACAACAGGCCCAATTCCGCGAGTTCCCGGCGCAAGGTCTCGGGCATCTCGGCCACATCGCCGTCATGGCCTGCGCCGAGATCGGCCGGGGCGTCCTTGGCGGGCAGATAGCGCCAGCCCTGGAACGGACGGTAGGGCCTGGGCACCACCGGAATGAGCGGCGGGTCGAGCACGATCCGGCAGCGGGGAATCCCGTCCGCGCCGGTCTGGGCCTCCAGGGCGCGGATCGACTGGCGGCAGCACAGGCTGCCCTTGATCACCCAGTAGATCGAGCCCTGTCCCACGATCTCCCCGTGCCGCTTGGGCAGAGTCCGCGTCACGTGCACCGGATACGGCGGAAGGCCCTCGCGGGCGGCGCGGGCGGCGTATTCGGTCTGATAGGCGGCGAGGTCGGCGATGGAAGCCGGGCCGACGCTGAGCTTGATGAGGTGCAGTGCCACGGTGAGCCGGAGGGAGCGGAACGGTGCTCCCTATATCGGCACCCTGCCTCAGGCGAACAGGGCGAGCCGCTTCTCCGGGGTCTCCGCATCGAGCCCGTCGAGGGTCATCGGCTCGGTGTCGGGGAGCACGAAGTCCATCAGGGCGTCGTCGGAAGAGGAATCCGCCCAGTCCAGCTGGTATGGGTCGGCCGCTGCCTCGGCGGTGGCCTCAGGCTCGGGCACTTCCTGCAGGGCAAGGACCTCGGCGTTGAAGTCCTGAATGGCGGCTTGGACCGCCGCCTCGGCCGCCGGCTCCAGCGGCGTCGAGACCGGCACGAACACGATGTCCTCGTGCAGGGTCGGGCTACCCGGCTGGGCGGCGATGGCCGCCGCCGTCACGGACGGCACGGACATGGCGATGTAGCGGTCGACATCGAGCTGGCACAGCTCCTCGTCCGTGGGCTGCGCGCTCTCGCTCCCCAGCGGCGGCACGCGGCCGATCTCCTCGCCCCAGATCGCGATCATCGCGGCGATCCGGTCTTCGAGGTAGCGCAAGGTGTAGATGATCCGCGCGGTGCGCTGGGCGGTGAGGTCTTGGAACGAGCAGGCCGTGTAGATCGCGGTCGCGTGGCGGTCGAGCGCCTCGCAGGTCTCGGCCTCGACGTTGCGCTCGCGCAGGGTCCAGGCCGCCTCCTGCACCGCCTCGGCGGCGCCGAGGATGTCGGAGGTCGCCTGCTCGGTCGCGCGCACGATGGCGTCGAGCGCCTGGGAGGCGGAGGTGAGGCGGGTCTGGTCGCCGCCGGGAAGGCTGAGGGCGGAGATTTCGGCCTTGGTCCGGCTGATTGCCTCGGCCATCTCCATCAGGCCGCCGCGCAGGGTGCCCACCGCTTCGGTGGCGCGCTCGGCAGTGACGGTGCGCTCCAGACGCTCGATGGCCGAGAGCACCGTGCTCATCTCCTCGGCGCGGGCGCGGCGGGCGTGCTCGGCGAGGAATTGCTGGCCCCGCTCGCTCGCGCCGATCGTCGATTCGATCGCCGCGTATTCCGCAGCATCGATCGCGTGGGCGCTGGGCAGACCGGACATCGACGGCGCTTCCGAAAAGGGCTGCCGCGCAGGGAGAAGACCCCGCGCCCGCCATGCCCCGAACCCCCGGACATTGACAGACGTGGTTTAACGCGCGCTTACGAAGGCGCCTCCTGTCAGCCCCTCCTCTCCTCCGTGCCAGCCTCTTCCGGCGCGCTGCGCCTGTCGCTGCTCTACGCCGTCGTCTTCACCGAGATCGGCATCGCCATGCCGTTCCTGCCGGTCTGGCTCGCCACGCTCGATCTCGATGCGGGGGTGATCGGCCTGCTGCTCGCCCTGCCCATCGCCACGCGGATCGTCGCGACGGCGCCGCTGATGGGGCTGATCGACAGGGGGCTCGGCGCGCGACGCCTGATCGTCGCGGGCAGCTTCGGCGTCGCGGTGACCTACGGAATCATGGCACCCGCCTCGTCCCTGGGCTGGCCCGCTCTGGCGGTGCTCACGGTGCTGAACGCGGTGGCCGCCGCGCCGCTCGTGCCGTCCATCGACTACCTCACCCTGTCCGCCGCGCGGCGGGATGCCCGCCTGACCTATTCGCGGATCCGCATGGCGGGCTCGATCGCCTTCCTCGCCGCCAACCTCGCGGGTGGGGCGCTGCTCGCCGCCCTCGGCGGCAAGCTCGCCGTGCCGATCCTTCTCACCGGTCTCGCCCTGATCGCCTGCCTCACCGCGTCCCTCGACCGGACCCCGGCCGAGGCGCCCCGCCGGGCGGCGGGCGGCCCGTCCCCTCGCCTGCCGCGCCGCCTATGGCTGTGCATCCTTGCCGCCGCCTCGATCCAGGCGGGGCATGCGGCGGTCTACGGCTTCGGCAGCATCTACTGGACCGCCCACGGCCTCTCCGCGACGGAGGTCGGCGCCCTCTGGGCGATCGGCGTGCTGGCGGAGATCGTCCTGTTCGCCCTGGCGCCGCGCCTGCCCGCCTCCTGGCGCGGGCCGGTACCGCTCCTCGCGCTCGGCGGCGCGGCGGGCATCCTGCGGGCGGCGGGGCTGTTCCTCGTCGGTGACCGGATCGAGACCCTCGTGCCGCTCCAGATGCTGCACGGGCTCACCTTCGGCGCCACCCAACTCGGCGCGATGGAGGCGGTCTCGAGCCTCGCGCCGGAGGGCGCACGCGGCCGGGCGCAGGGCACCCTCTCGGCGGTGAATGCAGGAATCGCGGTGAGCGCGACGCTCATAAGCGGGCTCGTCTACCGGGAGGCAGGACCCTTGGCCTTCCTCGCCATGGCGCCGCTCTCGGGCCTCGGCGTCGCCCTGGCCATGGCGGCCGCGCGGGCGAGGATTCCGGCAAGAAACGGTCAACCGTAATCTCGTCATAACCATGACGCAGCATGGCTGGTCACGCGGCCGTGTGCTCGCACACGGACGGGGCGGGGCAAGCTCGGCCCTACGATCCGCTCCCGGCGCGGGAGCGGCATGGATCGTGAAACACGCGTCTGGGAAGGAGATCCGCTCGTGCTGACCGAAGGGCTCGCGCCCGGCACGGCATCGCTGACGGAAGCGGCTGACGGGCGGATGCGCCTCGGCGGACGCTGGACCGCCGATCAGGCGCCCGCCGTGGAGGCTGCGGCCGCCCGGATCGTGACGGGCGGACCCGCGCGCCTCGTGATCGATCTGGGCGATGTCGAGCGGCTCGACACCCTCGGCGCCTGGGTGCTGGAGCGGACCCGTGCCGAGGTCGAGGCGGCGGGCGGCAGCCTCGCCTATCTCCGGGCGCGGCCCGAGCATCGCACCCTTCTGGGCGAGGTGGTGATCCGCGGCGAGCCCCCTGCCCCGCCCCGGCGTCTCGGCTTTGCCCTGGGCTTCCTCGACGGGCTCGGGCGGCAGGTGGCGCGCGGCGGGCAGGAATTCGCGACCGGCGTGGCCTTTCTCGGCGAGGTCGTGGCCGCCTGTGGCCGGGTCGCCCTGCGGCCCCGGAGCTTCCGCGGCACGGCGGTGGTCAACCAAGTGCAGCAGATGGCGCTGAACGGCGCGCCGATCATCATCCTGATCTCGTTCCTCGTCGGCGGCATCGTCGCGCAGCAGGGCATCTTCCAGCTTCAGCGGTTCGGCGCGCAAACCTTCGTCGTGAACCTGATCGGCCTGCTGATCCTGCGCGAACTCGGCGTGCTGCTCACCGCCATCATGGTGGCAGGCCGGTCCGGCTCGGCCATCACCGCCGAGATCGGCTCCATGCGCATGCGCGAGGAGGTCGATGCCCTGCGGGTCATGGGCCTGGACGCCACCGAGATCCTCATCGTTCCCCGCATCCTCGCCCTGATGATCAGCCTGCCGATGCTGACGCTGATCGGCGATCTCGCGGCTTTGGCGGGCGGCGGCCTCACCGCCATGGTCTATGGCGGGCTCACCGTCGATCAGTTCCTCGCCCGGCTCCAGGCGGCAGTGGGCGTGCACCACGTCACCGTGGGACTAATCAAGGCGCCGTTCATGGCGCTCACCATCGGGCTCATCGCCACGATCGAGGGCTTCGCGGTCGAGGGCTCGGCGGAATCGCTGGGCCGCCGCGTCACGGCCTCCGTCGTCAAATCCATCTTCATGGTCATCGTCCTCGATGGCCTGTTCGCGGTGTTCTTCGCCGCCATCGACTTCTGAGCCACATGCCGTTGCTCCCATCCACTCCGTCATCGCGAGCGCAGCGAAGCGACCCAGGGCAGCGGGCCGCTTTCGGACCTTGCGCATCTCTGGATTGCTTCGCTGCGCTCGCAAAGACGGGGGGCTGAGCGATGGGCGGCATGGACGACACCATCATCCGCGTGCGCGACCTCGTGGTCGGCTTCCGCGACAAGACGATCCTGAAGGGTCTCAACCTCGACATCCGCCGGGGGGAGATCCTGGGCTTCGTCGGGCCGTCGGGACAGGGGAAGTCGGTGCTGACGCGCACGATCCTCGGCCTCGTGCCGAAGCGCTCGGGCACGATCGAGGTGTTCGGCCGCGACATCGACGGCCTGACCTATGCCGAGCGGCGGCGCATGGAGACCCGCTGGGGCGTGCTGTTCCAGCAGGGGGCCCTGTTCTCCTCGCTCACCGTGAAGCAGAACATCCAGGTGCCGATGCGCGAGCACCTGAAGCTGTCCGAGCGCCTGCTCGACGAGTTCGCCCGGCTCAAGATCGAGATGGTCGGCCTCAAGCCCGACGCCGCCGACAAGCTGCCCTCCGAACTCTCCGGCGGCATGATCAAGCGCGCGGCGCTGGCGCGTTCGCTCGCGCTCGACCCCGAGATCCTGTTCCTCGACGAGCCGACCTCGGGCCTCGACCCGATCGGCGCGGGCGAGTTCGACGACCTCGTCTCCACCCTCAAGGAGACGCTGGGGCTCACCGTGTTCATGGTCACCCACGACCTCGACAGCCTCTACACCGCCTGCGACCGCATCGCGGCGCTCGGCGATGGCCAGATCATCGCCGCCGGTACGGTGGAGGAGATGCTGGAGAACCCTCATCCCTGGTTGCGCTCGTACTTCCACGGCAAGCGCGCCCGCGCCGTCGCGGGAGCGCCGCACCAGGATCACCCCATCGCCGCGACCGGAGGCTGACCTCATGGAAACCCGCGCGAACTACGCCCTGATCGGGGCCTTCACCCTCGCCGTCATCCTGGCGGGCTTCGGCTTCACCCTCTGGTTGGCGGGGGGCTCGTCCCGGCAGGTCAGCGAGACGGTGCGCATCGTCTTCTCCGGCTCGGTCGGCGGCCTGTCGCGCGGCTCGAGCGTGACCTTCAACGGCATCAAGGTCGGCGAAGTCACGGACATCAACCTCGCGCCCCACGATCCCCGGCGGGTCATGGCGATGGTCAAGGTCGCACCCTCGACGCCGCTCAAGTCCGACACCCGCGCCCGCCTGGATTCGGCGATGCTGACCGGCGTGTCGGTGATCGCCCTCACCGGCGGCGACGCCGATGCGGCGCCCCTCAAGCCTAGCGCGAACGGCGAGCCCGCGACGATCTTCGCCCAGAGCTCCGACGTTCAGGACATGATGGCCCTGGCCCGCCAAGTGGCGCAGCGGGCCGACGACATGATGGCCCATCTCGACCGGGTGGTCGCGGGCAACGAGGGCGCCATCGCCCGCGCGCTCGCCAATGTCGAAGTCTTCTCGAAGAACCTCGCCGATGCCGCGCCCGCCATCTCGGGCCTCGTGAAGGCGGTCGACGGCAACCGCCTCGGTCGCGTCGTCGAGAACGCCGACAAGTTCTCCTCCGCCCTCGCCAGCGCCGCGCCGGACATCCAGGCGGGCCTTCACGATGCCCGCTCGCTCGCGGCCAAGCTCGACGCCTCCGCCGACCGGATCGACGCCGTGCTGAAGGGCGCGGAGGGTTTCCTCGGCTCGGCCTCGGGCCAGCAGGGCACCAGCACCTTCGCCGAGATCCGCGAGGCGGCGGTCTCGATCCGCGAGGCGGGCAAGGCCTTCCGCACCATGTCGGAGAACCTCGACAAGCGCACCGCCAGCATCTCGACGAATTTCGGCCGCCTCTCCGGCAGCAGCCGCCGCGAAGTCGAGGCCTTGTCCGGCGACGGCCAGCGGACCCTGGGTACGCTCAACCGCACCGTGCGCAGCCTGGAGCGAGATCCCTCGCAGGTCATATTCGGCGGAAAGCCGTCGTTGCCGGAATACAACGGCGGCCGTTGATTCCCCTGCCAAAGACGGCTCCGGCCACGTTTGTGCTGAGGCGCACCGCAGCTTTTCAGTTACTGCGTAGTTTGAGCTGCATAGCTTCGGAGTCCTGTCGGTTTCCGACGGGATGTGACAGGTTGTGCGTATGATCCGATCGGTACTTCCGGCCGTGACCCTGCTCGCCGCCGCCCTCTTGGGCGGTTGCGCGGGCGGTGCCACTCCCCTGACCTTCGACCTCGCCGCCCTCCCCGCAGGCGGGCGGTCCATCGCGTCCGGCCGGGCGATCGTCGTCTCCGAACCCGTGGGCATCCAACCCTTCGAGGCGGACCGGATCATCGTGCGCGAGGGTGGCGGTTCGCTGTCCTTTCTCGGTGGTGGCCAATGGGCGGACCGCCTGCCCCGCCTGATCCAGACCCGGATCATCCAGAGCCTGGAAAATTCGGGGCGTCTGCGCTCGGTGAGTCGTCCGGGCGACAAGGTCGCGGCCGATTACCAGCTCATCAGCGAGATCCGCGCCTTCGACATCCAGACCTCCACAGGCGAGGCCGTGGTCGACCTGTCCCTGAAGCTCGTGGCCGACGGCACCGGCCGTGTCGCAGCGGCGCGCATCTTCACGGCGCGGGTGCCGGTGCAGAAGGTCGATGCGGGCTCGGGTGCCCAGGCTCTCGATCAAGCCCTCGTGACGGTGCTCGGCGACATCGTGCGCTGGGTGAATACCGGGCGGTAAAGCCTGGACGGCGCGGGGAGAACGCTCCCTGCCGATTGCCAACGAAGCGACTTGGCCTTAGAAGCCGCCTCAGCATCAAGAGTTGGGGCGACGCCCAACGCCAACCTGCCGTTCCGGGCAAGGTGGCGCTCCGCAAGGAGGATGTGGCCGAGCCGGCAACCAACGGATCACGCCACGCCTGTCGCTCCGCAAACGGACCGACACGACGTGCCCATCAAGATCCCCGACGACCTGCCCGCCACCCGCACCCTCGAAGCCGAGGGCTTGGTGGTGATGCGCGAGACCGACGCCGTCCGCCAGGATATCCGCCCGCTGCGGATCGGGCTCCTCAACCTCATGCCGAACAAGATCAGCACCGAGACGCAACTCGCGCGCCTGCTCGGGGCCACGCCCCTGCAGATCGAGCTGACCCTCGTGCGGATGAGCGAGCATGTCTCGCGCAACACCGCGGCCGATCATCTCGATGCGTTCTACCGGCCCTGGAGCGACGTCCGCGCCGAGCGGTTCGACGGGTTCATCATCACCGGAGCGCCGGTGGAGCACCTGCCCTTCGAGGAGGTCGGCTACTGGGACGAGCTACGGCAGATCTTCGATTGGACGCGCTCGCACGTCCATCATTGCCTCACGATCTGCTGGGCGGCGCAGGCGGCGGTCTATCACTTCCACGGCATTCCGAAGCACGTCCTGCCGCGCAAGGCGTTCGGCGTGTTCGATCACCACGTTCTCGTCCCGGCCTCGCCGTTCCTGCGCGGCTTCTCGGACGAGTGCGTCGTGCCGGTATCGCGTTGGACGGAGATCCGCCGGGATGACATCCCGTCCGGACGCGGCCTCGATGTGCTGCTCGAAAGCCCGGACACCGGGATCTGCCTGCTCCACGACCCCGCCCAGAGGGCGCTGCACGTGTTCAACCATTTCGAATACGAGGCGGGCACCCTCGCCGCCGAGTTCGCCAGAGATGCCGATGGCGTGCTGCCCGCGAACTACTTCCCCGGCGGCGATCCGGCGCGGCCCCCGGTCAACCGCTGGCGCAGCCACGCCCACCTGCTCTTCGGCAACTGGATCGATACGATCTACCAGACCACGCCGTTCGATCTCGCGGAGATCGGGGGCGGTCTTACTCCATCACGGCGGCCTTCATGATCACCACCATGGTCGCCCGGCCCGGCCCCTCGGTGCAGCGCACGAGATGGGGCCGGTCGCAGCGATAGCGCAGGGTCTCGCCCGGCCGCGCCCGCTGCAGGGTGCCGCCGACCTCGACCTCGAACACACCCTCGCTGACCGACAGGGATTCGACCGAGCCGCGCTGGTGCGGATCGGAATCGAGGACGCCGCCCGGATCGGCGGTGACCTCGTACCATTGCAGCCATTCGACGGTCTTGATCCAGCCGACGATGGCGAGGCGCACCTTGCCGTCCTCGGAGAGGAGGATCGGCGTGTCGGCACGGGAGGTCTTCTCGATGAAGGGCTCCTCGTCGCCCGCCGCGAGAACCCGCTCGATCGACACGTCGAGGGCCTGCGACAGCCGCCAGATGGTGGCGAGCGTCGGGTTGGTCTCGTTGCGTTCGATCTGGCTGATGATCGACTTGGCGACGCCGGATTGCTCCGCGAGGTCCGATAGGGACAGATTGTAGGCCTTGCGCAGACGCTGGATCGTCTTGCCGAGTTGCCCCGACAAGGCCTGCGCACCGGTCAGCAAGTCCCGCGTCTTGCTGACCCGCTCCGGCTTTTCCGCCCGTTCCACCTGATCTCGCATGGCCCTTCGATCCGCCCGGTCGTTCCGTTCATCGAACGATCGTATGTTTCTTCAAACGCAAACGGATGACGGGCGCAAGGTTCCGGTGGCCGCTCATCACATCAGGTCGGCTGCCACCAAGCATGGAAATGGTGCACCGGGCCGTGGCCATGGCCGACGGCGAGGCGGTCGGCGGCCTGGATCGCGGCAGTGAGGTAATCCTTCGCCCCGGCGACGGCGTCCGGGAGGGGAAGGCCCCGCGCCAGCAGGGCGGCGATGGCCGCCGAGAGGGTGCAGCCCGTGCCGTGGGTGTTGCGGGTCTCGACCCGCTGCGCGGCGAGGCGCCGCTCCACGCCGTCCTGCGTGGCGAGGTGATCGACGCTCTCCGGCCCGGTCCCGTGGCCGCCCTTCACCAGGATCGCCCGCGCTCCGAGGGTCAGGAGCCGCTGCGCCAGGGCGGCGCCGTCGTCTTCCGGCTCCTCGCCGAGCAGCACGGCGGCCTCGGGCAGGTTCGGCGTCACGATGTCGACCTGCGGCAGCAGGCGTTCGCGCAGGACCGCCACCGCCTCGTCCGCGATCAGCCGGTCGCCGCTGGTGGCGACCATGACCGGATCGAGCACCACGGGAATGGCGCCCGCATGCCGGGCGAGCCCCTCCGCGACGGCGGCGATGACGTCGGGCCGGGACAGCATCCCGATCTTCACCGCGCCGACCTTCAGGTCGGAGAAGACGCTGTCGATCTGCTGGGCCACGAAGGCGGCGGGCACGTCGTGGATGCCCTGCACGCCCCGCGTGTTCTGCGCCGTCAGCGCCGTGACGACGCTGGCGCCGTAGACGCCGAGCGCCGAGAAGGTCTTGAGGTCGGCCTGGATGCCGGCGCCGCCGCCGGAATCCGAGCCCGCGATGGTGAGCGCGATCGCGGTCATCGGGCAGCTCCGCGCTGCGCGAGGGCCTCATCGATCAGCCCGCGCAGGTGGCGGGCGCTCTGGCGCACCGGCTCGGCGCCGAACAACGCCGAGATGACCGCCACGCCGTCCGCTCCGGCGGCGATGACCTGCGCCGCGTTGTCGGCGCCGATCCCGGCGATGGCCCCGACCGGCAGGCCCGGCCCCCGCGCCAGCCGCGCCCGGAACAGGAGGCGCGACAGCCCATCGAGGCCGACCGGCGGGTCCGGATTGTCCTTGCTCGTCGTGGAGAAGACGCCGCCGATGCAGGCATAGTCCACCGGCAACCGGTAGAGCTCGTCGGCATGGGCGGCGTTCTTCACCGTGATGCCGATGATCGCCTGGGGGCCGAGCAGCCGCCGCGCATCGGATGGGTGCATGTCCGACTGGCCGAGATGCACCCCGTCCGCCCCCGCCGCCAGGGCGAGGTCGACCCGGTCGTTGACGAGGAGCGGCACCTGCCCGCCGATCGCCACGTGGATCGCCCGCAGGCGCTCCAGCGTGGCGCGAGCATCGGTGATGTCCTTCTCGCGATACTGGAGCAGGGTGCAGCCGCCCGCCACCGCTTCCGCCCCGAGGCGGGCGAGGACGGCGCCGTCGCCACCGCTCACGCCGGTATCGAGGAGGCCGTAGAGTCGCAGGTCTACCGCCCGCGCCCCGGCTTCCGCCCTGCCCATCGTCCCGCCCGCCTGCATCTGAGCCCTCCGCCCGCGCCGCGTCGCGGCCGATAGTGTGTTTGCGAAGCGCCGGGCGGGTTGGCAAGGGCCGACCGCGCACACTGGATACCCGCACCCGGCAGGCGTATTTCACCTCCCAAATCCCTTAATGGAAAGGCTTGGGACCCATGTCCGGCACCACCCGTACGAGCGCCGACCTCGACCCCCGCCGCCGCCGGACCCTGTTCCGGGCGTGGCACCGGGGTATCCGCGAGATGGATCTGATCATGGGCCGCTTCGCCGATGCGGAGATCGGCAACCTGTCCGAGAGCGAGCTCGATGAGTTCGAGGCCCTGATCGAGGTGCCCGACCGAGACCTGTTCAAGTGGCTGACCGGCGAGGCCGAGACGCCCTCGAACTACGACACGGCGGTGTGGCGCCGCCTGCGCGACTTCCACCACCACGACGCGCCAATCCATTCGTGAGGGAGCCCGCCATGAGCGAAGACAAGGCCGCGCCGCAGGCGCCCTACGACCATCCCGCCCGCTCCATCGCCACCGAACTGGTGGTGAGGGTGATGCTCGACCTGCTGGAGCGGTCCAACCCGTCGCTCCGCGCCGAGATCCTGCGTCAGGCGGGTGAGAACGCCGCTGCCATGACCCAGGGCATGCCCAACGCGGACTTCTTCCGCAGCCGGGTGGAAACGGCCTTGCGGGAGATCGTCGGCCAGAAGGCCTGAGCAGACCGCAGGCGCGGACGGAACCCTGGATCGGCGCGGCGCGATGGGCTAACGCCCGCCCCATCCGCCGCTTCCGAGTCGACGGACGAACATTTCGCGAACGAGCCCCGATGGCCAAGCCCCAACCGAAGTCGCCACCGATCGCGCCCAAGCCCGCGCCCAAGCCGCAGGTCGCCCGCTTCGCCCTTCCGAAATCCTCCGCGCTGGCCAAGGCCATGGACGCGCTCAAGCGCGGTGACAGCCCGACCCTGGCGGGCGTGCCCGAGGGGTTCGATGCCGTCGTGGCCGCCGACCTCGCCCGGGCGCTCGCGCCGGACTCCAAGGGCGCGGCGGTGCTGGTGCACGTGGCGCGCGATTCGGGGCGCTCGGCCTCGTTCCAGGCGGCGCTCGGCTTCGCCGCCCCCGAACTCGACGTGATGTCCCTGCCCGCCTGGGATTGCCAGCCCTACGACCGGACCTCGCCGACGACCGGCGTCGCCGCCCAGCGCGTGACCGCCCTCGCCCGGCTCGCCCGGACTCGCTCCTCCGAGGAACGCCCGCGCATCCTCTGCACCACCATCAACGCCCTGGTGCAGCGCGTGCCGCCCAAGGCGCATATCGCCCGCGAGACCTTCTCGGCGGCCATCGGCAACGCGGTGGCGATGGACAACATCGTCGCCTGGGTGGAGGCCAACGGCTTCCTGCGCACCGGCACCGTGCGCGATACCGGCGAATACGCCGTGCGCGGCGGCATCCTCGACCTGTCGCCGCCGGGCCTGCCCGCGCCGATCCGGCTCGACTTCTTCGGGGACACCCTGGAATCGATCCGCGCCTTCGATCCCGAGACCCAGCGCACGACGGGTCAGCTGCGCTCCCTCGACCTCGTGCCGATGAGTGAGGTGCAACTCACCACCGAAACGATCCGGCGCTTCCGGCAGAACTACATCCGCAGCTTCGGCACCGCGACCCGCGACGACCGGCTCTACGAGACCGTGAGCGAGGGCCGCCGCTATGCCGGCCTCGAACATTGGATGCCGCTCTTCTACGACGGCCTCGATTCACTGTTCGACTATCTCGGCGGAGTGCCGCTCCTGCTCGATCCGCAGGTGGAGGAGGCAGCCACCGAGCGTCTCGCCCTGGTGCAGGATTACTTCCAGGCCCGCGAGACCGCTTTGAAGCATCCGCAGGCGGGCGTGGCACCCTACAAGCCCCTGCCGCCCCGCGCCCTGTATCTAACGCCCAACGAATTGAAGGAGCGCTTCTCGACCGCCACGGTCGCGAGGCTGACGCCCTTCGACCAGCCGGATTCGCCCGAGCGTGCCGTCATCGATTGCGGTGCGAAGCCCGGCCGGAGCTTCGCCCCCGAGCGAGCCGACGAGCATGCCAGCGTGTTCGATGCGGCCGTCGCCCATATCCGCGATCTCATGGGATCCGGTCATCACGTCATCCTGGGATCCTGGTCGGACGGCTCCCGCGACCGGCTCTGCGGCGTGCTCGCCGACCATGGGCTCAAGAAGCCCGTGGCAATCACCCGCCTTTCGGATGTCTATGCCCTGAAGCGCGGCACCGACTCGGCCGTGGCGGTGTGGGGCCTGGAGGCCGGGTTCACCGTCGGCGAGCTGGCCGTGGTGTCGGAGGGCGACATCCTCGGCGACCGGCTGGTGCGCCAGAAGCGCAAGGCCAAGCGCCCGCAGGACGTGATCCTGGAGGTCCAGGCGCTTCAGCCGGGCGACCTCGTGGTCCATGCCGACCACGGCATCGGCCGGTTCATCGGCCTCAAGACGATCCACGCGGCGGGCGCCCCGCACGATTGCCTGGAACTGCAATATACCGGCGGGCAGCTCCTGTTGCCCGTCGAGAACATCGAACTCCTGACCCGCTACGGCTCGGAAGATTCCGAGGTCGCCCTCGACCGGTTGGGCGGTGGCGCGTGGCAGGCGCGCAAGGCCAAGATGAAGCGCCGCATCCTCGAGATGGCGGGCGAGCTCATCAAGGTCGCGGCGCAGCGCTTCGTGAAGAAGGCACCGCTGCTCAAGCCGCCGGAGGGCCTCTACGAGGAATTCGCCGCCCGTTTCCCGTTCGAGGAGACCGAGGATCAGGCCAACGCCATCGATGCGGTGCTGGACGACCTGAATGCGGGCCGCCCCATGGACCGGCTGGTTTGTGGCGATGTCGGCTTCGGCAAGACCGAGGTGGCGTTGCGGGCCGCCTTCGCAGGGGCCATCGCGGGCAAGCAGGTGGCGGTGATCGTGCCGACGACGCTGCTCGCCCGACAGCATTATCGTACGTTTGCCGAGCGCTTTAAGGGGCTCCCCGTTCAGGTGGCCCAGCTCTCCCGCTTCGTGTCCGCCGCCGACATGAAGCAGACCCGGGCCGGGCTCGCGGCGGGCACAGTCGACATCGTGGTCGGCACCCATGCCCTGCTCGCCAAGACCATCGCGTTCAAGGATCTCGGCCTGCTGATCGTGGACGAGGAGCAGCATTTCGGCGTCTCCCACAAGGAGCGGCTGAAGTCGCTCCAGGCGGATGTGCACGTGCTGACCCTCTCGGCGACGCCGATCCCACGAACGCTGCAACTGGCCATGACCGGGGTGCGCGAACTGTCGATCATCGCGACCCCGCCGGTCGACCGGCTGGTGGTGCGCACCTTCATCACGCCGTTCGACCCGCTCTCGATCCGCGAGGCGCTGCTGCGCGAGCGCTATCGCGGCGGGCAATCCTTCTACGTCGTGCCCCGCATCGAAGACCTCGCGGAGGTCAAGAAATTCCTCGATGCCGAGATGCCGGAGATCAAGGTTGCGGTCGCCCACGGCCAGATGGCGGCGGGGCAGCTCGAAGACGTCATGACCGCCTTCTACGAGGGCAAGTTCGACGTGCTGCTCTCGACCACGATCGTGGAATCGGGCCTCGACATCCCGACCGCGAACACGCTCATTGTCCACCGGGCGGACATGTTCGGCCTCGCGCAGCTCTACCAGTTGCGGGGCCGCGTCGGCCGCTCGAAGGCGCGGGCCTACGCCCTGTTCACGACGCCCGCCGGGCGGCAGCTCACGCCGCAGGCCGAGCAGCGGCTCAAGGTGCTTCAGGGCCTCGACACGCTGGGCGCGGGCTTCCAGCTTGCGAGCCACGATCTCGACATTCGCGGCGCGGGCAACCTGCTCGGTGATGCGCAGTCCGGCCATATCAAGGAGGTCGGCTACGAACTCTACCAGCAGATGCTGGAAGACGCGGTCACGGCCCTGAAAGCGGGCATCGAGGACGTGCCGGAGGAGGCGTGGTCGCCCACCATCGCGCTGGGCGCCCCTGTCACGATCCCGGAGGATTACGTCGAGGATCTCACCGTCCGCCTCGGCCTCTATCGGCGTCTCGCCACCATCCAGGACGATGCCGAGATGGAGGCCTTCGGCGCCGAGATGATCGACCGTTTCGGCCCGTTGCCGCCGGAAGTCGAGCAGTTGCTCAAGATCGGCACGATCAAGATCCTCTGCCTCAAGGCCAACGTGGAGAAGGTCGAGGCCGGGCCGAAGGGCGTGGTCGTGCACTTCCGCGACCGATCCTACGCCAACCCGACCGGTCTCGTGGCCTTCGTCGCGGAGCAGGCCTCCTTCGCGAAGGTGCGCCCGGACATGAGTGTGGTCTTCGTGCGCGAACTGCCCTCGATCCCGTCGCGCCTGAAGATCGCCACCGACGTGCTGCGCAGCCTCGTGAAGATCGCCGAGCGGGGGAAGAAGGCCGCGTAGGACATTGGCCGATTTCAATGTCCTCGCCCTCATCCTGAGGTGCCCGGCCTGCCGGGCCTCGAAGGAGGTCTCCAGAAGGCTCTGCGATCCCTGGAACCCTCCCAGGCCGCTTCGCGGCACTTCATGATGAGGGTGAGGGTCGGCTTCTCGGCATCTTGGAATGGAGAAGGTGCCGGAAAAGAGCGATGCGCATTCCGCTTTTCTCCCTCGCCCGACCGAACCTTCTCGAATCCATGAGGTTCACCCTGTAGGCCGCAAGATACTCCCCAGGGGTATCTCGGCTGTCCGCACCCGCAGGGAGTGCCTCCATGTTCTACTTCGACAAGCGCCTTCAGTATCCCGTGAAGGTCGAGAACCCCGATCCGATCTACGCACGCATGCTCCAGCAGGCGATCGGCGGGATCGAGGGAGAAATCCGGGTCTGCATGCAGTATTTCTTCCAGGGCTGGGGCGCCCGGGGGCCGACGACCAAGTATCGCGACATGCTCCTCAACACCGCGACCGAGGAGATGGGCCATATCGAGATGCTGGCGACCGCCGTCGCCCTGAACCTCGAAAAGGCGCCTGCGACCCTTCAGGAAGAAGGTGCGGCCGATGGTGTCGTCGGGGCGGTGATGGGCGGGGGCAATCCCCGGCACACGATCGAGGGCATGCTCCACCGGCACATCCTCTCGACAGGCATGGCGGCGTTCCCGGCCAATTGCGAGGGTGTGCCCTTCGACATGAGCCACATCTACGCCAGCGGGAACCTCGCGGCGGACATGTATTGCAACGTCGCCGCCGAGAGCACCGGCCGTGTGCTGGCGGTTCGCCTCTACAACGCGGCCCACGATGCCGGCATGAAGGACATGCTGCACTTCATGATCGCCCGCGACACGATGCACCAGCAGCAATGGCTGGCGGTGATTGAGGAACTCGGCGGCCACCAGGGCGCCCTGCCGATCCCGAACTCCTTCCCGCAGGAACAGGAGGATACCGCGAACGCCTACAACTTCTACGTCAGTTCCGTGGACGGCACGACGCCGGAGGGGCGGTGGACGCAAGGGCCGTCGCTGGACGGCAAGGGCACCTACACGACGTTCAAGAACAAGCCGATGGGCGAGGAGCCGGTCCTCGGCCCGGCGCGTCCCGACAGCGGCGCGCAAGTCGAGCAGATGTAGAACTCGAGCCATTGTGATGTGTGGCCCGCCGTCGTTCCGAAGGCGGCGGCGGGCCCCATTCCGCCTGGAAATCAAACTCATGTTACGGGAAGCTCGGGTGTCCGAACGGAGCGGGGATGTCGAGCGAGTCCGAGGTTCAGGGTGAGGTCGTTGGCGACCGTATCCAGTTGACGCGTGGCGAGGCCGCCAAGCGGCCCCTGATCCAGCGGTTGAACCGGATCGAGGGACAGGTCCGTGGCCTGCGCAAGATGATCGAGGAGGACCGCTACTGTCTGGACGAGGTGCAGCAGATCAACGCCCTCACGGCCGCCCTGCGCGAGGTGGCCATGGCGATCATCGCCCAGCACGTCACGGTGGGCGTCAGGGTCGCCGCCGAGTCTGGGGCGTCCAAATCTGGGGCATCCGAGGCCGTGGCCGTCGATGACGTGATGCGCGTCCTGCGCGCGGCGATGCGGTTCGACGGCTGATGGCCGAGGCGACAACCAAAGGCGCCGACACGGGGGCTGACAAGCCGGGCCTGTTCGCGCCGCTCTTCACCGATATCCGCGTGGCGGCGGTGCTGGGCCTCGGCTTCGCGCAGGGCATGCCCTTCCTATTGGTCTACTCGACCCAATCGGCGTGGCTCAGCGAGGCTAAGGTGCCGTTGGCGACCATCGGCCTGTTGAGCGAACTCACCGTCGCCTACAAGCTCAAGTTCCTCTGGGCCCCCTTCCTCGATCGCTACGACCCGCCGCTCCTCGGCCGCTTGATCGGCCGCCGCCGGGGCTGGATCGTCGCCTCGCAACTCGCCGTGGCGGCGGCTCTCGCGGGTGTCGCCTTCGGGGACCCCGCCCACTGGCTCGCCTGGACGGTGGTGTTCTCCCTGGCGCTCGGCGTTGCGGGGGCGACGCAGGACATCGTGGTCGATGGCTGGCGCATCGCCGTCGCGCCTGTCGAGCGGCAGGCGCTGATGTCCTCCTGGGTGGAGATCGGCTTCCGCTGCGGCAACCTCGCGGCAGGGGCCGGGGCGCTTTACCTCGCGGATGCCTATGGCTGGCGTGTCGCCTATCTCTGCATGGCCGCGCTGATGGCACCCGGCACCATCGCCGCCCTGCTCGCACCCGAACCCTCCCTGGAGGGCCAGCCGACCCGCGCGGGTCTGGTCGAGACGGTCTGGTCGCCGATCCGCGACCTGAAGGCCCGGCTCGGACCGTTGGCGGTGCCGGTCCTGCTGCTCGTGGCCGGGTTCCGCATGCCGGGCTACGTGTCGAACGCGATGGCGATCCCGCTGTTCAAGCATCTCGGCTACTCGAACACCGACATCGCCACGGTGACGAAGCTGTTCGGCTTCTGGATCGCCCTGGCCGGCACCTTCCTGGCGAGCGCGGTGATCCAGCGGATCGGCATGATGGCGAGCCTGCTGATCGGCACGGTGGCGGCCTCGGCCTCCCATCTCGCGCTGGCCTATCTCGCGTGGCACGGCGGTCATGGGGGGGCCGCCTTCTGGACCTTCGCGGCGAGCGTCGGCATCGACGGGTTCGCCTATGCCTTCGCCTCGATCGTGCTGATCACCTACATGTCGCGCCTCGCCTCGTCGCAGCACGCGGCGAGCCAGTATGCCCTGCTCACCTCCCTCTGCGCCCTGCCCGGCAGCGTGCTCGCGGGCTTCTCCGGCTTCGTCATCGAGGAGACCGGCTTCCCGCTCTTCTTCGTCGGGACGGCGCTGATCGGGCTGCCGGTCGCGGCGCTCTGCGTGTTCGTCGCCCGGCGGCACGGGCCGATGGAGGGTTGAGCGGATTTCCGGTTCGGCCTTAGCCGGAGATTAACCCTGATGCCCGCTTAATCGCAGCGGTTGAGTTTCCCCAGACGGGTGATCCGGCCCGACCGGCCGACGCGTGCGGACCCGCTCCGCAGCGAAGGACGGCGGCTGCCCGGCGGGGCGAACAGGGCGATGTCGTCATGTCCAGCACCGCGTATGCGCGTCGCACCCGTCGGCGCCGCTCGCCCCTCCCCGCCCTCGCCTGCCTGACGGCATTGGCGGCAGCGGGCTGGACGGTGCTGAACCGCTCCCACGGGGATGACGCGCTTCGCCTTTCCGGTGCCGCCCGGGATGAAACGGTGGCGTCCGCCCCGCTGCGGACCTCCCATCCCGATCTCGCCTGGGTGTTCGATCCTACCCCCACTCTGGGCCGGGGTGCGGCGGGCGGCTTCGTGCGCGACCTGCCGGTGCTGGCACTGAACACATCCGTGGCCCTTCGCCCGTCCCTCGTGGCCGAGGTCCCCGCCCCCATCCGTGCCACGCCCGCTGCCGTGACGCCGGTCCGTCGCGTCGCCTCGGCCGAACCGACTCTCGTGCCCCTGCCGATCCGCCGCCCGGCGGGCCTCGCTGCGGCGGTTCCGGCTGCGGTCCAGGCTCCGGCGCCGATGCCTGCACAGGTGGCGGCGCTCGCTCCCGCCCCAGCTCGCGCCGCCCGCCGCGCCCTGCCCCGCACCCGCGACGTCTTCCGCGCCGCCATCGCGCCCGAGGAGCCCTCGTTCTTCGAGCGCCTGTTCGGCGGCAATGCGGGGTCGAGCGGTCAGGGCTCGGCCCAGGCCCTCGCCTATGCCAACCCGGACGCGGTGGCCTCGCCGCGCGAGCGTCTCATCCCCGGCCCGTCCGCCAGCACCTCGGCGGGCGTGGCGGTCTACGACATCAGCGCCAGCACCGTGACCTTGCCGAGCGGCGAGGTGCTGGAAGCCCATTCCGGCTATGGCGACCTGATGGACGATCCGCGCTACGTGCATGTCCGCATGCGCGGCGCGACCCCGCCCGGCACCTACGACATGCGGGAGCGCGAGGCCCCGTTCCACGGCGTGCGGGCGATCCGCCTCACGCCGGTGGGCGGCAGTGCTGCAATCCACGGGCGCGACGGCATCCTCGCCCATACCTACATGCTGCGCGCCCAGCCGGGTGCCTCGAACGGATGCGTCGTGTTCCGCGATTACGACCGCTTCCTGCGCTCCTACCTGCGCGGCGAGGTCCGGCGCCTGATCGTCGTCGCAGGCAACCGCTCGCCGCGAATCGATCTTGCCGACCGCAGGCGCTAGCAGCCTCAATTCCTACGTCGGCGACATACGTGCTTAATGCGCTCGCACGACGATTGGTTAATAATAAACGATGAGTGCTGTATATTACTGATAAGGGCGCTCTGTATCGCGAAAACGTGAGAATCGGCTGGTCAATGTTGCTGGTTCGTTGCAGGAACGCTTCGAACGAAGGTTGGAACCGGCCGTGAAGAAGACTCTTGTCGCTGCCCTGCTCTGCGCCGCCGCTGCGGCCGGAGCCTATGCCGAGGCCAAGGTCTACGAGGGCGGCCGGGCGCTCGGCAGCACCGCCATGCGTCCGCAAGCGGCTTCGTTCCAGCCGTCCCCGATCCCCGCGAACTGGGTCGTGTCGGGCAATCCCGTGGCCGAAGCCGTCGAGGTCTCGCGGACGGAGGACGAGGGCGCCCAGGTCTTCCTGTGGCGTGTCACCGCGGGCACCTTCAACTGGACCCACAAGTCCGACGAGATCGTCACCATCCTCCGGGGCGAGGTCTTCGTGACCGATGCGGACGGCACCCGTCATCACTTGAGTGTCGGGGACGTGGCGCATTTCCCGCAAGGCGCCATCCAGACCTGGGAGGTGCCGAAGGAGTTGCTGAAATCGGCAATCCTGAAGCACCGCAGCCCGTCCACGGTCGAGGCGCCGATGCGCTGGCTGAAGCAGGTCCGCGCCCTCGTCACCGGTTGAAACGAACGGCTCTTCCCACTGGAATCCGCGCTTGGGCGCCGTCCCGGCGCGTGACCAATTGCAGCGCCTGACGGCGTGCGTTTGGCCGCCGCCGTCGAATAAGCATGGGCGGGGGACGCCGGGGCCGTTGCTTTCGGGAGGTCGCTGGCTATAGTCCGCGCGCTTTTCGCCGAGCCTTTCACCGCTCAGACGACGCCACGCCCGGCGACGCCGGCCGGTGGCGGGCCGGCCTTCCGTACGCAGGAGATGCACGTTGATCACCCCCGCTTTCGCGCAAGGGGCCGGCGCGACCGCCGGCGGAGCGGAGATCGCCTTCCAGGTGATCCCCTTCGTCCTGATCTTCGTGATCATGTACTTCCTGATCCTCCGGCCGCAGCAGAAGCGGGTCAAGGATCATCAGGCGCTGATCAAGGCCGTGCGCCGTGACGACACCGTCGTCACCAATGGCGGCCTCGTCGGCCGGGTGACGAAGTCCCAGGACGATTCCCCCGAGATCGAGGTCGAGATCGCGCCGAACGTCCGCGTGCGGATCGTGCGTTCCATGATCTCCGAGGTTCGTGCCAAGGGCGGCCCCGTCAAGGCTGCTTGAGCACGGTACCGGAACCGTTCGGTCATCACGTGAGGGAGTCGGCGCAAGTCGCCGGCCGGTATAGAGAAACGATCCGCCGATGTTGCGCTTCTCCCGTGCGAAGATCGCCGCGACCCTCGCGGTCATCCTGGTGGGGCTGGCGCTGGCCGTGCCGAGCTTCTTCTCGCCCGAGCAGCGGAAGGGCTTCCTCGCGAGCCTGCCGCCGTGGTTCCCGCATTGGATCGTCCCGACCCGGGCTATCGTCCTCGGCCTCGACCTTCAGGGCGGCTCGCAGCTCCTTCTGGAGGTCGATCAGAACGATCTGATCGCCTCGCAGGCCAAGTCCCTGCGCGACGACGTGCGTCGCACCCTCCAGCAGGAGAACGTACGCGCCGATGGCGGCATCCAGCTGCTCCAGCGCGGCGTTCAGGTGAAGATCTCCGACGACGCGGCGCGGGCCAAGGCCCTGCCGAAGCTGCGTGACCTCGCCGCGCCCATCGCCACCTCCATCGGCCAGACCGGCGCGCGCACCCTCGACGTCACCGAGCAGCCGGGCGGCATCGTCCGCCTGACCATGACCGATGCGGGCATCACCGACCGGACCCGGCGGGCCGTGAGCCAGGGCATCGAGGTCATCCGCCGCCGTCTCGATTCGACGGGCACGACCGAGCCCTCGATCCAGCAGCAGGGCGCCGACCGCATCCTGATCCAGGTGCCGGGCGAGCAGAACCCCGAGAGACTCGAGAAGCTCCTCGGCTCCACCGCCAAGCTCGAATTCCGTATGCTCGCCGACAGCCCCTCGGGTGATGTCGACATGCTGCCCTCCAAGGACAACAAGGGCGCCAAGGTGCCGGTGGAACGCCGGGTGATGGCCGATGGAAGTGAGCTGACCGACGCACAGCCCTCCTTCGACCAGCAGACCCGCGAGCCGATGGTGAGCTTCAAGTTCAACCTGCGCGGCGCCCAACGCTTCGGTCAGGCGACGAGCGAGAATATCGGTCGCCCCATGGCCATCGTCCTCGACAACGAGGTCGTCTCGGCGCCTGTCATCCGCTCCGCGATCACCGGCGGCTCGGGCCAGATCACCGGCAACTTCACCGTACAGCAGGCCAACGATCTTTCCGTGCTGCTCCGGGCCGGCGCCCTGCCCGCCAAGTTCACCGTCGTCGAGCGCCGCGTGGTCGGGCCCGGCCTCGGCCGCGACTCCATCGAGGCGGGCAAGCTCGCGACGCTGGTCGCCGCCGGTCTCGTCGTGGCCTTCATGTTCGCGACCTACGGGACGTTCGGCTTCATCGCCAACATCGCCCTCATCGTCCACGTCGGCCTCATCCTCGGCCTGATGTCGGTGCTGGAGGCGACGATGACCCTACCCGGCATCGCGGGCATCGTGCTCACCATCGGCACGGCGGTCGATTCGAACGTGCTGATCTACGAGCGCATGCGCGAGGAATCCCGCGCGGGCCGCTCCCTGATCTCGGCGCTTCAGGCTGGGTTCGACCGCGCCTTCGCGACGATCATCGACTCGAACTCGACCATGGCGATCGCCGCCCTGATCCTGTTCTTCATGGGCTCTGGTCCGGTGAAGGGCTTCGCCGTGGTGTTCATCCTCGGCATCCTCACCACGGTCATCACCGCCGTGACCCTCACCCGGATGATGATCGCGTTGTGGTACAAGACGTTCAGGCCGAAGGTCCTGCCGTTCTGATCCGTTGTTTGCTTTTTCGGGAGATTGCTGGACGCCCTCAAGACACGCCGTTTTCCCCGCGACCTCATCCTGAGGTGCCCGCCTTGGCGGGCCTCGAAGGAGGGTTTCCGAAGGCTCCGCGATCCTTGGAGCCCTCCTTCGAGGCGGCTTCGCCGCACCTCAGGATGAAGATAGCGGGCGGAACGAGCGGTTCGGGCGCTGTCAGAGCTTCCACACGTTAGGTCCGACACCATGCGCCTGCTTCGCCTCTGGCCCGACGAATCGCATTTCGACTTCATGCGATTCCGGCGCTTCACCTTCCCGCTCTCGGCGCTGCTGTCGCTCGCGACGGTGATGCTGTTCCTGACCGTCGGGCTGAATTTCGGCATCGACTTCAAGGGCGGCACCCTGGTCGAGCTGCAGGCCAAGTCGGGCACGGCCGACGTCGCCGCGATCCGCCACACGGCGGCGGGCTTCGGCTTCGGCGAGCCCGAGGTGCAGGAGCTC
The DNA here is from genome assembly GCF_049887755.1 of Methylobacterium sp. NFXW15. Taxonomy (NCBI): domain Bacteria; kingdom Pseudomonadati; phylum Pseudomonadota; class Alphaproteobacteria; order Hyphomicrobiales; family Methylobacteriaceae; genus Methylobacterium; species Methylobacterium sp. NFXW15. Next base: position 112,753 of record NZ_JAGEKG010000005.1, on the reverse strand, counting down.
GGCAATCAAGGCACCGTGCTGGTGCGCCTGCCGCTCCAGAGCGGCGAGCAGGGCCAGACCGCGGTGATGCAGAAGGCGCACGCCGCCTTCGACAAGGATTACGACTTCCGCCGCACCGAGACGGTGGGGCCGCGCGTCTCGGGCGAGCTCGTCCAGTCGGGCACGATCGGCGTCGTGCTCTCGGTCATCGCGGTTCTGCTCTACCTGTGGTTCCGGTTCGAGCGGGAACTGGCGCTCGGCGCCATCGTCGGCACCCTGCACGACATCGTGCTGACCGTCGGCGTATTCATCATCACCCGGATCGAGTTCAACATGACCTCGATCGCGGCCATCCTCACCATCGTCGGCTACTCGCTGAACGAGACGGTGGTGGTGTTCGACCGGACCCGCGAACTCATGCGGCGCTACAAGACCATCCCCACGGTCGAGTTGCTGAATCTGTCGATCAACTCGACCATGTCGCGAACGGTGATGACCTCGATCTCGTCCTCCCTGTCGCTGCTGGCCCTCGTGCTGTTCGGCGGCGAGGCGATCAACGGCTTCGCGGTGGTGATGCTGTGCGGCGTTTTGATCTGCACCTATTCGGCGATCTTCATCTCGACTCCGGTGTTGATCTATCTGGGACTGATGCTGTCGGGCGCCCGCGCGGCCTCCGAGCGGTCCGGCGTCCCGCAACCCGCCGAGTGATCTGATCGCGACATGGCCGAGCGGGAGAGCCTGAACGACCTCGAATCCGGCTTCGTGCCGGGGCGGCACATTATCGACACCTACGGCAATGGCGGCTTCCGCTTCGCCGGGATGTCGCATCGTGGCTCGATCCTGCTCCTTCCCTCCGGTGTCCGGGCGTGGCCCGTGACGGCGCCGCAGCAGATCGACCGCAACGCCCTCCGTCCGGTTCAGGCCGAGGCGGCGGGGATCGAGTTGCTCCTCGTCGGCACGGGACTCGACATCGCCGCCATCGATCCCGCCCTCCGCGGCTGGCTGAAGGATGTGGGCGTCGGCCTCGACGTGATGCAGACGGGCGCCGCCGCGCGGACCTACAACATCCTGGTGGGCGAGAACCGTAAGGTCGCCGCCGCCCTGATCGCGGTCGCTTGATGGCGGAGGTGGCGCGGGACCAGACGGCGACGGGTGAGACCGGCCTTCCCTTCGCGCAGAGCCATTGCGAGGCGCTGGTGCGCGAGGGCGACCCCGACCGCTACCTCGCTACCCTCTTCGCCCCGGCGGCGGTGCGCCCGCACCTCTTCGCCCTCTACGCCTTCAGCCTCACCGTCGCGCGGGTGCGCGAGGCCGCATCGAACCCGATGGCCGGGGAGATCCGCCTGCAATGGTGGCGCGACGCCCTCCAGGGTGAAGCGCGGGGCGACGTGAAGGCCAACCCCGTCGCGGCCGCGCTGGAAGAGGCGATCAAGGTCAATCGCCTCAGCCGCCAGCCCTTCGTCGATCTGATCGATGCCCGCGTCTTCGACCTCTACGAGGATCCGATGCCGCGGGTGAACGACCTCGAAGGCTATTGCGGTGAGACCGCCTCGGCCCTGTTCCGCATCGCGAGCCTGATCATCGGAGGCGGCGCCGAGCCCGGCGGCGCAGCCGCCGCCGGTCATGCAGGGGTGGCCTACGGCATCACCGGGCTGCTCCGCGCCCTGCCCTGGCACGCCCGCGCCGGGCAGGTCTATCTTCCTGCCGACATCCTCGGGCGCTACGGCGTGACCCGCGAGGACATCGTGACCGGCCGGGGTGGCCCGGGCCTGCGCGGCGCCTGCGCGGATCTCCGCGACCTGGCCCGCCGCCACCTCGCCGCCTACGAGGCGGGGCGTCCGACCATCGCGCCCGCCGCCCGCGCCGCCTTCCTGCCGATGGCGTTGGTCGAGCCTTATCTCACCCTGATGGAGCGGACGTCCTACGACCCGCTCAACACCGCCATCGACCTGCCGCGCTGGCGCAGGGTGTGGCGATTGTGGCGGACCTCGCGCCGCAACGGCTGAGGTGCCCCGCAGGGCACCGCCCTACACCCGCTGGGTCGCTCGCTACTTGGGAGCCTCCGATTCGCTAACGCGTCAGCGGGACAGCTGTGACGAAGCGGGCTGCGCCGTTCTCGTCCAGGCGCCAGACCGTACGGATGTGGGGCGTGCGTCCGTCCGGCGCTGTGATGGGGCCTTCGAAGGCGAGCTTCACATCGCCCCGTTCCGAGACCGTCTTGGTGACGAAAGTATCCCAAGTCGGGTGAGCGATCAGCGCCGAGGCCAGATCGAACGGAGCGGCGGCTTCGAAGCCGAAACGCAGGAAGAAACGGGCTTTCGGGCCGCCTTCCAGATGGAACTCATCGAGCAGGTAATGGACGACCTTGCGCGGGTCGAGCGAGAAGCTCGACGGCCATGGCAGGTCGCTCAAGCGGGCGCGTGCTCCACAAGACGAAGGTTCCCGGCCTCAACCGTTGCCAGGGTTCCCGGCGGGTCGGCGAACTCGACCTCATACGCGGCCCCACCGCGCCAAATTCCGACAATGGTACCCTGAGTGCCAACTTCCATCCGGCCGCCGTCATCCGTGATGGCCGCAGCCGTCAGGGCGACGCGATCAAGGTCGCGTAGGGGAAGGTCAGGCTCAGCCTGCCTCACGATGGTAAGCGTATCCACCGGCATGAATGGGAAAATAGCCCCACCGCCGTTCCGGTGCAAGGGCTTGGACCCAGCTCAAAGTATCCGTGCCAAGCCCGGCACGAGGGCAGCGAGGCGGATGGGCGGGCCGATTTCCTGCGTGCCGTCCGCCGCGACGGCGGCGATGCGGCAGAAGCCGCCTACGGTGAGGCCGGTCACGAGGCGTCCGCCCGGCTCCAGAGCCGCGAGCCAATGCTCCGGCACGGCGTCCACGCAGCCATTGACGAGGATGCGGTCGAAGCCGCCATCCGGCAGGGCCGGGGCGAGGGCGTCGGCCTGGACGACATGGACCTCGGGCAGGTCCGCGAGCCGGGCGGCGGCGTCCTCCGCGAGGGTCCGGTAGCGTTCGAGGCTCAGCACCGCCCCCGCCCCGAGCCGGTCGAGCAGGGCGGTCACATAACCGGAGCCCGCGCCGATCTCCATGACCCGTTGTCCTTCCCTGACCCGCAGCCAGGACAGCATCGTCGCCACCGCCGAGGGGGCGGTCATGGTGGCGCCGCAGGGGAGCGGCAGGGCGATATCCCGTCGTGCCTGCTCCCGATGCGCCTCCGGGGCGAAGGTCTCGCGCGGCACGCGCTCCATCGCCCGCAGCACGGCGGTGTCGCGCAGGCCCTTCTCGCGCAGGGCGAGGACGAAGGCGGCGTTGCCGATGGAGGCCGCCTCGTCCTGCGCGTTGCTCATTCCTTGAAGGCCTGGGCGAAGCGGGTCAGCGTCGGCTCGTCGGTCAGGTCGAGGCGCAGCGGCGTCACCGAGATGTGCTTGTCCGCGATGGCCTTCAGGTCCGTGCCGTGGCCCGGCTCGAACCGGGCCTTGGCGAAGGCGAGCCAGAAATACGGGTTGCCGCGCCCGTCGACGCGGGCGTCGATCGAGAGCAGCGCCTGGTTGCGGAATCCCTGGGCCGCCACGGAGATGCCCTGCACCTCCTCCGGCTCGCAATCGGGGAAGTTCACGTTGATCAGGATGCCCGGCTCGATGCCGGTCTCGAGGATCTTGCGGACCACCTTCGCCCCGTGGGTGCGGGCGCAATCCCATTTCAGGGCCTGCCGCCCGCCCGCCCCGTAGGCTTGGCTCAGGGCGATGGAGCGAATGCCGAGGATGGTGCCCTCCATCGCCGCTGCGATGGTGCCGGAATAGGTCACGTCTTCGGCGACGTTCTGGCCCCGGTTGACGCCCGAGAGCACGAGGTCCGGTCCCTTGTCCGCCAGGATGTGGCGGACACCCAGGATCACGCAATCCGAGGGCGTGCCCTTCACCGCGAAACGCTGCTCGCCCGCCTGCCGCAGGCGCAGCGGATCGTTCAGCGAGAGCGAGTGCGACACGCCGGATTGGTCGCTCTCCGGCGCCACGACCCAGACATCGTCCGACAACTCGCGGGCGATCTCTTCCAGGGTGGCGAGCCCCGGAGCGTGGATGCCGTCATCGTTGGTGACGAGGATGCGCATCAGCGGGGTCCTTCGATCCGGTGGAGGCCGCCCATATAGGGCGCGAGCACGGATGGGATCGTGACGCTCCCGTCCGGGTTCTGGTAATTCTCGAGCACGGCGATGAGCGCGCGGCCGACCGCCACGCCCGAGCCGTTCAGGGTGTGCACGAAGGCGGGTTTGCCGTCCTTGCCCCGGTAGCGGGCGTTCATGCGGCGGGCCTGGAAATCGCCGCAGACCGAGCAGGAGGAGATCTCCCGGTAGGTCTTCTGGCCCGGCACCCAGACCTCGATGTCGTAGGTCTTCTGGCTGGCGAAGCCCATATCGCCGGTGCACAGCGTCATCACCCGGTATGGCAGGTCGAGCTTCTTGAGCACGGCCTCCGCGCTCGTGAGCATCCGCTCATGCTCGTCGGCGGAAGCCTCCGGCGTCGTGATCGAGACCAGTTCGACCTTGTTGAACTGGTGCTGGCGCAGCATGCCGCGCGTGTCCCGCCCCGCCGCCCCGGCCTCGGCCCGGAAACAGGGGGTGAGCGCGGTGAAGCGAAGCGGCAGCTCCTCCTCGCGTAGGATCGACTCGCGGACGAGGTTCGTCAGCGGGACTTCGGCGGTGGGGACGAGCCAGCGGCGGGGCTGCTCGGAGGCGGACGCCCCGCGCAGCGCCTCGCCATCGAGCACCGCGAACTGATCATCCTCGAACTTCGGCAATTGCGCCGTGCCGAACATCGCCTCGTCGCGCACCATGATCGGCGGCGCGACCTCGGTGTAGCCGTGCTCCTGCGTGTGCAGGTCGAGCATGAATTGCCCGAGCGCCCGTTCGAGCCGGGCGAGTTGCCCCTTCAGCACCACGAAGCGCGAGCCGGAGAGCTTGGCGGCCGTCTCGAAGTCCATGAGGCCCATGGCCTCGCCGATCTCGAAATGCTCCTTGCCCTCTCCGAGGCGTTCCCGGGTCGAGGCGTGGCTGCGGTAGAGCACGTTGCCGTGCTCGTCGGCGCCCTCGGGTACGTCGGCCTTCGGACGGTTGGGGATGGCGGCGAGCCGTGCGTCGAGGGCCTTGCCCGCTTCAGCCTGTGCGGCTTCGAGGCCGGGACCGGCCTCCTTGAGGGCGGCAACCTCCGCCATCAGCGCAGTGGCGCGCGCCTCGTCCTTGGCCTTCTTGGCCCCGCCGATCTCCTTGGCGAGCGCGTTGCGGCGCTCTTGATTGGCCTGGGCGGCCGAAACGGCGGCCTTCCGCGCCTCGTCCAGAGCGATCAACGCAGCCGAGAGCGGATCGAGGCCCCGGCGCTCGAGATCGTGGTCGAAGGCGTCCGGGTTGTCCCGGATGGCGCGGATGTCGTGCATCGGTTCGGCTCAGGTCGGTCGCGGGGTCGCGGCCCGCGCGGGCCCCGCTTTGCCGCATCGCGCCGGATGGGACAAGCAAAACGGTTCACCCAAGGGGGTGAGGCAACGCGTGCCTTTCGCCGCCGCCCGCCTTATGAGGCGGCATCTCCCCCGCGACTCGCGCCATCACAAGCCCCGCATGACAAGCTCCGCCCCCCTCGACGCCCTGATGCCCCTGTTGGAGCGCATTGCCACCGCCCTGGAGCGCGCGGCGCCGCCCGCTCCGCCGCCCTTCGACCCGGATGCGGCCGATGCGTTCCTCTGGGGGCCGGAGCGGCGGCTCGTGCCGGTGCCGCAGGTGGCGCATGTCGCCATGGCGCTGCTCACCGGCATCGACCGGGCGCGGGAGATCCTGGTCGAGAACACCGAGCGCTTCGCCCGCGGCCTGCCCGCGAACAACGCCCTGCTCTGGGGCGCGCGCGGCATGGGCAAGTCCTCGCTGGTGAAGGCGGCCCATGCCGACATCAACGCCCGCCGCCCGGCGGGCACCCGGCCCATGAAGCTCGTGGAGATCCACCGCGAGGATATCGAGGCCCTCCCGGACCTGATGGCCCTGCTCCGGCCCGACCCGCATCGCTGGCTGGTCTATTGCGACGACCTGTCGTTCGATGCCGACGACACGTCGTACAAGTCCCTGAAGACGGCGCTGGACGGGGGCATCGAGGGCCGACCCGCGAACGTGCTGTTCTACGCCACCTCGAACCGCCGCCACCTGCTGGCGCGGGACATGATGGAGAACGAGCGCTCCACGGCGATCAACCCCGGCGAGGCGGTGGAGGAGAAGGTCTCGCTGTCGGACCGGTTCGGCCTGTGGCTCGGCTTCCACAAGTGCAGCCAGGACGAGTACCTCGCGATGATCGACGCCTATGTCGCCCGCTACGGCCTGGAGATCGCCCCCGAACGCCTGCGCGCCGAGGCTCTGGAATGGGCGACGACGCGCGGCCACCGCTCCGGACGCACGGCCTTCCAGTACATCCAGGATCTGGCGGGGCGGCTGGGGAAGACGCTGGACTGAGTGAGGGTGTCCAGGAGGCGAGCCCTCTGGCGGGTGCAGGGCGGAGCCCTGCGATCTCCCAGGGGTTTCACTCCTGGACCCCACCAAAGGACTCGTCCTTTGGGATCCTCGTCTTCAATAGTCGATCGAGGCCGAGAGCCAGGCCGTGCGGGGTGCGCCGAGGATCAGGGCGCCGTTCGGGTTGGCGATCCAGTGGTGGCTGTCGGTCACGTTCGTCACCGTCGCGCGGAGCGTGACCGGCTTGTCCCGTACCAGCGTCGTGTAGCGCAATCCCAGGTCCACGGTCGTCCAGTTGGGGATCTTCGAGAAGAGCAGCTTCGTGAAGGTCGTGCCGGCATACGATGAGCCGGTGTAGACGACGGTGGCGATGGCGGTGAGGCCGCGCAGGAACGGCATGTCCCACTCGAAGCCCGCCGTGGCCTGAAAGCGCGGCGCCCCGGTGGCCGGATTGCCAGTGTAGAGACCGCCCCGCGTCCATTCCCAGCGGGCGTCGAGAAGCGTCGCTCCCGCGATGACCCGCAGGTTCGGCGCCACCTCGCCGAAGATCGTCCCCTCGAAGCCGCGATTCCGCTGCTTGCCGCCGACACCGTAGATCTGGGTGAGCGGGTCGGTGTTGCCGGCCGAATTGGTGATCTGGAAGGCCGAGAGCGTAACGCCGAAGGTCTTGAAGTCGAGCTTCGTGCCGACCTCGTGCTGCCGCGTCAGGGCCGGTGCGAAGGTTTGGCCGGCATTGATCGCCGTGCCTGGCGCCCGCAGGGCGGTGAGGCCCTGGACGGCATTGGCATAGAGGGACAGCGTCTCCGTCGGGTGCAGGACGAGGCCGAAGGCCGGACTGGTCGCGCCCTTGTCGTAGGCGGAACTCGTGAGACCCGTCACTGGCGCGTAATTGCCGGTGTCAATCTCCTGCCGCCGCACGCCGACCAGCAGGTCCACCAGCCCGTCCGCGAAGGTCATCGTGTCGGCGACGCCGTAGCTTGTCATCCGGTTGTAGCTCGACCGGCCTCTCGGGTAGGTGCCCTTCGCGAGCGGGCGGCCCGGCGTGGCGAGACGGACCGGAGCGTAGAGGTTCGTCAAGTAGTCCGGGTAGGTGGTCTGGCCGAGGGTGAGGTTCTGGTCGAGGAGCGTGGCGGTGATGGCCGCCTCGTGGCGGATCCCGCCCGTGGCGAAGCGCGCCCGCGCCCCCGCCTCACCGGAGATGCCCACCGTGTCGCCGGTTTGGAAGATGGAGTTCACCTTGGTCTTTCCGCGCGCGTCGAGCAGCGTGAAGGCCGGGTTCTCCTGCTTGTCATAGGTGAAGTGGTTGGCGCCGAGCGCGGCGAACAGCGTGATGTCGGGGGTCAGGTCGTATTCCGCCCGGCCGAGCCCGGTGAGGCTGTCGGCGCGGGAGAAGTTGAAGCTCTGCGACATGTTCCGGCGCGGATCGGGCGCCCGAGGGATGCGTAGGCCCGGCACCGGAAGTCCGCCCCGTGTCTGCGCGTCGTAGGCATCGTGCTGATAGATCACGTCGGCGAAGAGCCGGAGCCGGTCCCCGGCATAGTCGAGGGCGAGGGAGCCGACGCCGTTGCGCTGGCCCGTATGGTCGATGGGCGTCTCGCCCCCGAAGCCCCCACCGTTGATGCGCACGCCGACCTGACGCTCCTCGCCGTAGCGCCGCGACACGTCGATCTGACCCCCGCCCCGCGCGGTGGAGGCGTAATCGACGCTTGCCCGCGTCAGCGGTGCGTCACCCGCGCGCTTGGTGACGACGTTCACCGTGCCGGCAATGCTGCCATTGGGCGGCATGCCGAACAGGAAGGCCGCCGGCCCTTTCAGCACTTCGATCCGTTCGAGGGGCGCGGGGTTGATCCGGTAATCCGGCACGAGGCCGTAGAGGCCGTTCAGGGCGAACTCGCGGTTCTCGACCCGGAAGCCGCGGATCGTCAGCGCGTCGTAGCGGTTGCCGCTGCCGATGGAGGCACGCACCGACGGGTCCGTCCGCGTAAGGAGTTCGCCGACGCCGACGGCCTGCGTGTCGCGGATGGTCTTCTCTGTGTAGCTCGCCGCGCTGAACGGCGTCGCCATGATGTCCCGGTTGCCGAGGATCCCGAGCCGGCTGCCCCTTGCGACCTGACCACCTGCGAAGGTCGGCGGAAGGCCCCCCGCCTCCCCCGATTCGGCGCCCCGCGCCTCCACCGACAGCGCATCGAGCGTGACGGCAGCCTCGCCCGGTGCCGGGTGTGGGGCGGCCTGGACGGGGATGATTGTGGCGATCGAAATCGTCGAGGCAAGCACAACGAGAAGTTTTCGTGGTGGTTCTTGCGCGATGCGATGGTTATCCAGGCCGAAGATCGCTCTTTCATTGGTATCATTCGAGAGGAAATCGATCGTCATCGACGCATCCTGCGGCGTTATGTCCCTTGATAGCCGCCGGTAGCATGAGAGAAACGTTCAAGAAACAAGAATGATTTAGAAGTTATCTATGAATAGATCTAAACAACGGTGTATTGCCGCCTATTCGCGAAGCGCAGGCGCCCATTCCCGCTCACCGCGGCCGGATTCTCGTCATGGGGAAGCGGGTGAGACGAGTTTTGCCAGGATCCCCATCGTGGGGAGGACGGAGCATCGCGCCCCGTGATCCGGCCTTGATCGAACCCGCGCTTATCGTCCGCTGGACCCGAACCCGCCCTCACCTCGCGCCGAGCCCGGCCCGGCGTCGCCGTCGAGGACGCTCAGCACCGGCCGGGCGATGCGGGTGAAGACGAGTTGAGCGATGCGCTCGCCGGGCTCGATCCGCACCGGTTGGCGCGAACGGTTCCAGGCCGAGATCATCAGCGGCCCTTCGTAATCGGCATCGATCACCCCGGTGCCGTTGCCGAGGATCAGCCCGTCGCGGTGGCCCCGGCCGGAGCGCGGGAAAACGAGGCCGCACCAAGCAGGGTCGCGGATCAGCACGCTGAAACCGGCTGGGATCAGCGCGGCCGGTGAATCCGGCGCGAGGTCCAGGGGCGCATCGAGGCAGGCATGGAGGTCGAGCCCGGCAGCGGCCTCAGAGCCCCAGCGGGGAAAGCCCCAGCCGGTCAGCCGGGCGTCGAGCAGACGGATGCCGACCGAAGGCAGATCGCCCATCGCGTCAGGCGCCGAGGCGTTCGATGGCCTCGGCGATAGCGAGCGTGCGCTTGGCCGCCTCGGCATGCAGCCGCTCGACCATGCGCCCGTCGACCCCGACCACGCCGAGCCCGTGATTCTCGGGGGCATCGAACACGGCGGCGATCTTGCGCGCCTGCGCCACCTCGTCCGGGTCCGGGGAGAAGGCTGCGTTGGCCGGGCCGATCTGGCTCGGATGGATCAGCATCTTGCCGTCGAAGCCCAGCTCGCGACCCTGACGGCACTCGGCCTCGAAGCCGATCTCATCCTTGAAGTTCGTGAACACGCCGTCGATGGCCTCGATCTCGTAGGCGCGGGCGGCGGCGAGCACCTGCATCAGCCACGGGATGAGGGCGGCGCGGCCCGGTGCCGGGATGCGCCCGGCCTTGAGGAGATCGTTCGGCCCGACGATCAGCGCGGAGAGCCGCGCATCGACATCGCGGGCGGCGCTAGCGATCTCGGCGGCGTTCACCACGGCCATCGGCGTCTCGATCATCGCCCAGACGCGGGTCGAGGCGGGGGCGCCGAGGCGGCGCAGGCGGGAGCCCACGGCGATCAGCGCGTCGGAACTCTTCACCTTGGGCACCAGCACGGCGTCGGGGGCAGCCTTGGCCAGGGCGGCAAGGTCGGCCTCACCCTCCTCGGTCTCCGGCGGATTGATGCGCACCACGACCTCGCGGGCGCCGAAGCCCCGGGCCGCCACCGCTGCCGCAACCGAGTCCCGTGCCGCCGCCTTGACGGCGGGCGCGGTGCCGTCCTCCAAATCGATGAGGATCACGTCGGCGGGAAGGGAGCGGGCCTTCTCGATGGCCCGCGCGTTGGCACCGGGCATGGCGAGAACACTGCGGCGCGGACGGATCTCGCTCATCACGGTATCTCCCCGACGGACGGCCCCGTCCCGCCGGGCGCATAGCGGGCGCATCCGCTTCGGGCAAGGAGGGAACGCGCAATGGCGCGCTGGATCGCGGGTCTCGACGGGTGCCGGGGCGCGTGGGCGGGCGCGTTGATGGATCACGACGATCCGGAGCGGTTCCGCTGCGGCCGTTTCGAATCGGTCGCTGCCCTGCTCGACGGGCCGGAGGCACCGCTCGTCCTCGGCATCGACGTGCCCATCGGCCTGCCGGATCGTATCCTCGGCGGTGGCCGGACGGCCGATCTCGCCGCCCGCGCCCGGCTCGGACCCGCGCGCGCCTCGGTCTTTCCGATGCCGCCGCGCGCATCGGTCTATGCGCCCGATTACGACACGGCCAAGCGGCTTTCCCGCGAGGGCAGCGACCCGCCCTTCGCCCCCTCGATCCAGGGCTGGAACATCTTCCGCTATGTCCGAGAGGTGGATCGCCTCCTGCGCGACCGGCCGGACTTGCGCCCGCGCGTCCACGAGGTCCATCCGGAAATCGCCTTCCAGGCCCTCAATGGAGCGAAGCCCCTCGGCCTCCCGAAGAAGGGGCCGCTCGCGGCTCAGGGTCTCGGCCTGCGCCGGGCGCTGCTGGCCGCCGCCGGATTGCCGGAGGCCCTGATCGCGGCGCGCCCCCCGGGCGTGCCCGCCGACGACCATCTCGATGCCCTGGCCGGTCTCGTCACCGCGCGGGACATCCTCCTCGGTCGAGCGACCCCCCTTCCCGAAGCGCCGGAGCACGACGCGCATGGCCTGCCGGTCGTGATCTGGTCGCCCGCCCCGATGACGGGCGCAAGCTTTGCGCTAGATTCGCCCGCATGAGCCCGCCCATCCGCCACATCGCCCGTGCCATCGTGCTCGATCCGGCGGACCGCTTGCTGCTGATCGCCTACACCTCGGTCCACACGAAGGGGCCGGATGGCGAGCCGCTTCGCTTCTGGTTCATGCCCGGCGGCGGGCTGGAACCGGGGGAAGACCACGTGACCGCCTGCGCTCGCGAACTCGGGGAGGAGATCGGCCGCAGCGACGTGACGATCGGACCCCAGATCGCGTCCTGCGACGGGCCGTTCCATCTGTTCAAGCAATCCCGCGATGCGCGGGAGCGCTACTTCCTCGTGCGGCTCCCCGACGACCGGATCGACACGAGCCTCCTGGCCGAGACGGAGGATAATCCGGTCCAGGGCACGCGCTGGTGGACGCTGGCCGAACTCCAGGCGACGCGCGAGCGGATCGAGCCGGCGGGTCTTGCACGTGTCGTCGCGCACGCGATTTCCGGAACTACGACAGCCGCTCCAACCGTTCTGCATTGGCACGAACACTGATCTCGCACCTGCGGTATAGGGTGCGACAACCGAGGAGGTAGAATGTTTCCCCAGGCCCTGACCAACGGCTACCGCGCGTTCCTGTCCGGTCGCTTCCCGGAGGAGAGCCGCCGGTTCAAGGAATTGGCCACCAGCCAAGCCCCCGAGGTGCTGATCATCAGCTGCTGCGACAGCCGTGTCGCGCCTGAGGCTATCTTCGACGCCGGGCCGGGCGAACTCTTCGTCATCCGCAACGTGGCCAACATCGTTCCGGTCTACGAGACCGGCGGCGATTATCACGGCACCTCGGCGGCCATCGAGTTCGCGGTGATCGGTCTGAAGGTGAAGCACATCGTCGTCCTCGGCCACGCTACCTGCGGTGGCATCAAGGCCTACGCGAACAAGGCCGAGCCGCTCTCGCCCGGCAACTTCATCGGCAAGTGGACGTCCCTCGTCGCTCCGGCCGAAGCCAAGGCGGGCGATTCGAGTGCGCCGGACTACCTCACCCGTCTGGAACACGCGATGGTGAGCCAGAGCCTCGAGAACCTGATGACCTTCCCCTTCGTGAAGGAGCAGGTCGATGCCGGGACGATCCAGCTGCACGGGGCGCATTTCGGCGTGGCCAACGGCCAACTGTTGGTCCGCAACCCCGAAACCGGCGATTTCGCCCCCGCCGCCGATCACCAGGGCCAAGCGATCCGCCCCTCGGCCACCATCACCTGCAACTGATCCTTTGAGAATGCCGGGCTCTGCCCCGGCATTCTTCGACCAGCAAATCAGCCACGAAAAAGGGCGGTGGGTCGTTTGACCCACCGCCCTTCGGCATTCTCAGCCTATCGCTGAATTACATGGAGCGCGGGAGGCGCTGCAGCATGCCGTAATGCTCCTGAAGCGACGGCAGAACCTGCTGGGCGTAGGTCCGGAGCGCCGGGTTCGGGCCACCCTGAGCGTAGGACTGCGTCATGCTGATCGCCATCTGGTGCGACTGCAACTGCTGATCGACATACAGACGGTCGAAGCGCGGACCGGCCGGGGTCGCCGACAGCTCGGCGAGCATCGCCTGCTGCTGCGCGTTCGGGGGCACCATCGTGCCCGCGCCGGTGTTCTCGACCATGCCACCGCCGCCGATGCGGCTGCCCGCCGCCGCGCCACGCGCCGCGCCGTTGCCCACGCCCTCAAGACCGCCGACCGGGCCACCCGTCAGGGTGCCGCTCACAGCGCCCGTCGCGGCGCCGAGGCCCGCGCCGACCGCGCCACCCGCAACCGCGAGCGGAGCACCGATCAGGCCGCCGATCGGGCCGCCATCGGCCATCGCACCCATGGAGCCGGTGGCACCGCCGGACAGCGCTACGTTCGCGGCGCGGTGGTCACGAAGGGCTTCCTTGGCGTAGGTGCGAACGCGGGCGTTGCGCGACTTCTGAAGGGCGATCTGCGCCGACTGGACCTCGAACGCGTTCGCCTGCATCGCTTCCATACGGAAGTCATTCATCTGGGCGAAGGCGGGGCTGGACAGGGCCAGAACCATCGCGGAAGCAGCAGCGTAATTCTTGAGCATCAAGTGACCTCGTATCAAGAGAAAACTGACGAACTCATGCGTCGCCCGCGCCGGATCCAGAAGACCCAACGGCACTTGGCGACGCCTCGAGCGCCGGATTCCTGGGTCAACGGCAACTTCCGGAGATTGTTCCTGATACCGGCAACTGGACCGGACAATCCGGGCGCAGGTTCCGCTACGAAGACGCCGGATAGACTGGCCCGATGCTGATTTTCGTTCAGATCCTGCGGGCCGTCGCGGCGGCGATGGTGGTCTGGCACCATGCACGTCACGAAGCCGGGCTGCTCGCCGCCCGTGGTGCCGGGGAGACGCTCTCGCCCGATACGGTCCTGCCCTGGTGGGCGGGCGTCGACCTGTTCTTCGTGATCTCCGGGCTGGTGATCGTGCTGGCGAGCCGTCCGCTGGTCGGATTGCCCGGTGGCCGGGGACACTTCCTCGCTCACCGGATCGCGCGGGTGGCGCCGCTCTACTGGCTCACCACCCTGCTCTACCTCGCTCTCGCTCTGGCTGTTCCCTCCCTGCTCGGCGAGGCGGGGGCGCTGGTCCGTGATCCCGCCTTCGTCGCGGCCTCGTTCCTGTTCTGGCCTCTGGCGCGGCCTGACGGCGCGGTGCAGCCACTCTACGGCCTTGGCTGGACGCTGAATTACGAGATGGCGTTCTACGCCGTGTTCGCCCTCGGGCTGGGTTTCACCCTGCGCGGCGCGGTGGTCTGGCTCTGCGCCGTCCTTGTCGCTCTCGTCACGGCGGGGACGCTCGTCGCCCTGCCCATGCCCCTCGCCTTCTGGGCGGACCCGATCGTCCTCGAATTCGCCCTCGGGGCCCTGCTCGGCCTTGCGCGAGTTTTCGGCCTGCGCCTGCCTCCCGTCCTGCGGATCGGCCTCACCCTTCTCGGCGCGGCGGGATTTCTGCTGGCCGCGCGGCAGCTTCAGGACGGCGCCGAGGTGCCGGGCTTCGCGCGGCCGTTGCTCGTCGGCCTTCCGGCCCTGCTCCTCGTCGCGGCGGCCGCCCTCGGCCCGTCCCGCGACAGGGCCGAAATCACCGCCCTGCCCGCTCCGATGCGGGGGCTGGCACGGCTCGGGGATGCCTCCTACGCGCTCTACCTCACCCATCCCTTCGCGCTACGGGTCGGTCGCGAGGCACTCCTGCGGCTCGGCCTCGCCCCGGCTCTGCATCCCTGGGGGGCGATGCTCGCGATGACGGGTCTCGCCCTCGCGGTGTCCCTGGCCGTCCATGCCGTCGTGGAGCGCCCCCTGACCGAGCGCCTGCGGTCGTTCCTCGAAAACCGTGTGGGGGCACGGCGCCGCCCGGTTTTCATAGGCCGAGAGGATCGCTAGCCTCGCGCCCGTTCCACGACGTCAGCCCCGAGGACGGCATGATGAAGACCCTGCTCGTACCTGTGGCGATGCACGACGCCCTGCCCTCCGTGTTCGAGACGACGCGTCTGGCTGCCACGCGCTTCGGCAGCCTGATCGAAGGCGTCTCCCTGCGCCCGGCTCTGGCCGAATACGTGCCCGTCGACATGGTCGGCGGCATGACGTGGCTGCGCGACGAGGAAGCGGATATCGCGGAGGCTGAGGAGGCCGGGTCGCGCTTCGTCGCCGCCATGGATGCGGCGGGCATTCCCCGCCATCCGCGCGATGGCCAATGCATCCCCGACCGGGTGATGGAGGCCGGGCCCCGTTACCGATGGCGCCAGGACGTGCCGACCGGCGATGCCTTCCTTGGCCAGTATGCGCGGCTGTTCTCGGCCACCGTGGTCGGCCGTCCGGGGGCGGGCGACAACGCCCCGCGCATGACCACCTTCGAGACCGCCCTGTTCGAGAGCGGGCGTCCGATCCTGCTCGCGCCGCCGTCCGCGCCCACCAGCCTCGGCGAGGCGGTGCTGATCGCCTGGAACGGCTCCACCGAGACCGCCCGGGCGGTCGCCTTCGCGACGCCGTTTCTGCGCTCGGCCAAGAAGGTGATGGTGCTCAGCGTCGAGGGCGGGATGGTGCCGGGGCCGAGCGCTCAGGACCTCGCCCAGGCTCTGGCCTGCGAAGGCGTCGATGCCGTGCACCGCGCCTTGCCGACCGGGCGGCGCACCCCCGGCGAGACCTTCCTGGCCGAGGCCAAGGACTTCGGGTGCGATCTGCTCATCAAGGGCGCCTACACGCAGAGCCGCCTGCGCCAGATGATCTTCGGCGGCGTGACGAGCCATGTGCTGGCGCACGCAGACATGCCTGTTCTGATGGCCCACTGACCGGAACCCCCCGCCCCACGGCCACGTTCGGGCAGGGCTTCTCGTTTGGCCGGAGGAATTCCTTGATCCGCACCCTCCCTGTCCTCGCCGCGCTGCTCGCCGCCGCACCTGCTCTGGCTCAGCCGTCGAAGCCGGAGCCCTCGACGCACCGCTTCCGCGGAACGGTGCAGGTCCGCAACGGCGACAACCTGACCATCCAGCGGCCGAACGGCGGCACCCTCACCGTCGCCATGGGGCCGAAGACACAGGTCTACATGGCGAGCGGAGCGCGCCTGCGCGACATAAAGCCGGAGAGCTACATCACCGTGGTCACCCCGGGTGAAACCGCACGGGCTGAACTGGTGACGCTCTATTCCCCGTCGGAGCGCGGTTTCGCAGCGGGGCGCCAGCCCTGGGACACGCAGCCCGGGGCGACCCTGACAGGCGGCTGGATCTCCGACCTGAGCGGGACCGGCCCGCGGAAGGCGACACTCACCTACGGCGAGGGTCGCGAGACCAGCGCCGCCGTCGAGATCCCCGCCGGCACGCCGGTGACGCAGGTCGCGCCCGGCGAGAAGGCCCTGCTGATACCGGGAGCCTTCGTGACGGTCTTCACCAACGCCGCCCCGGATGGGGCGCAGGATGCCAGCACCATCATCGTCGGCCGCCAAGGGACTGTGCCGACCCTGTGAACGAGCTCGGCATTCGGCGCCGCACTCGCCTGTTCGGCGGGTGCGGCCGCGCTATAGAAGCGGGATGACCGAGTCCGAATTCGTCCTCGACCCGCGCCTCTCAGCCGATACCGTCCATCTCGGCGATCTCGCCCTGTCGCGGGTTCTGCTGATGGACGATGCCCGCTTTCCCTGGCTCATCCTGGTGCCCCGGCGGGCGGGCGTGAGCGAGATCACCGATCTCGCCGAGCCGGATTCGGCGGCGCTCTGGCAGGAGATTCGCCTCGCCACCGGGGTGATGCAGGAGCTCGCCAAGCCCGACAAGGTCAATGTCGGGGCGCTCGGCAACATGGTTCCCCAGCTCCATGTTCACGTGATCGGGCGGTTCCGTTCCGATCCTGCCTGGCCCGGCCCGGTCTGGGGCTTCGAGACCCGTACCCCCTACCCGCTCCATGCCCGCGCCCAGCTCGCCGAGCGGGCGGGCTCCCTGTTCGCGGCGGCCTGACCCCGATGACGGATTCCCTCGCCACCCTCGGCTTCGTCCGCAACCGCCTCGATCGCCACTCGGCCGAGCAGCCCGAGGAGACGGTGCCGCCCCTCGATGCGGAGGGCACGGGCCTCCTCATCCTCGGGGGCGACCGCTTCCTGCTGCGCGGCGATACGGCAATCCAGTCGGCCTCGACCCTCCCCCATGCGGTTGAGCGTACCGAGACGGTATTCCTCGGCCGATGGGACGGTCGCCCGGTTTTCGCCGCCTCGATCCCGGCGGACGAGTTGCCGACCCTGGAAGGCACCGAGAACCGCAGCCTCGACCTGCGCAGCATCGCCACCGACGGCACCGTCGAGGCGGAGGAACTCGGGCTCCTGGCGGTCGCCAAGTCGATGCTCGACTGGCATGGCCGCCACCGCTTCTGCGCCAATTGCGGCGCGCCGACCTTCACCGCGGCCGGAGGTTTCCGACGGGAATGCCGGGCCTGCAACGCCCATCATTTCCCGCGCGTCGATCCCGTGGTGATCATGCTGGTGCGCCGGGGCGAGACCTGCCTGCTGGGCCGCGGCCCGCATTTCCGGCCGCACATGTTCTCCTGCCTCGCGGGCTTCCTCGAACCCGGCGAGACCATCGAGGATGCCGTCCGCCGGGAGGTCTACGAGGAGACGAAGATCCGCGTCGGCGCGGTCTCGTACCGAGCCTCGCAGCCCTGGCCGTTCCCCTCATCGCTCATGCTCGGCTGCGTCGCCGAGGCGCTGGACGGGGAGATCGTCACCGACCCGACCGAGATCGAGGATGCCCGCTGGTTCGACCGCCAGGCGGTGGCGGCGATGATCGAGGGGACCCATCCCGAGGGACTCGTCTCGCCCCCGCCCATGGCCATCGCCCATGTCCTGATGCGGCAGTTCCTGGACGAGCAGAGCGGCGCCTGAGAGCCTCTCACAAGAGTCCCGCCGCGCCGTCGAGGCTAGGGGAGACCTCCCGAGGAACGGGAGTCTCGTGAGAGGCTCTAAGCCGCCTTCGGCACCGAGGCGGCCAGCCCTCTCAGCGAGGCGAGCCCGTAAGCGGCGATGCAGGCGTAGCAGGCGATCGGCGCGATGAGGGCGGCCTGGAGGCCGATCCGGTCGGCCAGGGCCCCGGTGATCACCGGCACCACCGCGCCGCCGACGATGGCGACGCAGACGATGCCCGCGCCCTGCGCGGTGCGCGGTCCCAACCCTTCGATCGCCATGGCGAAGATCGTCGGGAACAGGATCGAGTTGGCGAGGCCGACGGCCAGCAGGCTCCACCCGGAGATCGTCCCGCCGGTCAGAGCCGAGAGGGTCGCGAGGCTCCCCGCCGCCAGGGCACAGAGCGCGAGCGCCGCCCCGCCCTTCACCTTGCGCAGCACGAAGCTGCCGACGATCCGCCCCGCCAGCGCGCCGCCCCAATAGACGCTCAGAAGATGCCCGGCCTGCTCGGGGCTCGCCGCCAGAACCCGCTCCTGCTCGAGATAGCTCACCATCAGCGTGCCGATGGCGACCTCCGCCCCGACATAGAGGAAGATCGCCAGTGCGCCGAAGGCGAGGCGCGGTCGGCCCAGCAGATCGAGGCCGATGCCCTTGGTCCCGTCCGCTCCGCCCTCCTCCGGCAGCCAGCGGCGAAGCGTCCAGAAGACGGCCGCGAGCACAGCGAGCCCGCCTGCGATGACGAGGAATGGCGTCTGCAACACGGCGGCCTCGGCCTGACGGGCGGCGGCGAGCGCCTCGGGCGAGAGGGTGGCGGGATCGGCCGGAGCCGGTCCGCGCGACAGGATCGCCCAGGCGCCGACCGCCGGGCCGATGGTGGTGCCGAGCGAATTGAAGGTCTGGGCCAGGGTCAGGCGGCTCGGCGCACTCTCGGGGGCTCCGAGGCCGGTCACCAGAGGGTTGGCCGCGACCTGCAGCACCGCGATGCCGGAGGCCATGACGAAAAGTGCGGCCAGGAACAGGGGATAGACGCCGACCTTCGCGGCGGGCGTGAACATCAGGCCCCCTGCCGCCATGACGAGGAGGCCGAGGACGAGCCCACGGATGTAGCCGATCCGCGCGACGAGCGCCCCGGCAGGCAGGGAGATCACCGCATAGGCGAGGAAGAAGCAGAACTGCGTGAGCGTCGCCTCGGCATAGCTAAGGGAGAACAGGCTCTTGAGCTTCGGCGTGATGATGTCGACGAGGACGGTCGCCAGCCCCCAGGTGAAGAACAGGGCGAGCATGAAGGGCAGAAGCCAGCCCGCCTTCGCGGGGGGCGGATTCTCCCCCTTCCGCGCGGCGCCTTCGGCCGGATTCCCCCCGAGAGCGACCATGCGCTGCCTCCCCGCCCCGGCTGAGCCGGGGTCTCACCACACTCAGGGTTGTGGCGCGCGGGGTCAGCGTGTCAACGCGACCGGATTACAGCCCGGCGAGGGGGAAGACCGCCAGCGCCCCCAGGAAGACGAAGCCCGTGACGACGGTCGTCAGGAGCGCCTTCTCCCGCAGGCGCGGTGCGGCGGGCGCGCCGGGATCCTGCCCCGGCACGATGTGCTCCGGCCTCGTCTCCGCATGGTTGCGCAGAGGCAGGATGGCGAACAGGAGCGTCCACCAGATAACGAAGAAAAGGGCTACCCCGCCGCCGACGGTGAGCTTGAACAGGCTCACCCCCAGGGCGACGAAGATCGCCACCAGGACGGCGATGGCTGCGAGAGTGGCGGGCGTCGAGCGCCCGAACACCCGCATCAGGCCGCTCATACCTGCTCCAGCTCCACGAGCGTGCCGAGGAAGTCCTTCGGGTGCAGGAACAGCACCGGCTTGCCGTGGGCGCCGATCTTCGGCTCGCCCGTGCCGAGCACCCGCGCGCCCTGCGCCTTCAGCGTGTCGCGGGCGGCGATGATGTCATCGACCTCGTAGCAGACATGGTGGACGCCGCCGTTCGGGTTGCGCTCCACGAAGGCCTCGATCGGTGAACCCTCGCCCAACGGCGACATCAGCTCGACCTTGCTGTTCGGCAGCTCCACGAAGACGACCGTGACGCCGTGCTCGGGCTGCGGCAGCGCCTCGGACACCTTCGCGCCCAGCGTGTCGCGGTAGATCGCGGTGGCGGCGTCGAGGTCGCGCACCGCGATGGCCACATGGTTGAGCCGGCCGATCATTCTTTTTGTCCTCCCTGGCGCTGCTTTGCGGATGTCCGCGTTCCGTCATCGCGAGCGTAGCGAAGCGACCCAGGGCTACGAGACCTGTCAGAATGGCACGCTGCCCTGGATTGCTTCGCTCGGCTCGCAAAGACGACGGAGCGTTCAGCCGTTTATATCACACCTCCACAACCTGCACGTGGCAGGCGGGCTTCTTGCCCCAGACCTCGTTGAGCGACTGCCGGACCGCACGGTCCACGGTCTTCTCGACGCCTTCGGAATCCTTCAGCTTGCCGCGCGAGAGCCCGGCCAGAGTCTGCGACACCGCATCGACCACGATGTCGATCAGCGCCTCGCCGTTCCGGCCCCGGTTCGGCAGGCCGATGATGTCCACCGCCGGCTCGCCCAGCACCACGCCGTCCTCATCGATGGCGATGGCCACCGAGACGAGACCGGCCTGCATCAGCTTGCGCCGCTCGGGGATCGCCCGGTCCTTGTCGTCGATGAGAATGTTGCCGTCCTTGTAGAGGCGTCCGGCCTTCACGTGCTCCACCACCTCCGGCTTGCCGGGGGCGAGGCGGATCATGGCGCCGTTGCGCGCCTTCACCACGTGGCCGACACCCTGGGCGCGGGCGAAGCGGGCATGCTCATCGAGATGGAGGGCCTCACCGTGGACGGGGATCGCCGTCTGCGGGCGGGTCCACTTGTACATCTCGACCATCTCGTCCCGGCGCGGGTGGCCGGAGACGTGGACCAGCTCGGTCCGGTCGGTGATGACCTCGACGCCCTGCTCGATCAGGTCGTTGATGATCGCGCCGACATCCCGCTCGTTGCCGGGAATGGCCCGCGATGAGAAGATCACGCGGTCCCCCTCGGCGAGGGTGATGTCCGGATGGTCGCGGCGGGAGACGCGGGCGAGCGCGGCCCGGTTCTCGCCCTGCGAGCCGGTGAGCAGGGCCACGATCTTGTCGCGGGGGATGCTCTTCCACGAATCCGCGCGGCGGAATTCCGGCAGGCCGTCGAGATAGCCGCATTCGCGGGCCACATCGATCACCCGGTCCATGGCCCGGCCGACCGCGATGACCTCGCGCCCACAGGCCTGGGCAGCCTCGGCCACGGCGCGGATGCGGGCGACGTTCGACGCGAAGGTCGTCACAGCCACCCGGTGGGGAGCGTCGGCGATGATCTTCTTGAGCGTGGCGGCGACCTCGGTCTCGCTCGGGGAGAAGCCCTCGCGCACCACGTTGGTCGAATCGCAGACCAGGGCGAGAATGCCCTCATCGCCCAGGGCGGTGAACTGCTCCGGCGAGGTCACGTTGCCCGCGACCGGGGTCGGATCGAGCTTCCAGTCGCCGGTATGGACGACGAGGCCCGCCGCCGTACGGATCGCCACCGCGTTCGATTCGGGGATCGAATGCGCCACCGGCACGAATTCGAGGTCGAACGGGCCGACGTTCAGCCGCTTGCCCGGCTTCACCTCGCGCAGTTCCACCTTCGGGGCGCCCGGCTCCGAGAGGCGGCGCGTTTCGAGGAGGTTCTTGGCGAAGCGCGTCGCGTAGACCGGCACGCGCAGCTTGGTCCACAATTCGGAGATCGCGCCGATATGGTCCTCGTGCGCGTGCGTAATGAAGATGCCGAGAAGGTCCTTCCGGCGCTCCTCGATGAAGGTCAGGTCCGGGAACATGAGGTCGATGCCGGGCATCGCCTCCTCTCCCGCGAAACCCATCCCGCAATCGATCATGATCCACTTGCGGCCCTTCGGCGGCCCGAAGCCGTAGAGCGCCGCATTCATTCCGATCTCGCCCACGCCGCCGAGCGGCAGGAAGACGAGCTCCTCCTGTCCCATTGCCATCTGTCGTCGTCCAAACTCAGGCCGCCGTCGCGGCCGTTCCAAAATGCACTTCCCCAGCGGTCACGACATGCCGGGTATCGTCGGGGCCGTGGATCACGAGCCGCCCCCCCTCGTCGATCGTGTCGAACCGGCCCCGCAGGACCCGTTCCCCGCTCGCCACCGCAATCTCGGATCCGAGACCGGCGGCCCGCGCGAGCCATTGCGCGCGGATGCGGGTGAAATTCGCGCCCCCGTCCCACACACGCGCCTGCGCGGCCATGTGGTCGGAGAGATGTTCCAGTAACGCTTCCGGGCCGCCGACGTAACCCGCTGCCGCAAGGCTAGTCGCCCGCAAGCCCTCCGGCGCCGAGGCGACGTTGACCCCGAAACCGATCACCACCGCCCGTCGCCCGCCGGGCAGCGTCTCGGCCTCCAGGAGCAAGCCCGCGAGTTTGGCGCTGCCAAGCAGGAGATCGTTCGGCCATTTCAGGCGAACAGATCGGGCGGCGTCGGCCCTGTCCCAATCCGGCAGGGTGCCGCAGGCTGCGTCCACTGCCCCCGCGAGCGCCACGCCCGCCACGAAGCCGAGTTCGGCAAGCCTCTCCGGCGCCACCCTCGACACCGGCCATAGCACGCTGGCCGTGAGGTTGCCGGGCAGCGAGGCCCAGCTGTTGCCCCGCCGTCCGCGTCCCGCATCCTGGCGGTGCGCAACGACCCAGAGCGGGCCGACCTCTCCGGTTCGCGCCCGCTCCATGGCTTCGGTGTTGGTGGATCCGAGGCGGTCATGGACATGGAGCCTATGGCCCGCCGCCCGCGCCGCTTCTCCGAGACGGTAGGCCAATCCTAGAAGAGGGATTTGGCCGCGTTCGCCGCAGCGGCCCGCAGGGGATGCGGCACCACGACGAACAGGATCACCACGATGCTCGACAGGGCGAGCACGACCCGCAGGCCCGGCGCCATGGCCTCGTAACGCTCCTTCGGCTCGTCGAAGTACATGATCTTGACGATGCGCAGGTAGTAGTAGGCGCCGACCACGCTAGTCACCACGCCGATCACCGCGAGCGTCACGAGACCCGCCTTAATGGCCGCCGCGAAGACGTAGTACTTCGCGAAGAACCCGGCGAGCGGCGGGATGCCGGCCAGCGAGAACATCATCGCCGCGAGGCAGAAGGCGAGCCAGGGATGAGTCCGCGACAGGCCCGACAGGTCGTCGATCGACTCGAACATCACGTCCCGGCGACGCAGGCTGAGGATGATCGCGAAGGTGCCGAGCGTCATCGCGAGGTAGATGATCATGTAGAGGACGAGGCCCTCGATCCCTTCCTGCGAGCCCGAAGCGAGGCCGATCAGCGCGTAGCCGATATTGGCGATCGACGAATAGGCCATGAGGCGCTTGATCGAGCGCTGCCCGATCGCCGCGAAGGAGCCGAGCGCCATTGAGACGATGGAGACGAACACGAAGATCTGCTGCCAGACCGCCGTGACGTCCGGCAGGGCGCCGATGAACACGCGCACCGTCATCGACACGGCCGCCATCTTCGGTGCGGCGGCGAAGAAGGCCGTCACCGGAGTCGGAGAGCCTTCATAGACATCGGGCGTCCACATGTGGAACGGCACCGCCGACATCTTGAAGCACACGCCCGCCGCGACGAACACGATGCCGAGCACGATACCCGCGCCGGCCTGATCGTTGAGTGCCGAGACGATGCCGGGGAAGGAAACGGTGCCGGTGAAGCCGTAGATCAGCGACGAGCCGTAGAGCAGCATGCCCGACGAGAGTGCGCCGAGCACGAAGTACTTCAGGCCGGCCTCAGTGGAGCGGACGTCGTCCCGGTGGAAGGCCGCGATGACGTAGGCGGCGAGCGACTGCAACTCCAGGCCGAGATAGAGGGCGATGAGGTCGTTGGCCGACACCATCACCATCATGCCGATCGTGCAGAGGACGATGAGCACCGGAAACTCGAACCGGTCGATCTTCTCGCGCTTGAAGAAGTCGTGCGCCAGCACGATCGCCGCCGACGAGCCGAGCAGCACCAGCGACTTCATCACCTTGGAGAAGGCATCGGACACGAAGGCGCCCGACAGGGTCGTGACCCGCCCGGTGGCCGGCTGCGACAGCACGGCGAACAGGGCCACGAGCAGCAGCACCAGGGCACCGACGCTCACGGTCTCGGCGGAGCGTTCGCCCCGCCACGCGCCGTAAAGGATCAGCACCATCACCCCGATGCCGAGGATCAACTCGGGCAGGAGCGGCGCGAGGGATGGGAGGGCGGCGTGGACGGGCGGCATCGGAACGGCCTCAGCGCGGGACCGGCAGCGCAGCCGCCGCGGTCTGGGTGTTGGCGAGCGCGGCCTTCATGCCCGTCATCAACGCCTCGGTGGAAGGCGCGAACACGTCGAGCACGGGCGCAGGATGCACGCCGTAGTAAATGGTGAGGGCGACCAGCGGAGCGATGATGATCTTCTCGCGCAGGTCGAGGTCGAGGATGCCCTGGAGGTTGGGCTTGTCGAGCTTCCCGTAGATCACGCGGGCGTAGAGCCACAGGGCGTAGCCCGCCGACAGGATGATGCCGAAGGTCGAGAAGAAGGCGACCATCGGGTTGGCCTTGAAGGCACCCATCATCGACAGGAACTCGCCGACGAAGCCGGACGTGCCGGGCAGGCCGACATTGGCCATGGTGAACACCATCATCGCCGCCGCGTAGAGCGGCATGCGCTTCACGAGGCCGCCATAGGCCGCGATCTCGCGGGTGTGCATCCGGTCGTAGACGACGCCGACGCAGAGGAAGAGCGCGCCCGAGACGATGCCGTGCGAGATCATCAGGAACAGTGCGCCCTGGATGCCCTGCTCGTTGAGGGTGAACAGGCCGAGCGTCACGAAGCCCATATGGGCGACCGACGAGTAGGCGATGAGCTTCTTGATGTCGGTCTGCATCATCGCGGTGAGCGACGTGAAGATGATCGCGACCACCGAGAGAGCGAAGACGAGCGGCGCGAATTCCTGGCTCGCCAGCGGGAACATCGGCAGCGAGATCCGGATGAAGCCGTAGCCGCCGAGCTTGAGCAGGATGCCCGCCAGGATCACCGAGCCCGCCGTCGGCGCCTCGACGTGCGCGTCGGGAAGCCACGTATGGACCGGCCACATCGGCATCTTCACTGCAAAGGAGGCGAAGAAGGCGAGCCACAGCCACCATTGCAGGCCCGCCGGGAAGCGGTGCTGCAGCAGAGTCGGGATGTCGGTGGTCCCGGCCTCCCACTGCATCGCCATGATGGCGAGCAGCATCAGCACCGAGCCGAGCAGCGTGTAGAGGAAGAACTTGAAGCTCGCGTAGATCCGGCGCTTGCCGCCCCAGATGCCGATGATGAGGAACATCGGGATCAGGCCTGCTTCGAAGAACAGGTAGAACAGGACGAGGTCGAGGGCCTGGAACACGCCGATCATCGTGGTCTCGAGGACCAGGAAGGCGACGTAGTATTCCTTCACGCGGACCGTGATCGAGTTCCACGACGCCCCGATGCAGAACGGCATCAGGAAGGTCGTGAGCAGCACGAGCGGCATGGAGAAGCCGTCGACGCCGAGCTTGAAGCGGATCGTCTCGGCGAGCCACGCATGGCTCTCCACGAGCTGGAAGCTCGACGAGGTGGCGTCATAGCGCGACCACGCCACCAGAGAGAGAACGAACACGACCAGGGTGGTCGCCAAGGCCGCCCAGCGGCTGTTGCGCGCCACCGATGCCTCGTCGCCATTCAGCGTGAGGATGAAGGCCGCTCCGAGGAGCGGCACGATCAGCAGACCGGAGAGGATGCCGAGGCCGAACATTTACTGCGTATTCCCCTCTGCCTGCCGCAACGAAGGCCGCCGCATCAGTGGCCACCCTTGGGAAGACCGGACATCAGGTACCAGCTGATGAGGCCGGCGACGCCGATGAGCATGACGAACGCGTAGTGGTAGACGTAGCCGGTCTGGAGCCGGACCACCCCGCGGGTGACGTCCACGACACGGGCGGCGACGCCGTTCGGGCCGAACCCGTCGATGATCCGGCCGTCGCCCTCCTTCCAGAGGAACAGGCCGAACTTCTTCGCGGGACGCACGAAGATCGCGTCGTAAATCTCGTCCACGTACCATTTGTTGAGCAGGAACCGGTACAGGCTCGGCTGCTGCGCCGCCAGGGCGCCGGGCAGTTCCGGCCGACGGATATACATCCAGAAGGCGATGACGAAGCCCAGGACCAGCATGATGAACGGGGCGTAGCTCACCAGCGCCGGGACGTGGTGGATGTCGTGCATGATGTGGTTGTCGGGGCCGTGCGCCAGGGCATGACCCCAGAACGCATCCATGCCCTCCCCGATGAACTTGTTCTTGAAGATCAGGCCCGCGAACAGGGCGCCGAAGGCCAGCACCGCCAGCGGGATCGTCATGACCAGCGGGCTCTCGTGCGGCGTGTGATCGCCGTGATGGCCGTGATGGTCGTCCGCCACGAGGTCGCTGTGATGCGCGGGCTCGATGTCGTGACCCTTGTTGTCGTGAGCCGCGCCCTCGGTATGGCCGGGAGCACCGTCCGCCTCATGCGCCATGGCCGAGTGGGCCACCGCCAAATGGGCATGGTCGTCATGATGCCCGTGGGCATGCACGCCCCAGCGCGCCGGACCTTCGAAGGTCATGAAGAACAGGCGCCAGGAGTAGAACGACGTGAAAAAGGCGGCGATCACGGTGCACAGGAAGGCCAGGGTGTGGCCGGGCCGGGTCGAAGCGTAGGCCGCCTCGATGATCGCGTCCTTGGAGTAGTAGCCGGCGGTGAAGGGGAAGCCGATCAGCGCCAGGGTGCCGATCGCCATCATCGCGCAGGTGAAGGGGATGTAGCGGCGCAGCGCTCCCATGTTCCGCATGTCCTGCTCGTGATGCATCGCGTGGATGACCGAGCCGGCCCCGAGAAAGAGCAGCGCCTTGAAGAAGGCGTGGGTGAACAGGTGGAACACGCCCGCCGAGTAGGCGCCGACGCCCAGCGCTACGAACATGTAGCCGAGCTGCGAGCAGGTCGAGTACGCGATGACGCGCTTGATGTCGTTCTGAACGAGGCCGACAGTCGCCGCGAAGAAGGCGGTGATACCGCCGATGACGGTCACGACGATCAGCGCATTCGGCGCCACCTCGAACAGCGGCGAGAGCCGGGCGACCATGAACACACCCGCCGTCACCATGGTCGCAGCATGGATGAGCGCCGAGACCGGGGTCGGGCCTTCCATCGCGTCCGGCAGCCACGTGTGCAGCAGGAACTGCGCCGACTTGCCCATGGCGCCCATGAACAGGAGCAGGCAGGCCAGCGTCAGGGCGTTCCAGTCATAGCCGAGGAAATGGAAGCTCAGGTCCTTCACGGTGTCGATCTTCGGGAAGATCCCGTCGAAGGCGACCGAGCCGAACAGCACGAAGACGAGGAAGATGCCGAGCGAGAACCCGAAATCGCCGACGCGGTTCACGATGAACGCCTTCATCGCCGCGGCGTTGGCCGAGGGCTTCTCGTACCAGAAGCCGATCAGCAGGTAGGAGGCGAGACCGACGCCTTCCCAGCCGAAGAACATCTGCACAAGGTTGTCCGCCGTCACCAGCATCAGCATGGCGAAGGTGAACAGCGACAGGTACGCGAAGAAGCGCGGCCGGTGCGGGTCCTCGTGCATGTAGCCGATGGAGTAGAGGTGCACGAGGGTCGAGACCGAGGTCACGACCACGAGCATCACCCGCGTCAGCGTATCGATGCGGAAGGCCCAGTCGACCGTCAGGTCGCCGGCGGTGAACCACGAGGCCACCTGCACCCGCACCTCGGGGCCGCCGTCGATGAAGACGCCCCAGGCGATCAGGGCCGAAAAGGCGAGGCAGGCCGTGGTGATCAGCTCGCAGGTTCGCGCGCCGAGGTAGCGCCCGAACAGGCCGGCGGTCAGGGCGCCGATGAGCGGGAAGAAGACGATCGCGTGGTACATCGGGGGAAGGCTGTCCGTCTTCGCGTCGGGCGGGGCGGGTTGGGAGACGACGAGGGGCTAGGTCAGCCCTTCATCATGCTCACGTCCTCGACCGCGATCGATCCACGGTTGCGGAAGAACACCACCAGGATGGCGAGGCCGATGGCCGACTCGGCCGCCGCGACGGTCAGCACGAACAGGGCAAAGACCTGTCCGGTGATGTCGTTGAGCTGGGTCGAGAAGGCCACGAGGTTGATGTTGACCGAGAGCAGGATCAGCTCGACCGACATCAGGATGACGATGATGTTCTTGCGGTTGATGAAGATGCCGAGCACGCCGAGCGTGAACAGGATCGCCGCGACGGTGAGGTAGTGGCTGAGGCCGATCATCGTTCAAAAACCTCCGGCGGGCATCAGACTTCCACGCCCTGCCGCGAGGGCACCTTGCGGGTCTCCACGGCGGTGGCTTGGGTACGGGCGTTTTGCACCGCGATATTCTGGCGCTTCACGCCCGGGCGATCCCGCAGCGTCAGCACGATCGCGCCGATCATCGCCACGAGGAGGATGAGGCCGGCGATCTGGAAGAAGTACGCGTACTCCGTGTAGATCACGCGGCCCAGCGCCTGGGCGTTGGTGACGTTCTCGGCGCTCGCGACATTGCCCAGCGGCGCCTGCACGAGGCCCGGATCGATGGTCCAGGAGCCCACGACCAGCAGCAGCTCGACCAGGAAGATCGCGCCGATCAGCGCGCCGATCGGCAGGTACTGCTGGAAGCCCTGGCGCAACTCGGCGAAGTCCACGTCGAGCATCATCACCACGAACAGGAACAGCACGGCGACGGCGCCGACATAGACGACCACGAGGATCATCGCGAGGAACTCGGCGCCCATCAGAACGAAGAGACCCGCCGCGTTCACGAAGGCGAGAATCAGGAACAGCACGGATGCGACGGGATTGCGGGAGGCAATCACCATGAAACCGGACGCGACCGTGATGCTCGCGAACAGATAGAAGAAGGCGGCTGCTGCGGTCATGCGCTTGGTGCGTCCGGCCGCTCGCGCGGCCCCTTCTGCCTCGGTGGCGTCAGGCCGCCGCAGGCGGCCCGTCTATAGAACCCGGCCCGAGCCGGCACAACGGTTTTGCCGCATTGCGGCGGCGGACAGGCGGGCGTGCCTGTCAGCGGTAGGGTGCGTCCATCGCGATGTTGCGCGCGATCTCGCGCTCCCAGCGATCCCCGTTCAGGAGCAATTTCTGCTTGTCGTACAGCAGCTCCTCGCGGGTCTCGGTCGAGAACTCGAAGTTCGGCCCCTCGACGATGGCATCCACCGGGCAGGCCTCCTGGCACATGCCGCAATAGATGCACTTCACCATGTCGATGTCGTAGCGCGTGGTGCGCCGCGTGCCGTCGTTACGGCGTGGGCCGGCCTCGATGGTGATGGCCTGGGCCGGGCAGATCGCTTCGCAGAGCTTGCAGGCGATGCACCGCTCCTCGCCATTGGGGTAGCGCCGCAGGGCGTGCTCGCCCCGGAAGCGCGGACCCCGGTGGCCCATCTCGAACGGGTAATTGATCGTGGCCTTCGGCTTGAAGAAGTAGCGCATGCCGAGAACCATCCCGGACACGAACTCCTTCAACAGGAGGCTCTTGGCAATCTGATCGAGCTTCATGCCCGGATCTCCGAAGTTCCGTGACGTCAGGCGCCGGGGGCGAGGCCGGCGACCTTGAGAACGAAGGCCACCACGACGACGCAGACGAGGGACAGGGGCAGGAACACCTTCCAGCCGAGCCGCATCAGTTGGTCGTAGCGGTAGCGCGGGACGATGGACTTCACCATCGCGAACATGAAGAACAGGAAGCTCGCCTTCAGCACGAACCAGATCACGCCCGGCACCCAGGTGAAGGGCGCGAAGGGGATCGGCGAGAGCCAGCCGCCCAGGAACAGCACCGTGCCCAGCGCGCACATGGTCATGATGGCCACGTACTCACCCAGCATGAACAGCAGGTACGGGGTCGAGGAATACTCGACCATGTAACCGGCCACGAGCTCCGATTCGGCCTCCGGCAGGTCGAAGGGCGGGCGATTCGTCTCGGCCAGCGCCGAGATGAAGAACACCACGAACATCGGGAACAGCCACAGCCAGTACCAGCCGAACAGGCCGAGGCTGGTGTCCTGAGCCGTCACGATCCGCGTGAGGTTGAGCGAACCCGCGCACATCAGAACGCAGATGATCACGAAGCCGAGCGAGACCTCGTAGGAGATCATCTGCGCCGCCGAGCGAAGCGCGCCGAGGAAGGCGTATTTCGAGTTCGACGCCCAGCCGCCCATGATGACGCCGTACACGCCGAGCGACGAGATCGCGAAGATGTAGGTGATGCCGACATTGATGTCGGCGATGGCCCAGCCGTCGGCGATCGGCATCACCGCCCAGCTCGACAGGGCGAGCATGGCGAAGACCAGCGGTGCCAGCAGATAGATCGCCTTGTTGGCGCCCGCCGGGATCACCGGCTCCTTCAGCACGAACTTGAGCAAGTCCGCGAAGGATTGGAACAGGCCGTAGGGGCCGACCACGTTCGGACCGCGCCGCAACTGCACCGCTGCCCAGATCTTGCGATCGGCGAGCAGGGCATAGGCGATGAAGACGAGGAGCGCCGCGAGCAGCACGAAGCTCTTCAGCGCGATCAGGAGCACGGTCCCGACCATTTCCAGGGGCGTCATCGAGCTCTCCTACTCGGCGGCCGCGAGGGGCGCCGGCTCGGCCGCGCGCTGGCGGGCGAGCCGCGAGCACTCGGCCAGCACGCGCGAGGCGCGGGCGATCGGGTTGGTCAGGTAGAAATCACCGACCGGCGACACGAAGGCTCCGGTCCCGGTTTCGCCGCCGCGCTGGATCAACGCCGCGACAGCGCCCGCCACGTCGCCATGCTCCACCGCGTCGACGCCCGCGAAATGCGGGTGCGCCGCATAGAGTGCCTTGCGCAGCGCGATGAGCGAATCGAACGGCAGGCGCTTGCCGAGCACGTCCGACAGGGCACGCAGGATCGCCCAATCCTCGCGGGCATCACCCGGCGGGAAGCCCGCCCGGTTGGCGACCTGTACGCGGCCTTCGGTGTTCACGTAGGTCGCGTTCTTCTCGGTATAGGCGGCGCCGGGCAGGATCACGTCGGCACGGGAGGCACCCTTATCCCCGTGGGTGCCCTGGTAGACCACGAACGCGCCGGGGGCGATCTCGCACTCGTCCGCGCCGAGGTTGAACAGCACGTCGACACCGTTGCCGGCGATCATCTCGCCGAAGGTCAGGCCACCCTCCCCCGGCACGAAGCCGAGATCGAGGGCGCCGACCCGTGCCGCGGCATGGTGCAGGACGCCGAAGCCCGGACGGCCCTCAGCCGTCGCGCCGATCTCGTCCGCGAGCTTCGCGGCGGCGGCCATCACGCCGGGCGCGACGTTCGCACCGACGATGACGAGCGGCGCCTGCGCCTCCTTGAGGATCTCGAGGAAGCTGTGCTCGCCCCGCGCCAGAGCGGCCAATGATTCGGAACCCGCGCCGAGATAGTGGCTCGGATAGGTCAGGTCGATCTGTTCGCCGATCACGCCCACCGCCAGCGGGGCCATGCGCCACCGCTTGCGGATGCGCACGTTCAGCAGGGACGCTTCCGTGCGCGGATTGGCGCCGACGATCAGGATCGCGTCCGCCGCCTCGATCCCCGCGACGGTCGGGTTGAACAGGTAGCTCGCCCGGCCGAGCGCCGGATCGAGGGCCGCGCCGGTCTGGCGGCAATCGAGGTTCGACGAGCCGAGGCTGCGGATCAGTTCGCGCAGGGCGAAGATCTCTTCCACGGCGGCGAGATCGCCGACAATGGCGCCGATGCGCTTCGGATCGGTGCCCTTCACCTTCGCCGCGATGGCCTGGAACGCCTCACCCCAGGAGGCCGGACGCAGGCGCCCGTTCTCGCGCAGGTACGGCCGGTCGAGGCGTTGCATCCGCAGGCCGTCCACGACATGCCGGGTCTTATCGGAGATCCACTCCTCGTTGATGTCCTCGTTCACCCGCGGCTCGATCTGCATGACCTCGCGGCCACGGGTATCGACGCGGATCGCCGATCCCACGGCGTCCATCACGTCGACCGATTCGGTCTTGGACAGCTCCCAGGGGCGGACGTTGTAGCTCTGCGGCTTGTGGACCAGCGCGCCCACCGGGCAGAGGTCGGCGACGTTGCCCTGAAGCTCCGAGGCCATGGATTGCTCGAGGTAGGAGGTGATCTCCATGTCCTCGCCACGCCCGATGGCGCCGAGATCCGGCACGCCCGCGACTTCCGCAAGGAAGCGTACGCAGCGCGTGCAGTGAATGCAGCGGTTCATCGCGGTCCGCACCAGCGGCCCGATATGCTTCTCCTCGACCGCCCGCTTGTTCTCTTGGTAGCGGGTCGAATCGACGCCGTAGGCCATCGCCTGGTCCTGCAGGTCGCAATGGCCGCCCTGGTCGCAGATCGGGCAATCGAGCGGGTGGTTGATGAGGAGGAACTCCATCACCCCCTCGCGGGCCTTCTTGGTGAGACCCGAGCGCGTCAGCACCTCCGGCGGCTCGCCATTCGGGCCGGGACGGCAATCCTTCACCGCATAGGCGCAGGAGGCGACGGGCTTCGGCGCGCCCTTCAACTCCACGAGGCACATGCGGCAATTGCCGGCGATGGACAGCCGCTCGTGGAAGCAGAAGCGCGGGATCTCCGCCCCGGCGACCTCACACGCCTGAAGCAGCGTGTAGTCGGCCGGGACCTCGACCTCGGTGCCGTCGATGAGGATCTTGGTCATCGCATCGTCTCGAAATCTGGCACGAACGCGGAAGGGCGGGACATTCCCTGAAACCCGCCCTCGTCATTGCGAGCACAGCGAAGCAATCCAGGGCTCCGCCACAGTCTGAAACGGCCCGCTTCCCTGGATTGCTTCGCTTCGCTCGCAAAGACGGAGCTGCCGGCAACCTGTGCGGTAAGGCGCTCGGGAAGCAGAGGGGACGTTCCCATTATGATCACTCCGCTGCCATCGGCACCGGGTCGGAATGCGGGTTCGCGCTGTACTGGTCGATCCGCTTCTCGATCTCGGGGCGGAAGTGGCGGATGAGACCCTGGATCGGCCAGGCCGCCGCGTCGCCGAGCGCACAGATCGTGTGGCCCTCGATCTGCTTCGTCACCTCGAACAGCATGTCGATCTCGCGCTTCTGCGCCCGGCCCTCGGCCATGCGCGTCAGCACCCGCCACATCCAGCCGGTGCCCTCGCGACAGGGCGTGCACTGCCCGCACGATTCGTGCTTGTAGAAGTACGAGATGCGCGCGATCGTGCCGACGATGTCGGTGGACCGGTCGAGCACGATCACCGCCGCCGTACCAAGGCCGGAGCCGAGGTTGCGCAGGGTGTCGAAGTCCATCTTGGCATCGATGATCTGCTCCGCGGGCACCAGCGGAACCGAGGAGCCGCCAGGGATCGAGCAGAGCAGGTTGTCCCATCCGCCGCGCATGCCGCCGCAATGCTTGTCGATCAGCTCACGGAAGGTGATGCCGAGCTCTTCCTCGACGTTGCACGGCTTGTTGACGTGCCCCGAGACGCAGAAGAGCTTCGTGCCGGTGTTGTTCTTGCCGCCGAGGCCGGCGAACCATGAGGCACCCCGGCGCAGGATCGTGCCCGCCACCGCGATCGACTCGACGTTGTTCACCGTCGTGGGGCAACCATAGAGGCCCATATTGGCCGGGAAAGGCGGCTTCAGCCGCGGCATCCCCTTCTTGCCCTCAAGGCTCTCGATGAGGGCCGTTTCCTCACCGCAGATATACGCGCCCGCGCCGTGGTGAACGTAGATGTCGAACGGGTAGTCATGGACGTTCGACGGGCCGACGAGGCGCGCCTCATAGGCCTCATCGACGGCCTTCTGCAGGGCGTGCTTCTCGGCAACGTACTCGCCGCGGATGTAGACGTAGCAGGCATGCGCGCCCATGGCGAAGCAGGCCAGCATGCAGCCCTCGATCAGGAGATGCGGGTCATGCCGCATAATCTCCCGATCCTTGCAGGTGCCCGGCTCCGACTCGTCGGCGTTGACCACGAGGTAGTGCGGCCGCCCATCCGACTTCTTCGGCATGAACGACCATTTCAGGCCGGTCGGGAAGCCCGCGCCGCCACGGCCACGCAGGCCGGACGCCTTCATCTCTTCGATGATCCAGTCACGACCCTGCTCCAGGAGGAACTTGGTTCCGTCCCAGGCGCCGCGCTTCTTCGCGGCGTCGAGCCCCGGCGAATGCAGGCCGTAGAGGTTGGTGAAGATGCGATCCTGATCGGCGAGCATGTCAGGCCCTCACTTCTTCTTCGCGTCGGAGTCGAGCTTCTCCTCCACCGCTTCGCTGGCGCCCGTGGCTTCCGGCGGCGGCGGGGGGATGTCCCGACCCGGCAATTCCTGGCCGCCCTCGTCTCCGGCGGCGAGCTCACCCTCAGCGACCCGCTTGGCGGGCGAATCGAGGGCATCCGAATCGTGCTGGCGGGCGCCGCCATGCTTGGCGATCGAGTGGCCGCGCTCCGCGGCGTCGGCCCGATCCTCCGGCTTCACCGGCTCCTCACCATTGGCCGCACGCTGGGCGGGGGCGTCCGAGACGGTCCGCTCCACCGGGCGCCCGGCATCGGGACGGGCCGGCTTCGGGTTGGTGGCGGCCTGCTGCGTGGCCGCCTGCGCCTCGTCGGCCTTGGCGGCCTCGGCCTCCTCCGCCTTCTCGAACCGCTTGCGCCACGCGCCGACCCGCGACCCGTCGAACAGGGTCTCGTCGGTCAGGGTGTTCACGGCGCCCTGCGGCTCGGAGGAGGTCCGGCCCGTCTGCGAGCCGATCTTGACCGGGCGGCCCGCCGCGAGGTCGTCCATCAGCTTACCGAGGGATTCCGGCGTCAGGTCCTCGTAATAGTCCTGATTGATCTGGACCATCGGCGCGTTGCAGCACGCACCCAGGCACTCGACCTCCAGCCAGGAGAAGTTGCCGTCCGCCGAGACATGGCCGGGCGGGCCGAGGCGCTTCTCCAGCATGCCCTTCAGCTCGCGGGCGCCGCAGGAATCGCACGGCACCGTGCCGCAGAGCTGGATCCAGAACCGGCCCACCGGCTCCAGGGCGAACATCGTGTAGAAGGTCGCCACCTCCAGTACGCGGATCTTCGGCATGCCGAGTTCCTCGGCCACCGCCTCGATCGCCTTCTGCGGCAGCCAACCGCCATTCTGCTCTTGGGCGCGCCACAGGAGCGGGATCACGGCCGAAGCCTGCCGGCCTTCCGGATATTTCGCGATCTGGTGCTTGGCCCACTCCGCGTTCTCGGGAGTGAAGGCGAAGGTTTGGGGTTGCTCAGAGGCGGGGGCGAGTCTGCGGTTGGCCATCGCTGCTGTCTTACCGATCCACTTCGCCGAACACGATGTCGAGCGTGCCGAGCACGCAGGACACGTCGGCCAGAAGGTGCCCGCGGCACATCCAGTCCATCGCCTGCAAATGCGCGAATCCCGGAGCGCGGATCTTGCAACGGTACGGCTTATTGGTGCCGTCCGACACGAGATACACGCCGAACTCGCCTTTGGGCGCCTCGACCGCGGCGTAGACCTCGCCCTCGGGGACGTGGAAGCCCTCGGTGTAGAGCTTGAAGTGGTGGATGAGCGCTTCCATCGAGCGCTTCATCTCCCGGCGCGGCGGCGGCGCGAACTTGCCGTCGACGGAGGCGATCGGCCCCTGCCCGGCGGGCTCGCGCAGCTTGGCGCAGCACTGCTTCATGATCTTGGCCGATTCCCGCATCTCTTCCATGCGGATGACCTGCCGGTCGTAAGTGTCGCCGTTCTTACCCACGGGGATGTCGAAATCCATCTCCTCGTAGGCCTCGTAGGGCTGGCTCTTGCGCAGGTCCCACGGGATACCGGAGCCGCGCACCATCACGCCGGAGAAGCCCCACTCCATCGCCTCGTCCACCGACACGATGCCGATATCGACGTTGCGCTGCTTGAAGATGCGGCTCTCCATGACGAGCGCATCGAGGTCGTTCACCACCTGCAGGAACGGGTCGCAGAAGGCGTCGATGTCGTCGATGAGCTTGGGCGGCAGGTCCTGGTGGACGCCGCCGGGCCGGAAATAATTGGCGTGGAGCCGGGCGCCGGAGGCCCGCTCGTAGAAGATCATCAGCTTCTCGCGCTCCTCGAAGCCCCAAAGCGGGGGCGTGAGGGCGCCGACATCCATCGCCTGCGTCGTGACGTTCAGAAGGTGAGACAGCAGTCGCCCGATCTCACAATACAGGGTGCGGATCAGCTTCGCCCGGCGCGGCACCTCGATGCCCGCGAGCTTCTCGATCGCGAGACAGAAGGCATGCTCCTGATTCATCGGCGACACGTAGTCGAGCCGGTCGAAATAGGGCGTCGCCTGGACGTAGGTCTTGTGCTCGATCAGCTTCTCGGTGCCGCGGTGCAGTAGGCCGATATGCGGATCGACGCGCTCGACCACCTCGCCGTCGAGCTCCAGCACGAGGCGCAGCACGCCGTGCGCCGCCGGATGCTGCGGGCCGAAGTTGATCGCGAAATTGCGGATGTTGTGCTCAGTCACGACGACCTCCGCGCCTCAGGCCGACTTCTTCTCATCGCCCGGGAGCACGTAATCCGTGCCCTCCCACGGCGAGAGGAAGTCGAAGTTCCGGAATTCCTGCGTCAGCTGGACCGGCTCGTACACCACGCGGCCCTCGTCCTGGTCGTAGCGGACCTCGACGAAGCCGGTGAGCGGGAAGTCCTTGCGCAGGGGGTGCCCCTCGAAGCCGTAATCGGTCAGCAACCGACGCAGGTCGGGGTGGCCCGAGAACAGGATACCGTAGAGGTCGTAGGCCTCGCGCTCGAACCAGTTCGCCGCCGGGAAGACCTCGATCACCGAGGGAACGGGGGTGGTCTCGTCCGTCTGCACCTTCACCCGGATGCGCGCGTTGTGACGCAGCGACAGCAGGTGATAGACGACATCGAACCGCCTCTCCCGCTGCGGGTAATCCACCCCGCAGATGTCGATGAAGCAGCGGAAGCTGCAGGCCGGGTCATCGCGCAGATAGGTCAGCGCGTAGACGATGTCCGATGCCTGCACGACGAGGGTCAGTTCGCCGAAGGCAATGGTCCGCGAGACCACGGCCGGGCCCAGCGCGCCGCCGATGCGCTCGGACAGGGCGTTCAGGGCCGCGTCGCCGCTCTCGGGCCGGGTGTGGGCGAGGATCGAGATGCCGTTCGTCATGTCAGCGCTCGATCGTCCCGATGCGGCGGATCTTCTTCTGGAGCAGGAGCACCCCGTAGAGCAGCGCCTCCGCGGTGGGCGGGCAGCCCGGAACGTAGATGTCCACCGGCACAACCCGGTCGCAGCCGCGAACCACCGAATACGAGTAATGGTAGTAGCCGCCGCCGTTGGCGCAGGACCCCATGGAAATGACGTAGCGGGGTTCCGGCATCTGGTCGTAGACCTTGCGGAGCGCCGGGGCCATCTTGTTGGTCAGCGTGCCGGCCACGATCATCACATCCGACTGGCGCGGTGAGGCACGCGGGGCGAAGCCGAAGCGCTCGCAGTCGTAGCGCGGCATCGACATCTGCATCATCTCGACGGCGCAGCAGGCGAGGCCGAAGGTCATCCACATCAGCGAGCCGGTGCGCGCCCAGTTGATCAACTCGTCGGCGCTGGTCAGCAGGAAGCCGCGGTCGGCCAACTCGTCGCTGATCGACAGGAAGGTCGGATCGTCCGCGCCGATCGGGCGACCGGTGTTCGGGTCGATGATGCCCTTCGGCTGCGGCGCGAAGGCCGGCGTCCGGGACGAGATCGGTGAAGAGGGGTCTTGGATCAGGGCCATGCAGCGCCTCGAAATCTGTGCGGTCTCAGGGCTTTCCGGGGCTTAGTCCCACTCGAGGGCGCCCTTGCGCCACTCGTAGACGAAGCCGACGGTGAGCACCCCGAGGAAGACCATCATCGACCAGAAGCCGTACCACCCCAGTTCCCCGAACGTGATGGCCCAGGGGAACAGGAAGGCGACCTCGAGGTCGAAGATGATGAACAGGATGGCGACGAGGTAGAAGCGCACGTCGAATTTCATGCGCGCGTCATCGAAGGCGTTGAAGCCGCACTCGTAGGCCGACAGCTTCTCCGGATCCGGCGCCTTGAAGGCGACCAGAAACGGGACCACCAGAAGAGCGGTGGCGATGAAGAGCGCCACCCCGATGAAGACGATGAGCGGCAGATAATCCGCCAGCAATCCGGTCATTGCCCGAGCCTCACGAGACGAGGAACGGGTGCGGCGCGAGGCCGGACCGGCTCCCCCAGTGGAATTGTTCTTATGCCAGGATGCGTTTGCCGGTGGCTTAGTCGAGGCGCCGCCGCATGACAATGGGCGTTCCGCGACGCACAAACGGCGTTGTCTCATCGAGATGGGTGCGCGCGGCCCTGAGCGGAGACGGCAGATCCGCGCATGGGGCAGAGCGACGCCTGCGACCAAGGGGACTTGAAAGGTCCGGCCAAGCTTTCTCCCTAGGGATGCGTTTTCCTGTGCGACTCGCGCTTGACAGGGGGAGCCCACCCCCATAAACCCCGCCTCGTCGCTCGGCACTGAGGTGCCTCCGAAGCGGCCGCCCGCGCGGGCGTAGCTCAGTTGGTTAGAGTGCCGGCCTGTCACGCCGGAGGTCGCGGGTTCGAGCCCCGTCGCCCGCGCCACTTCAGAACTTCCCATCTTCATCTCATTGCAGTCGATAGCGCCCTTATCGTCGGCTGCGGCATGTTCGGCGCGTTGCTGGTATGGCCGTACTGGTTAATGCATGTTGCGGCGGGCTTTGCTCGAACGCGCGACACTCCGGGTCCTGACGGGAGCAATTTGCTCTCGCGCTGTCTTTCAGCGGACCTGATGACTGAGCCCGATGTAGCGATCCTCGACGGCGAGGCGGGTCCCGCCCTCCCCGATTCCATTCGCCGCCATCTCGGCGCGCTCTTGAGGGCCGCCTACGAGGAGGGTCCAAGAGAGCCCGACGACGGCTTCGCGGATCTGCTCGCGCGCCTGGACAAGGCGCTGGGGCAAACCGGACGCTTGGGCGCGGATGACGAGGAGGTGTTCCGCACGGGGCTGCTGGCGAGCGTCCCGGCCTTGCGTCGCTTCGCGCTGTCGCTCGCGCGGGAGCCCGCGGCCGCCGACGATCTCGTACAGGACGCCCTGCTGCGCGCGTGGCGCGGGCGCGGCGGCTTCGCGCCGGGGACGAACCTCGAAGCGTGGCTGTTCACGATTTTGCGTAACGTCTTCTACAGCCGCCATCGCCGCCAGACCCGCGAGGTGCCCGACAGCGACGGCGATTATGCCGGTCGCCTGGCCGCTGCCCCCGAGCAAGGCGGCCATCTCGATCTTCAGGACGTCCGCGCCGCCCTCGACCGGCTCGCTCCCGTGATGAGGGAGGCCCTGGTTCTCGTCGGCATCGAGAACCTGAGCTACGAGGAGGCCGCCGCCGTGATGGAATGCCAGATCGGCACGGCCAAGAGCCGTGTCTGGCGGGCGCGGGCGCAACTCGCCCGGATGCTCGGTTATGGCGGTGCCGATATCGGGAGCGACGGCGTGACCCTCTCGGCGCTGGGTACGGTGAGCGACGCTTCGGCCTAGGAGAATGCCCCTCAGCCCGGCAGCCTGAGCGTCGCGCGCAGGCCCCCACCTTCGGCGCGGCCGAGGCTCAGCGAGCCGCCATACAATTCCGCCAACTCCAGCGTGATCGGCAGGCCGAATCCGTCCCCGGGGACGGCCTCATCGAGGCGGCGGCCCCGTTCCATCACGGCGGCGGCGGCCTCCGGCGACAGGCCGGGGCCGTCATCCTCGATCCGGATCTCGATCTGCGACCCGGCCCGCTCGGCATGGACCGCGACGCGGCCCGCGCACCAGCGGCAGGCATTGTCGAGGAGGTTGCCCAGCATCTCGTCGCAATCCTGCTCCTCGCAGGCGACCGCGAGGTCGGCGGCGACATCGAGGGCGATGTCCGGCCGCTTGCCCGCATGGATCTGCACCAGCACCGCACGCAGATCGGTGAGGCGCGGCAGCAGCGCCGTGCGAACGCGTCCCGGACCGGCAAGGGCAGCGGCCCGCGCCCGGCGCAGGTGGTGGCGTACCCGACGGTCCATGTCCTCGACCTGCGCGGAGAGAACGCCGTCCGGGTCCCTCGCCGGATCGCGCAGGGCCAGCGACAGGGTCGCCAGCGGCGTCTTGAGGCCATGGGCGAGATTGGCGACGTGGCCACGGGCCCGATCGAGATTGCGCTCGTTCTGCTCCAGCAGGCCGTTCAGTTCGGTCACAAGAGGGCCAACCTCCTCCGGCTGGTCGGAGGGCACTCGCGCCTGCGTTCCGGCGCGAACGGCGGCGAGGTTGTCCCGAAGGCGCGCGAGGGGCGCGAGGCCGAGGCGCACCTGCGCGACCGCCCCCGCCGCCAGCACGAGGCCAAGCCCGGCGAGTGCCAGGGCGAGGCTCGCCAGCACGTCGCGCAAGGGGCCGTAGAGGGCGGCCCGTGGAGCGCCGACGAGGATCGTCGCGGGCGGGTCTCCCGGCAACTCGATCTGCCGCAGCATCATTGCTCCGGGCGGATGCGGCGCGGCGAGGGACTCCGAGCGGACGGTCTCGCTGCCCTTGCGGACCTCCCAGATCCAGCCGCCCGGCCGGTCGAAGGGGGGGCCGTCGAACCGCTCGGGATGACGAGCCAGCGTGCCCGCTTCCAGCCCCGCGCGGAGGGCCGTGACCTGCGCATCGAGGCGCCCGTCGATCTGCCCATGCAGGAACCGCGTGAGGATCACGCCGATGGCGAGGCCCGCCACGATGAGGGCCACCAGAACCGCCGCCAGGGCAGCGGCCACAAGACGCGTCCGTAGGGAGCCGAAGCGCAGCCGCATCACGCCGCGTCCGCCGTGAGGCGATAGCCGTGGCCGCGCACGGCCTCGATCCGCGCCGGGGCGATCTTCTTGCGCAACCGCGCGACGATCACTTCCACCGAGTTCGAATCGACCTCGGCATCGCCGTCATAGACGCGCTCGATGAGGTAAGCGCGGGGCACCACGGAATCCTTGTTCAGCATCAGGCAGGAGAGGACGCGCCATTCGAGCCCCGTGAGGCGTAAGGGCAATCCGTCCCGCTCGAAGGCGCCGAGCCCCGGATCGAAGCTCAAAGGCCCGCAACTGAGTCGGCTCGCGCCGTGGCCTTGCGTCCGCCGCACCAGGGCGCGCAGGCGAATCACCAATTCCTCCACGCGCACCGGCTTCACGAGGTAATCGTCCGCCCCGGCCTTGAAGGCGGCGACCTTGTCGCTCCACCCGTCGCGGGCGGTGAGCACCAGCACGGGCAGGGTCCGTCCCGCCGCCCGCCACGCGTTCAGCACCGACACCCCGTCGCCGCGTGGCAGGCCGAGATCAAGGATGCAGGCATCGTAGCCCTCGGTCTCGCCGAGGTGCCGGGCATCCTCGCCATCCGCCGCCCGGTCGAGGACGAAGTTCTCCGCGCGCAGGGCCTTGCCGATCTCGGCCGCCAGCGCCGCATCGTCCTCCACCAACAGGATCTTCACGCCCGTCCCTCCTCGGCTCCGGGGTAGGTCAGGCCGTTTAACCGGGGCTGAACCGCCCGGTTCAGTTCCCGTCGCGCCCCTCCCCTTACACCGGCTGCCACGGACCGAACGGGTCCCGCAGCGAAAGGCAAGAGCGATGAACGCGGACAACACAAGCACGGACACGGTGATCGACGGCACCGCCACGGAGATTCCGGCACAGCCGCCCAAGCCCGGCAAGGGCATCCCGAAGCGCACCTGGGTGGTCGGCGCGGTGGCCCTTCCCCTCGCCTTCGGGGCGGCCGGCCTGTCCCTGGCGCGAAACGGCACGGTGCCGATGACCCCGGTCGAGCCGGTGGCGATCCAGGCGCTCGCCCCCTCCGGCGCGACGGCGATCAAGGGTGATGTGGCCGAGATCTTCGGCAACAAGTTCGTCGTGCAGGACGCGACCGGGCGGGCCCTTGTCGAGACCGGCCCGGCGGGCGAAGGCGGCAAGCTCGTTGCGAAGGGCGAGAGCGTCACGGTCCAGGGCCGGTTCGAGAACGGCTTCCTCCATGCCAAGCTGATGACCCACGCCGATGGGCGCCAGGATCTCCTCGGCCCCGCGGGCGGCCCGCCCCCCGGCGGCCTCGACTGGGCCAGGGACAAGGTCGGCCTCGGCTCCACGCCCGACGTCCCCGCCCTGACGGAGGCCGTGAAGAAGGCGGGCTACGACGATGTGCGCGTCACCGGGCGCGGCCCGCGTCATCTCGAAGTCGCGGCCAAGGACAAGGACGGCCGTGAGCGCGAGCTTCATGTCGGCTTCGACGGGCAGGTGCGTGACCGGCCGGACCGCTAACCGCGACGGCGCGTGCAACCGAACGCGCTCCTGCGCGTCCTCCGCACTCTCAACCGAGGCGGAGGACGCGGCATGGAACCGATGAAGCCTATGGAGCCCATGAAACCCATGGAGCCAATGAAACCCATGGAGCCCATGGAGGGCACCAAGCCCTGGTGGCCCGAGGATCTCGGCTCGCCGTCGACGAGCGGCGCCCAGAACGGAATGAAGTACGCCTTCTTTCCCGAGAAGCGGCGCCTGCTGATCGAGGCGAATGGGCAGGTCTCGACCTATGACAGCGGCGATCACCGCATCGGCGGCGTATCGCAGGCCGATGGCGGCGGGCAATCGGTGACCTTCACGAGCCAGAATGGCGAGGTCGATATCGGTTCGCTCAAGAAGCTCGGCTGAGGCCCTTGCGCCCTCCTCCCGGTCCGTTAACTCGGATGTCCGACAGGACCGGGAGCATTCCGTGAGCGAGCGTATCGACCTCATCGCGCAGGATGGCAGCACCGCGACCGTCGCGACCCATGGGGCCGAGCCGGTCTCCTGGCGGGTCGGCGGGCGCGAGTACCTGTGGAACGGCGACCCCGCCCATTGGAACCGCCATGCCCCCTGGCTCTTCCCCGTCGTCGGCGCCTCCGCAGGGGCCGCGGTGAAGGTCGATGGCCGATCCTACCCGATGGGGCAGCACGGCTTCGCCCGCGACCTGCCCTTCACGGTCATCGCGCGGACGGACGATTCGGTGGTGCTGCGCCTCACCGACGGGCCCGAGACGCGGGAGCACTACCCCTTCGCCTTCCGTCTCGACGTGGCGGCACGGCTCCGCCCGGCCGGGCTCGATTTCGAGGTCACGGTGGCCAATCCCGGCGACAGGCCCCTGCCCTATGCGCTCGGCTTCCATCCCGCCTTCCCCTGGCCCTTCGCCGGGGGCGAGCGTGCGCGGGACGGCGGCTATGCCGTGGCGTTCGAGGCGGCCGAGCGGCCCTATGCGCCGAAGGTCGGCGAGGGCGGTCTTCTCCTGCGCGACGAGGAGCCGGTACCCCTCGACGGGGCGAGCCTGCCCCTCGATCCCGCGATCTTCACCGAGGCCTTCGTGTTCCGGAACGCGAAGAGCCGCGTGATGCGCTTCACCGGGCCGGACGGGGCGGCGATCCGCATGGAGGCGGAGGATTTCCCCCATCTCGCCATATGGACCAAGCCGACCGCGCCGTTCCTCTCCCTGGAATGCTGGACCGGCCATGCCGATTGGGCGGGCTTCGACGGCGAACTTTCGGAGCGGGATTCGCAGCGTCTCCTGGCTCCCGGTGAGGAGGCGCGCCACGGCGTGCGCCTGAGCCTGGAGGGCTGAGCCCGGTGCGCGTCTGGGTGGCGCGACCGGAACCGGGGGCCTCGCGTACCGGCGCTGCCCTGGCCGGGCTCGGCCATGCGGCCTTCGTGGCGCCGGTTCTTGCCGTGCGTCCCGTGGACGGGCCGCTTCCGGAGGGGGAGTTCGACGGCATCGTCCTCACCAGCGCCAACGCGGTCGAGGCTCTGGAGCGCCGCCTGCGGGGTGTCCCGGTCTTCGCCGTGGGAGCACGGACGGCCGAGTGGGCGGCCCGCGCGGGGTTCGGGCCGGTCATCGAGGGGCCGGGCGATGGGGCGGGCCTCGCAGCCGTCGTGGCGCAACGCCTGCCGCCGGGCGGGCGCCTCATCCATGTCGCGGGGGCCGAGCGCAAGCCGGAGCCCGCCGCCTCGCTCGACCGGGCGGGGTTTCGCCTCGTGACCCACATCGCCTACAGGGCCGAAGCCCTGCCGCGACTGCCGGGCGAGATCGAGCACGCCCTTGCCGACGGAACGCTGGAGGCTGCGTTGCACTATTCAAATCGGAGTGCCCGGATCGCCGCTTCGCTGTGCGATGCGGCGGGTTTGCGCGGAGCTTTCCGGGCTCTGGAACATTACTGCCTGTCCGCCGACATCGCGCGAACACTGGAAGAAGCGGACATCCGGGTCCATTTCGTCGCGGCCGAGCCGCGCGAAACGGCGCTGCTCGGCGGGCTTGCCCGATGAGCGGCGGCCCGACAAACCGAACAGGCCGCCCTCGCCGGAACAGGCGACGCGGTGATAGGGGAACGGTCCGCCGCGACGCCGCGGCGACCGTGACGCCGAGAGTGGAGGATCCGCCCGTGACGCCAGCGCCCAGCGACGCAGACAAGCCCGCCACCGGGCCGTCCGGCGCGAAGCCGGATGCCAAGCCCGAGGTGAAGCCTGCCGCGGTGCCTGCCTCGGCGACGAAGCCTGTCACGCCTCTGCCGCCCGGCACCCCGCCGAAGACCGGCACCGAGCCGCCGAAGCTGGAAGCCTCCAAGGCCGAGCCCCCGAAGGTGGAGCCCGCCAAGCCTTTCGAGAGCAAGCCCTTCGAGAGCAAGCCTTCCGACGTGAAGCCCGCCGGGGTCGCGAGCGGCACCGTGAAGACCGATGCGCCCAAGGTCGATCCCGTGAAGGCGGATCCGCTGAAGCCGGAGCCCGCCAAGGCTGCCGATGCCAAGATGTCCGATACCAAGTCGTCCGATCCGAAGAAGCCCGACCCCGTGAACACGGCTGGTCCCAGCGCCCGCCCCGGCGGACCCGCCGGTCCCGTGACCGGTTCGACGGTCACGAGTGGACCGATCCTCGACCTGAAGGCGACGCGTGTGCCCGAATCGGCGGGGCCGAAGGAGGCGCCCAAGCCCGGCGCGACCGTCCCCAACAAGCCCGGCGACACCAAGCCTGCCGATACGAAGCCTACCGACATTAATTCCGGCGGACCGATCCCGGTGGTCAAGCCGGGTGATACCAAGACTGCCGACACCAAGTCCGGTGAGACGAAGCCCGGCCCTTCC
Source organism: Methylobacterium sp. NFXW15 (assembly GCF_049887755.1). Classification (NCBI taxonomy): domain Bacteria; kingdom Pseudomonadati; phylum Pseudomonadota; class Alphaproteobacteria; order Hyphomicrobiales; family Methylobacteriaceae; genus Methylobacterium; species Methylobacterium sp. NFXW15. The sequence goes on along the minus strand of NZ_JAGEKG010000005.1, from coordinate 67,899 downwards.
CCGGCTCCGGTGACGGCGTCCAAGGCTGCGCCCTCGCCTTCGCCCGCTGCATCCTCGGCCGGTGCCGTGCCCCCGGCCGCGAAGGCTCGGGGCGGCTTCGGCTCCATGGCCGCCGCCGGCCTCATCGGTGGCGTGATCGGTGCGGGCCTCCTCTTCGCCGCCGACAAGGCGGGGATCGGTGGCGATGCCGGGCGTCTATCCGCCCTCGACCAGAAACTCAGCGGCCAGATCTCGGCGCTGGACCAGCGCGTCGGTGGGCTCGCGCCGAAGGATGCCCTCACCTCCCTCGACAAGCGCGTGGCTGCCGCCGAGACGAGCGCCAAGCAGGCCCTCGACAAGGCGTCCGCGCAGCCGTCGGCCCAGGGCCAGGCGGGCGGCCAAGCGGGCGACGCAGCCGCCGTGCCGCCGGATCTCGCCGCCCGGCTCGACAGCCTCGACCAGCGCGTCTCGGCGCTTCAGGAAGAGCCCGGTCGCGACCAAGGTGGCAATGCCGCCGTGGGCGTCGCGCAGGCCGATGGAGCAAAGCAGGTCGCCGATCTCGATGCCCGCGTGAAGGCGCTGGAAGGCGCCGGGGCGAACGACGCCAAGGCCAAGGAGACGACCGACGCCATCGCCGCCCTGCGGAGCGATGTCGAATCGCGCACCAAGCAGAATGCCGATGCCGCCGCCGCGCTCGGGCAGCGCCTCGACTCGCTGCAGCAAAGCCTCGACGCCAAGGTGAAAGCGGCCACGGACTCGGTGCAGTTGGCGACCGAGGCGGCCCGCAAGGCTGCCGAGGCCGGTCAGGCTCAGGCTGCCGAGGCGTCGAAGGCGGTCGATCGCAAGCTCTCCGAGCAGGCCGAGCGGATCGCCACCCTGGACAAGGGCCTCGCCGACCGGGCGCCGACCGCGACCGTCCAGGCGGCCCTCAAGGTCGTCGTGGCGGATCGCGTGGCCTCGGCGCTTGCCAGCGGCGTGCCCTATGCCGAGCCTCTGGCCACCCTGCGCAAGCTCGATCCCGCCGCGCAGGATCAGGCCCAGGCGCTGGCGCCCTTCGCGGACAAGGGGGCGCCCACGGTCGGCCAGCTCGCGGGGACCTTCCGCAGCATCGCCGACAAGATTGCGCAGGCGCGTCAGGCCGCACGGGTGAAGGCGGCCTCCGAGAGCGGTGATTTCCGCACGAAGCTGCTGAGCATGGCCGATGGCCTCATTCAGGTGCGCAAGGTCGATGCCGCCGCACCTGCGGAGGGTAACGCCGCCGCGCCCGAGGAGGCCGTGCAGGCTGCCCTCGACCGGGGCGACCTTGCGGGTGCCGCCAAGGCGTTCGACGCCCTCCCGCAGGAAGCGAAGGCCCAGGCGGGCGATTTCGGCAATACCCTGGCCGCCCGGGCCAAGGCCGCCGAGGCGTCGCGGGCGCTCACCGCTTCAGCGTTCCAGGCGCTGCCCGCCCCCGCCGCGCAGCCATGAAGGCGGCGCTCGCCCGCCGATTTCACCCATCGGCGCGGGGCATGAGAGCCCCCGCGCCATCCCGAATTCGCGCTGGCCGCCCGGCGGCCGGTGCCAGGAGAGACTGACCTCATGTGGCGCGCCCTCGCCTATCTCGTCCTGTTGGCCGTCGCCGCCTTCGGAGCGGTCTGGATCGCCGACAGGCCCGGCACCGTCACGCTGGTGTGGAACGGCTACCAGGTCGGTACCAGCCTCGCCCTCGCGATCGTCGGCGTCATCGCGGTGGCGATCGCCCTCGGCTTCGTTTGGGCGTTCATCCGCGGCATGATCGGCTTGCCTGAGGCGCTCGTACGCGGCTCGGCCGAGCGGCGGCGGACCAAGGGACTTTCGGCCCTGTCGCGCGGCATGATCGCGGTGGGCTCGGGCGATCCGCTGGCCGCCAAGCGCTATGCGGGCGATGCCGAGCGCCTGCTCGGCACCGAGCCGCTCACCCTGCTCCTGAAGGCCCAGGCGGCCCAGATCTCCGGTGACCGCGATGGCGCCGAGCGCGCCTTCCAGGCCATGGCCGACGACCCCGAGACGCGGGTGCTCGGCCTGCGCGGCCTGTTTGTCGAGGCCCGCCGCCGCGACGACGAGATTGCCGCCCGCGCCTACGCCTCCGAGGCGGCGCGGTTAGCGCCCAGCGTGACCTGGGCCAACGACGCGATGCTCGAAGCCCATTGCGCCGACACCGACTGGACCGGCGCCCTGGAGACGGTGGAGCGCCGCGCCTCCCTCGGGCTCATCGACAAGCAGGCGGCCAAGCGCCAGCGGGCCGTGCTGCTCACCGCCATCGCCCGCGACCGCGAGGCCGGGGAGCCGGAGGCCGCCGCCGAGCGTGCCCTCCAGGCCGTGAAGCTCGCCCCTGGCCTTGTGCCCGCCGCCTGCCTCGCCGGGCGTCTCCTCGCCCGCCGGGGCGACCTCAAGAAGGCCGCCCGCGTGGTCGAGGCCGCGTGGCGCATCAACCCGCATCCCGATCTCACCCAGGTCTATCTCGGCCTGCGGACCGGTGACTCGGTTCGCGACCGGCTCGCCCGCGCGGAGAACCTCGCCAAGATCTCGTCCTGGGATCCCGAGGCACGCCTCGCGGTCGCCCAGGCCGCCCTGGACGCCCGCGAGTTCGGCCGCGCCCGGGAGGCGATTCAGCCGCTCACCCTCGAGGGGCCGACTGTCCGCACCTGCCTGATGATGGCCGCGATCGAGGAGGCCGAGCACGGCGCCCAATCCGGCCGTGCCCGTGAGTGGCTTTCGCGGGCCGCCCGTGCCCCGCGTGATCCCCTCTGGATCGCCGATGGCGTCGCTTCGCAGACCTGGGAACCGGTCTCGCCGATCTCGGGCCAACTCGACGCCTTCACGTGGCAAGCCCCGCCGAATGCGCTGGGCGCGCCCAGCGAGCCGATGGACCCGGAGGAGGACGAGCCGCAGCCCGGTCACACCCTCGTGGCAGCTCCGGCGTCAGCCGGCGCGCCTGCCAACTCCGTCGCGAAGCCCATTCTGGCGGAGGTCAAGGCGGACAAGCCTGCGGCGTCCGATCCGATTTCGGCAGGGATGGCTGCGGTGGCTCTGCCCGTTTCTGGGGCGTCCGGCTCGGGTGTCACGGTGGGCGTGCGTGATACGTCCAAGCCCTTGTCCAGCCTTGCTCCGCGGCCGGAAGGTAGCAATATCTAGACAACGGCTCATCGGGAGCCGTGCGGGGCTACCCGTTGCAGGGGGTGAGCCGGGTTCGACCCGGACGCCCGGAGGACGTTCATTATCGCCGCACACACCGCCAAGCCGTCCACCCGTCGGCTAAGGCCCTCCGATCTCCACCTCGACGATGCCGACGAGCCGCGGCGCCAAGTCGGCGTCCTGCCCATTCGCAGTGGCCGGGACGGCGCCGTGAAGGTGCTGCTCGTGACCTCGCGTGAGAGCCGCCGCTGGGTGATCCCGAAGGGCTGGCCGATGAAGGGCCGCAAGCCGTTCGAGGCGGCGGCTCAGGAGGCCTACGAGGAGGCTGGCTTGCGCGGCACGGTCGGCAAGCGACCGCTCGGCTATTACCTCTACGAAAAGCGGCTGAAGAGCCTGGAAGCCGTCACCTGCCAAGTGAAGGTGTTTCCCCTGCGCGTGCGCAAGCAGCTGAAAGATTTTCCCGAGGCGCACCAGCGCGAGCTGCGCTGGTTCACCCCTGCCGAGGCAGCGGAGGCGGTGACGGAACCCGGCCTCGCGGCCATCATCCGGGCGGTCCTGCAACGTCCGGTGCTGCCAAAGGTGACGCCAGAGGCATAACTGGCGTTGCCAAGCCCGCGCCGATCCGTTATGGCCCCACTCGCGCAGACGGAACGGCCCCACCGGCCCCCCGATCTGCCTCGCATCCCCGAGGGGATGCCAGATGCTGCGGTAGCTCAGTGGTAGAGCACTTCATTGGTAATGAAGAGGTCGAGAGTTCAATCCTCTCTCGCAGCACCAGCAATCTCAACGACTTAGACTGCGGTTTATGAAGTGCTGAGAGGTTCGTGCGAACCTCTAGGCTCCGATTGAACCTGTAACGTAGGTTCACGGCCGGCTAGGTCGCGTGGCCTTCTCGGCACGGACGAAGCTGCCGTCACCCCTCCCCTCGCCACCCAAGACGCAGCCGAAGCCCTGATCGCGCTCGGTTGGCCGATCACGCCCGACGGCCTCGGCGTGGAGTGCTGGCGGATCAGCGATCTGGTGACGACGGACAAGGATCTGCTCGACCTTGCGATGCGATGCGGAATCCAGGCTCTCAGCGACCGGGTGCGGTAGGCCCCTGGGGGGGAGCCGCCCCAAAGCATGTGCGACAGGCGCCGAATGGCTATCGCCACTGATGCCTTGAATAGGGGCCCGAAGGCTCAACCGTTCGACGTTCGCAAGCACCCACCAACCATAGATGGGTGAAGCCGATGTGTCGGCGGCTCAAACTCGATCTGAGCATCCCGGAGCCGAACGCTCAGCGCTCCCAGCTCGCGACACCGCCATGGCGAGAGCATGTGCCGCGATGGGTGTGGCTGAAGCTCCACGTCCCATCACGGCAGCGGGCCGAGGCGCCAGCCGGCTTGGAGCCATCTCTCGTTTTCGCTGGCCGGTGGACCGATTGGCCATCTGTGCGGCTCACATAGTGTCCGTGTCGGTCCAGTGTGGAATCGTCAGGCTCCCTGTACTCGCGAGCTTGAACGACGCTGACGGAGGCAAGAATGGCTCCGATCAGCACCACGCGCCGAAGCCGTGAGTGTACCGGGTACCCCGAGCTGTTTCGGCCGAGCATCAGCTTTCTCCGGTCCTGCCGGATACTGCTGCGCTCGCTGTTAAGTTGTCGAGAGGTTGTGGGCTACAACCGTATCGCTACTGATACGCCGTCAATGGCCTGAAGGTGCGGTGTGAGATATGGCGCATCGGCAATCGCACGCGCATGCGCGCCCTCGGCGATCACCCGTCCCATGTCGGGCCTATGCACGCTCATCGCGCTGGAATCCAACGATAACGCACCACCCTGTTCTCGGCCTCAGCTCGACCTTTCTCGATCTCGTCGATCAGGTCGGCTGTACTTCTGTTTCTTTTACCTCGGGGTTGTCTTCTTCCGGGATGGTCGGCTTGGTCTTGGGTGACGGTTCGATTTCGTCGAGCCGAGAGGGATCCTCGATCAAAGCACCGGGATCCTCACCCGGCATCGGGGTATCGGCCATGGCCATTGAACGTACCTCCTCTTCCACAGAGCGACTGCTCGCAGGCCCTAAGTGTTCCGATCCGCTGACGCCTCAGGTCTCGCGGTCGGCTTTCGATGACAGCCCACGGTGTTTGGCACCTCAGACTACCGACCAAGTCTCGTTCTCACGGCACATCCCACGTCAGGTTACGGCGATCGGCAACTCGCTGACCTGAGTCGTGTAACGCGGTGTCCGCACATCCAACTTGGTGTTCCACTCGCGCTTCGTCGTAAGCCCCGCCCACGCTGGCATCACGGCCCCCTGCCCCATCGCGCGTTGCAGGCGTCCATCGCCGCCCTCAGCGGCGACGTCGTGAGGCGAATTGTTGGTGGCACATGCTCGAAAGGGAAGCGTGATCCAAGGCTGCTTTCAACTCGTCCCGGTCATGAGGCGATCCCTACCGATCTCCCCGATAGTGGACATCGCCTGACTCCGCGTGCGCAGCCTCCGATGGAAGAAGTTTGTCATCTTCCGATAACAACATGTGGGAACGATCCTCTTCGCACTGCCCGAAGTTCGGAATCTGCTACTCTTGATATGCCTCCTTGAATTCGAGATACAAAACATGAAATTGATCTCCAGACTTGCTGCGAAAAGCTAGCGCCGTGCCTGTATCGACCCGTCGCGTCTTCCTGTCCGGCGCCCTCGCCTTGAGCATGGGATCGGCCCGTGCCGCGCCGGCGCCGCTGCGGGTCGTGGCATCCTCGGTACCCCATGCGGAAATCCTGGAATTCGTGACCGGGCAATTCGGCCCCGAGCTGCCGCTGAAGATCATCGAGATTTCAGGCGATCTCCGTCCGAATGCCCTGCTCCGTGACGGGGATGCCGACGCGAACTTCTTCCAGCACGTGCCCTTCCTGCGATCGGAAGAGGCCTCGATGGGGATACGCTTCGCCGTCGCCGCCGCGGTGCATATCGAGCCGCTGGGCTTGTACAGCCGTCGGGCCAAGTCCCTGGCGGAAGTGCCGGCCGGCGGGATCGTGTCCCTCTCGAACAGCGTCTCCAACACGAGCCGTGGGCTCCTGCTGTTGCAGGCCAACGGGCTGATCCGGCTGCGTTCCAAGGAGCCCGGCGTCGACCTCACCCTGGACGATGTCGTCGAGAACCCGAGGAAGTTCCGTTTCGTCGAGATCGCGCCCCCGCAACTGCCGCGCTCCCTCGACGACGTGGCGCTCGCGGTGATCAACGGCAATTACGCGCTCGAAGGCGGGTTGGAACCCGCCAGGGACGCGCTGGCCCTCGAGCGGGCCGAGGGCAATCCATATGCGAATGTCCTCGTCACGACGGAGGGCTTGGCCACGGACCCTCGCGTGTTGCGCCTCGCCGCGTTGCTGACCTCGGCCGAGGTCGCCGCCTTCATCCGCACTCGCTACCGCGGCTCGGTCATCCCCGTCCGCCCGGCCTGACCGGTGCCGGGTGGCCAAGGCCGCCGTCTTCCCTTCCGACCTGACCACGCTGCCCCGGCTTCCCCGTGGCGGCAGACCGGAGCCCACGACCGATGCGTTTCCTGAAGACCCTCGCCATCGCCTTGCTTTGCACGGTTGCGATGGCGGCCCACGGGCAGGCCGGGGCCGAGACCCTGAAGATCGGCACCGTGCCGGGCGCCTACAGCGACGCTGTCAATGCGGTCGCCAAGGAGGCCAAGGATCAGGGCATCGACGTGAAGGTCATCGAGTTCAGCGACTGGACGACGCCCAACGTCGCTCTCGACGCCGGCGATATCGATCTGAATTTCTATCAGCACCGACCCTTCATGGAGAACGCCTCCAAGCAGAAGGGCTACCGGTTCGATATCGTGGGAATCGGCATCCTGCAGAATATCGGGCTGTTCTCGCTGAAGCATAAGAGCTTCGACCAGATTCCGGTGGGCGGGAAGGTCGCCATCGCCAACGATCCGGTCAATCAGGGACGTGGCCTGCTGCTGTTGCAGAAGGCCGGGCTCATCAAGCTGAAAGACGGCGTCGGCTTCCTCGGCACTGTCGACGACATCACCGAGAATCCGAAGAAGCTGAAATTCACCGAGGTCGAGGGCCCCCAACTCGTGCGGATCACCGGCGATGTCGACCTCGCACAGGGGTATCCGCACTTCATCGTGGCGGCCGGGACCTTCGATCCGACGAGCGGGCTCATCTATTCCGGCATCGAGGACAAACTGTTCGCGGTGAGCTTCGTCAGCAAGGACTCGCGCAAGGACGATCCGACGATCAAAAAATTCGTTCAGATCTTCCAGAACTCCGAGGCGGTCAAACAGCAGATTCACAAATCCTTCGCCGGAAGCGATAAGCTCTACCTGCTCGCATGGCAGAAGTGACGATGGTCGGTTTGGCTCTAGACAGTGTCGGCACCGTATCTCCGGTCGCATCGATCGCGGTCGGTCCCCAGGCGGTTTCCGCAGCCCACGCGGCCGTGGGTCTGCGGGGTACTGGAACAGTGCGGTTCGATCGCGTCTCCAAGACGTATCGTTCGGCAGCGGGAGAGGTTCGAGCCCTCGACGACGTGAGCCTCGACATCCCGTCCGGGGCGATCTTCGGCATCATCGGGCGCTCGGGCGCGGGGAAGTCCACGTTGCTCCGAACCGTCAACCGGTTGGAGGAACCCAGTTCCGGCCGGGTGCTCGTCGATGGCGAGCCGATCGCCACCCTCGGCACGGATGGCCTCGTGGCCCTGCGCCGCCGCATCGGCATGATCTTCCAGCACTTCAACCTGCTCTCGGCCAAGACCGTGCGGCAGAACGTGGCCCTGCCGCTCACGGTAGCGGGCGTGGAGAAGCGCGAGATCGCCCGGCGGGTGGAGGAGGCGCTGCGCCTCGTCGGGCTGGAGGGGAAGGCGGAAACCTACCCGTCGCGCCTGTCCGGAGGCCAGAAGCAGCGGGTCGGCATCGCCCGCGCCCTGGTGAGCGATCCAGAGATCCTGCTCTGCGACGAGGCGACCTCGGCGCTGGACCCGGAGACCACCCTGTCGATCCTGGGCCTCCTGCGGGACATCAACCGGCGGCTCGGGCTCACCATCATCCTCATCACCCACGAGATGAGCGTGATCCGTGAGATCTGCACCGATGTCGTGGTGCTGGAGGCTGGCAAGGTCGTGGAAGCCGGGCCGGTCTGGCGAGTCTTCGGCGCGCCGGAGCACCCGGCGACGCGGGCGCTGCTCGCGCCCCTCACTCGCGACATGCCGGACGATCTGGCCGCGCGCCTGAGGCCGCACCCTGTGCCGGGCGGGAAGGCCGTCCTGCGGATCACCTATTCCGGCGCGACGCCGCCCGACCTCTCGGCTCTCGTTGCGGCGACGGGCGGGCCGGTGCACCTGCTGCAGGCGGGTGTCGAGCGCATCCAGGGGCATGCGGTCGGCCGGATGCTCGTCGCCGTGGGCGGCCCGGACGCGGAAGCCCGGCTGAGGGCCATCGGACAGGATGTCGAAGGGATCGGCTATGTCGCCGCAGATGATTGACCGCCTCTGGCAGGCGGCGTTCGACACGCTCTTCATGGTCGGCGTCTCGGCGGGGATCGCGGTCCTCGCGGGCATCCCGCTGGCGCTGTTCCTCGTCACCTCCGGTCCCGGCGGCATCTTCCCCGCGCCGCGGGCCAACCGTCTCGTCGGCTTGGTCGTGAACGGTTTCAGGGCCGTGCCCTTCATCGTGCTGCTCGTGGCGCTCATCCCGTTCACCCGGCTTGTGGTCGGCACCACGATCGGCGTCTGGGCGGCCATCGTCCCGCTCGCGGTGAGTGCGACGCCGTTCTTCGCACGGATCGCCGAGGTATCCCTGCGGGAGGTCGATCCCGGCCTCATCGAGGCGGCGCAATCCATCGGATGCCGCCGCCGCCACATCCTGCTCCACGTCCTGTTGCCGGAGGCCCTGCCGGGCATCGTTGGCGGCTTCACCATCACCGTCGTCTCGATGATCGGCGCCTCGGCCGTGGCCGGTGCGGTCGGCGCGGGCGGCCTCGGCGACGTGGCGATCCGGTACGGCTACCAGCGCTTCGACACCACCGTCATGTCGGTGGTGATCGCGATCCTGATCGTCCTCGTCTGCTGCGTGCAGTTCACGGGCGACACCGTGGTGCGGAGGCTGCGCGCACGATGACATCCCTCCGAAAGCAGATCCGGCTGAACGCGTTCAACATGAACTGCGTCGGCCACATCAATCACGGCCTGTGGACCCATCCGCGCGACCGCTCCGGCGATTACAACACGCTGCGCTACTGGACCGATCAGGCGAAGCTTCTGGAACGCGGCCTGTTCGACGGACTGTTCATCGCCGACATCCTCGGCGTCTACGACATCTACGGCGCGGGCATCGACGTGACGGCGCGGGAGGCCGTGCAACTGCCGGTGAACGACCCGACGCTGATCGTCCCGGCCATGGCGGCGGTGACGGAGCATCTCGGCTTCGGCATCACGCTCAACGTCTTTGCGGAAGCGCCCTACACCTTCGCCCGGCGGATCTCGACGCTGGACCACCTCACCGGCGGCCGGGTCGGCTGGAACATCGTCACCGGCTATCTGGAGAGCGCCCATCGCGGGCGAGGCGAGGCGCTTCCCGCCCATGACCGGCGCTATGACTATGCCGACGAGTATCTGGAGGTGCTCTACAAGCTCTGGGAGGGAAGCTGGGACGACGATGCCGCCCGCCGCGACCGCGAGGCGCGGGTGTTCAGCGATCCGGACAAGATCCGCTCCATCTCCCACCGTGGCGAGTTCCTGGCGGTGGACGGCTATCACCTCTGCGAGCCTTCGCCCCAGCGGACGCCCGTTCTCTATCAGGCGGGCGCGTCCGGCCGGGGCCGGGCCTTCGCCGGACGCCATGCCGAATGCGTGTTCATCTCGGCGCGGGACAAGCCCTCCGCCCGCGAGGCCGTCCGCGCGATCCGCGCCGAAGCGGTTGCCGCCGGGCGCGACCCGCAGGACGTGAAGGTGTTCATCGGCATCGCCGCCATCCCCGGCCGCACCCGCGCCGAGGCCGAGGACAAGCGCGACGAGTACATGCGCTATGCCAGCGCCGAGGCGGGGCTCGCGCACTTTTCCGCCTCCACCGGCATCGATTTCGCCCGCTACGGTCTCGACGAGGTGATCCCCTACGCGCCGGGCAACGCGATCCAGTCCGCTACGGCGGCGGCTGCGAAGCGGGGGCTGACCAAGCGCGACTTGCTGGCGGAGATGGGCCTGGGCGGGCGTTACGCCGTGCTCACCGGCGACGCGACCTCCATCGCGGACGAGCTTCAATCCTGGGTCGAGGAAGGGGAGGTGGATGGGTTCAACCTCAGCCGAATCGTCGTACCGGAGAGCTTTTCGGACTTCATCGACCTCGTGATCCCCGAGCTTCAGGACCGGGGCCTCTACAAGACCGCCTACGCGCCCGGCTCCCTGCGCAGGAAGCTCTTCGGCGAAGGGAATCGCCTTCCCGCCCGCCATGCCGCCCATGCATTCCGGTATGCCGGTGGTCCCACTTCGGTGTGATGGACGAGAAAATTTCCCGGATCGTCCGATCGAGAAAAGGCTTGCATAGGATCGGGCGCAACAAGAGTTTCGAATGCTTTTGACGGCGGATATAGCGAAGATATAAATATTCGCAGCTGCTAGAGCTTTCCGGGGAACTCCAGATCATGCCGCCCCTCCCGTCTTTACGAGCGCAGCGAAGCAACCCAGGGATCCACCACCTCCGGACAAGCTGATCCGCCCTGGATTGCTTCGCTGCGCTCGCAAAGACGGTGGCGCAGGCGATCCCGAACTAATCGAAATCGCTCTCACCGCTCCTGATCTCGCCGGGGTGATCGCCTCATCCGCCTCCGTCGTTGCGTGGGGGTGCGGCAAGCGCCGACGGCTGCAGAGCTTACCTCGTCATCGATTGCACATGAAGGAGCCGTTGCCTTGACCACGACAAGACGCCGTGCCGCCACCCTTCTCGGATTCCTGGCTCTGGGCCTCTCCCTCGGGGCGGGTGCCCTGGCGCAGAACGCTCCGAAGGAATTGAGGATCGGCTATCAGAAGGTCGGCCTCGTCGTCGTCGCCCGTCAGCAGGGCTTGATCGAGAAGCAGCTGGCACCGCAGGGCGTTGCCGTGCGCTGGGTCGAGTTCCAGGCGGGGCCGCCCCTGTTGGAAGCGCTGAACGCGGGCGGCATCGATTTCGGCTATACCGGCGACGCCCCGCCCATCTTCTCACAGGCGGCGGGGGGCAACCTCGTCTATGTCGGCGCGGCGGCACCGACCCGCGATGGCGAGGCCATCCTGGTCAAAGCTGGTTCAACGATCCGGTCGGTCGCTGACCTGAAGGGCAAGACCGTCGCCGTAGGGCGCGGGACGAGCAGCCATAACCTCCTCATCGCCGCCCTCGAGAAGGCGGGCCTGAGCTTCTCCGACATCAAGCCCGCCTACCTGCTGCCCTCCGATGCCGGCTCGGCCTTTGCGAACGACAGCGTCGATGCCTGGGTGATCTGGGATCCCTATCTCGCCCTGGCGCAATCGCGCGGCGAGACACGCGTGCTCGCGACCACCGGGCAGACCCACGACGTCTCGTCCTTCTTTCTCGCCAACCGGACCTTCGCGGAGAAGAATCCCGGCCTCATCGCCGGCGCCCTGTCGGGCCTGACCGAGGCAGCGGGCTGGGCAAGGACGCATCGCGACGAGGTCGCGCAGTCGCTCGCCGCCGTCACGGGCGTTCCCTACCCCGTCCAGAAGGTCGCCGCCGACCGGACGGAGTTCGCCGTCCGCCCGCTCTCGGACGAGATCCTGACCGCCCAGCAGACCACCGCCGACCGGTTCTTCCGGCTCGGCCTGATCCCCCGCCCCATCAAGGTGCGGGACATCGTGTGGGCCCCGCCGAGGACCTGAGAACCGCTTCGATAACCCGTCCCCTGCCATCACCCCTCAGAGGAGTCTTCTCGATGAGTGCCGTCCTCCATTCGCTCCACACCGCCGCGCCCGCCCTGGATATCCGCCGCGTCGCCGGGCGCATCGGTGCCGAGATCCGCGGCATCGCGCTCTCCGGTGACCTCGACGCCGCGACGGTCGCGGCGATCCGGCAGGCGCTGGTTCGGTACAAGGTGGTCTTCTTCCGCGACCAGACCCTGGACGAGGCCGGTCACGAAGCCTTCGGGCGGCTGCTCGGAGATCTCGTCCCGCACCCGACCGTGCCATCCCTCGACGGCACTGCGGGGACCCTCGACATCGATGGCAGCCGGGGCGAGCGTGCCAGCTCCTGGCACACCGACGTGACTTTCGTGCCGAACTATCCGGCGATCTCGATCCTCCGTGCGGTGACGCTTCCGGCCTATGGCGGCGACACACTGTGGGCCAATACCGCGGCAGCCTATGCCGAACTGCCAGAGGCTTTGCGCGACCTCGCCGACCGCCTCTGGGCGGTGCACTCGAATGTCTACGACTACGTCGGCGGGCGGGTGAACGTATCGGATGCCGGACGGCGGCGGTACGACGAGGTTTTCACCCGCACCGTCTTCGAGACCGAGCATCCCTTGGTTCATGTCCACCCGGAAAGTGGCGAGCGCTCGCTGATCGTCGGGCATTTCATCCAGAGGATCCTCGGCTTGACGACCTCGGATTCGCAGCACCTGCTCGCGATCTTCCACGATCACGCGACGCGGCCTGAATTTACCGTTCGATGGTCCTGGCGGCAGGGTGACGTGGCGATTTGGGACAACCGGGCGACGGTGCACCGGGCCGTGGACGACTATGATGACGAACCGCGCGTGGTACGGCGCGTGACGATCCAGGGCGTCGCACCGGTCAGCACGGACGGGCGTCGCAGCCGGGCGCGCGAGACGCAGGCGGGCAAGGCCGCCTAAGCCTAGCCCCCGGCGCGCGGGTTCAGCAAGGACGCGATCATGCAGCCGCGGCGGGCTTGGCTCGCTGCGGCTCTGCCGTACGCGCAATGACGGCGAGAGACGGCGACGGCGAGAGACGGCACGGCGTCGGCGCGGATCCTTCCGCGCGCACCGGCCGACGGTCAGGGCTTCACATCCGGCCTCGGGTCCGGGATGAAGCCGTCGCGGTTCGGCATACGGATGGCCGAGAGCAATTTCGCATCGAACACGGCGTCCTCGGGCGCGAGCCCGTTCAGGTGCAGGACGTAGCCCGAGACAGCATAGACATCGTCGTCGCTGAGCGATTGCGGCGCGTTCATCGGCATCGCCCGACGGATGTAGTCGAACAGCGTCGGCGCGTAGGGCCAGAAGCTGCCGACCGTCTTCACAGGCTTGGCGGTGGCAAGCGTTCCCTGTCCGCCTGCGAGCCGCTCGCCCGTGCCGCCTTCACCCCGCCCGCCGTGGCAGGAGGCGCATTGCTCCTCGAACACGGTGCGGCCGTGGGCGACGCTGCCGCTTCCGGCCGGAAGCTTCCGGCCGTCGCGGTCGATGTCGATGTTCCAGGCCGTGATTTCGGCCTCTGTCGCCGGGCGGCCGATTCCGAAGCGCTCCGCGCCGTGAGTCGCGCTGCCGATGCCGAACGCGCAGAACGCGGCGGCGAGCGCCCGGACGTTACGCGTAGCCATTGGCGACCTCCCCATCCGCCGCGATGCGCCAGGGCACCACCGCGTTGTTGTGGTAGAAGGACTTGAGGCCCCGCACCGCCGTGAGGTCCTCGAAGCTCGGCTGGACGTAGCCGGTCTCGTCGATGGCGCGGCTCGCGATGGTCGTCGGCTGGCCGTCCCAGGTCCAGGGCAGGCGGAAGCGGGTCAGGGCCCTGTTCAGGACCGGCTCCTGCAACGCTGCCTCCCGCCAGCTCTTGCCACCGTCCATCGTGACCTGCACGGCGCGGATGCTACCGCGCCCGGTCCAGGCGATGCCGGTGATCTCGTGGAAGCCGGGGCCGATCCGCTGCGTGCCGGAGGGCCGGGTGATGATCGACTTCGCCTCCATGACGAAGGTGAATTGGCGGGCCGTGCCGTCCGGCATCAGGTCCGTGTACTTGGCGGTCTCCTCGCGGGAATAGGCCGGCTCCGCGCTGACGTTGAGGCGGCGCAGCCACTTCACGCTCATGTTGCCCTCGAAGCCGGGCAGGAAGACGCGCAGCGGATATCCCTGCTGCGGGCGCAGGCGCTCGCCGTTCTGGCTGTAGACCAGCAAAGCGTCGTCGAGGCATTTCTCGATCGGGATGCTGCGGGTCATCGCGGCGGCATCCGCGCCCTCGGCGACGACCCACTTCGCCTCCGGCTTCAGCCCGGCCTCCCGCAGAACCGTCGCGAGGCGCACGCCCGTCCACTCGGCGCAACTGACGAGCCCGACGAGGTCGGAAGCCGTCTTACCCTTGATCGCTTCGAAGCCCGGATTGCCCGAACATTCGAGGAAGTGGATGTGCGATTCGCTAGGGAAGCGCCGGATGTCCTCCATGGTCAGGATGAGGGGTTGCTCCACCAGCCCGTGGATCAGGAGCCGGTGGCGGGCCGGGTCGATGTCCGGGATGCCGCCGTGGTGGCGCTCGTAGAACAGGCCGTTCGGCGTGAGGATACCGTCGAGATCTTGTAGAGGCGTGCGGGTGGAGGCCGAGATGTATTGCTTGAGCCCTTTCGGGACGTTGCGGATGATCCCCGCCTCGAAGCGCGATGGCGTGCCGTAGGGCTGGCTGCCGGTATCTGCGCCGGGCGCCTTCATCCAGTCCGGGATGCCGGGCGGGCTCGCCTCCTCGGCGCGGGCGGCGCCGGCCACCGCGCCCACGGCCGCCGCCGCGCCCCGCACGAGGAAGCGTCGCCGGGCGGGGATCGTCGTCTCGTTGTCGCTCATGCCCGTCGCCTCACGCCGATCCGACGCGATACTGCCGGGGCGGCGCCTCGCCGGAGATCGCGAAGGTGCCGACGCTGCGGTCCCGATAGATGCGCGGGTTGTGGGAGGCGATGGTGCGGGCGTTGCGCCAGTACCGGTCCAGCCCGGCGCCCACCTTCACCGCCGAGGCGCCGAGCGCGTCGAACAGGTTCGTCGTCGCCGTGAGGATCAGGTCGGTGACGACGCTGACCGCTTGGTTCACCTCGACATCAGCGAGCGTCGCCTGCCGCTCCGCCTCGGGCGATCCGGCTTGGTGCGCGTCGTGGACTCTCTGGACTGCCTCCGCTGCCTTCAGCACGATGGCGCCCGCCGCATAGGCGTTGGCGCGGACACGCCCGACGACGGCCTGGATCTGCGGATCCTCGGCGGTGCGCCCGGCATTTCCGTGGCTGTAGACGCGGGTCCGCTCGGCCACCAGCCGCGCTACGTCGTCCGCCGCTGCACGGCCGATGCCGGCGAGCGTCGCGAGATGCACCAGCTGGAAGAACGCCATGGCGTAGGGGAAGCGGGCCGGATCCGGTTTGATCAGCGCGGGGTCGAGCGCCACACTCTCGAAGGTCGCGGTACCGCTGGCGGTGAGCGCCTGCCCGAACCCGTCCCAATCGTCCTCGATGGTGACGCCCGGCGCGCGCACCGGCACGGCCGCCGTCACCGGCCCGCCGGCCTCGTCGTCGGCGGAGAGATGGATGTAGTCCGCGAAGAGCGAGCCGGTGGTGTAGAACTTCCGCCCCTCGACCACGGGCTTGCCGTCGCGCCGCCTCACTACCGTGTCGAAGGCGCCGACCTTGGCGGGCCCGGTCTCCGAGACGCCGCTGCCGATCGTTTCGCCCGCGCCGATCCGCGCGATCCAGGCCGCCCGCCACTCGGGTGAGGAGGAGCAGAGCGCGTCCTCCGTGAAGCCGAAATGCGCCCGCAGCGCATTGGTGACATTCGAATCGGCGGCCGACAGCTCGATCAGCAGCGCGAAGAGTTCCGGCAGGCTGGCGCCGTGGCCACCCGCCTCGGGCGAGAAGCGCAGGGTGGTGAAATTCGCCTCCCGCAGCCAGCCGATCTCGGCGTGCGGCAGGCGGCGCTCCCGGTCCCGCTCGACGGCGGCGGCGCGGATCTCGGCGAAGACCGGGCGGAACCGCTCCGCGAGTGCTTCGTAACGTGCGCTCGGCCCCGCACCCCAGCCCGCATCCGTCTGCGACATGGCTTTGACTTTCCGATTTTCCGACATCGCCTCAGGGCGTTTGCCAGAGGAATCCGTGAGCCAGCCCCCAATCGCAACCCAGATTTCAAGCCGAACCTTAACTTTAGAAGTGAGTTATCGCAGAGGATCCGCCGAGAGATTTTTGTATTTGCAGCGGTGCTTCGACGTGGAAGCGCGTTCCATTCATCTGTCGGCGCAACTTGTGATAGCGATCTGCTGCGTTCTATCGGCTGACAGGGAAGACTTATTCGGAAATTGCTATTCTGTGGGAGGCGATTTCCTGTTCGTCCGATAATTCGAAAACGCGTTTCATTGATCCGCCGCGCCTTGCTGGCCTTCAATGCCTGCGCCGCGTAGGCCCCCGTGCCCCGGCGCCCACCCACCGCTCTTCCTTGCCATTCGCGAGTGCCCGATGACCGATGACACGATGGGCCGGTTCGGCTCCTCCCGCCGCGCCCTATTGCGTGGCGGGCTCGGCGGAGCGGCCGCTCTCGCGCTCGGCGCCCCGTCCGTCCGCGCAGGGCCCCGCGAGGTGAAGATCAGCATGCAGCGTTCGTCGGTGCTGTTCACCGTGCTCAAGGTGAAAGGCACGCTGGCCGAGCGCCTTGCCCCGCTCGGCTTCACCCCGACCTGGCACCTGTTCACCAGCGTGATCGAGCCGATGAACGCCGGCGCGGTCGACATCCATGCCGACGTGGCCGATGCCGTGCCGATCTTCACCCAATCCGCCAAGGCGCCCCTGACCTTCTATGCCCGCGAGCGGGGTGCGCCCTCGGCCGAGGCGATCATCGTGCCCGCCGATTCGCCGATCCGCACCGTCGCCGACTTGAGGGGCAAGACGGTCGGCGTCTCGCGGGGTTCGGGGAGCCACTATGTGCTGGCCGCCGCGCTCAAGCGCGCCGGCCTGTCGCTCGCCGACATCAAGCCCGCCTATCTCCAGGCACCGGAGGGGGCCGTAGCCTTCGATCAGGGCGCCCTCGATGCGTGGTCGATCTGGGATCCGTTCCTGGCATTTGCCGAGGCCAAGCGCCCGGTGCGGGTCATCGCGGATGGCACGGGGCTGACGAGCTACCACCGCTATTACCTCGTCAACGACAGCTTCGTGGCCGCGCAGCCCGAGGTGGTGGCGACCGTCTACCGATCGCTCGTCGAGGCCGGCGCCTGGATGAAGGCCAACCCCGAGGAGGCCGTAGCCCTCCTGGCGCCGATCTGGGGCGATCTGCCCCCGGCCGTCGTGGCCGCCGCCAACAGCCGCCGGACCTATGCGGTGGAGCCGGTGGAGCGGGCGCAGCTCGGCGAACAGCAGGCCATCGCCGATGTGTTCCACGAGGCGAAGCTCATCCCTCGCCGGATCGACGCCACCGACGTGCCGATCTTCGCGATCCCTGCCGGCCGGGGCTGAGGCCATGGCGAGTGTTCCCCGCTTCGGTATCTGGGCCGCCGTCCACGGCTCCCGCGCCTCCCACCACGATCCCGACGAGCCGGACGACGCCACGTGGGAGCGCAACCGCGCCCTCGTGCTGGAGGCCGAGGCGCTCGGCTTCGATTCGGTGCTGGTCGCCCAGCACACGATGAACCCTTACGACCCTCAGCGTGACCAGCTGGAAGCCTGGACCGGCGCGGCCGCGCTCGCGGCGCTGACGAAGCGGATCGAGATCATCGCGGCGATCAAGCCGGGGCTCTACCACCCCGTGGTGCTCGCCAAGATGGCCCTCCAGATCGAGCATATCAGCGGCGGACGCTTCGCCCTGAACCTCGTGAATGCCTGGAACAAGGCCGAGTTCGAGCGCGCCGGCCTGCCCTTCCCGGCCCATGACGACCGCTACGCCTATGGCCGCGAGTGGATCGGCCTCGTCGACCGGCTGATGCGCGGCGAGCGCGTGACCTATCGGGGCGAACACTTTCGGACGGAAGACTACCAGCTCCGCCCCGCCGGCACGTTCCGGCCACGGCCGACGATCTATCTCGGCGGCGAATCCGAACCCGCCCGGGCGCTCGCCGCCGACCACGCCGACGTCTGGTTCATCAACGGCCAGCCGCTCGAGGATGTCGCCGCGCTGATCGCCGACGTCGCCCGGCGCCCTGCCGCCAACGGGCCCCTGCGCTACGGCCTCTCGGCCTTCGTGATCGCGCGGGAGTCCGACGCGGAGGCGGACGCCGAGCACGCCCGGCTCCTCGCCCTCGCCCATCGCGACGCGGATCTCCGCGCCGACACCCGTGCGCGCACGGATGCGGCGAGCGTGATGTTCGCCAAGACCGACGCGGCGGCCTCCCGTCATGTCGGGACCAATGGCGGCACGGCGGCCGGGCTCGTGGGCAGCTACGAGGCGGTCGCGGAGCGGATCCGCGCCTTCCACGCCGCCGGCATCGAGCTGTTCATGCTGCAGTTCCAGCCCTTCGAGGCGGAGATGCGCCGCTTCGCCGAGCAGGTCATCCCCCGCATCCGCTGACCCAGAGGGCTTCGATGAGCGACCGCCCATTGCACCTCAACGTCAACCTACTGCATTCGGGCGTCTACCCGTCGGCCTGGCGGCTGCCGGAGAGCCGGCCCGACGCCTTCATCGACATCGACCATGTCGTGCGCGTTGCCCGCATCGCCGAGCGCGGGAAGCTCGACGCGATCTTCCTCGCCGACACGCCGGCCATCAACGACCGGATCGAGGACCGCCCGTTCAACGCCCTCGAACCCACCGTCGTGCTGGCGGCCGTCGCGGCAGCGACGCGCCATATCGGCCTCGTGGCCACCGCCTCGACCACCTACAACGAGCCCTACAATCTCGCCCGCCGCTTCGCGAGCCTCGACCTCGTGAGCCGGGGCCGGGCGGGCTGGAACGTGGTGACGACGGCGGACGCGTCTGCGGGCCGCAATTTCGGCTTCGCGGGCGCCGCGGACCACGGCGCCCGCTACGCCCCCGCCCGTGAATTCACCGACCTCGTCCATGCCCTGTGGGACAGCTGGGAGGATGACGCCTTCGTTGGCGACAAGGCGAGCGGCCGGTTCGTCGATACGGCGAAGGTCCACGCGGTCGACCATCGCGGCCCGCACTACGCCGTCGCGGGGCCGCTCACCGTGCCGCGCAGCCCGCAGGGGCGGCCCGTGACCTTCCAGGCGGGCGGCTCCGAGGATGGGCGCGAACTCGCGGCCGCCACGGCGGATGCGGTGTTCTCCCTGGCTCAGACCATCGAGGACGGCGCGGCCTATGCCCGGGACCTGCGGACGCGGGCGGCGCGCTACGGGCGCCACCCGGACGAACTGGTCATCCTGCCGGGCCTCGCCACGGTGATCGGCTCGACCGAGGCCGAGGCGCGGCGGCGTCAGGACGAACTCTGGGATCTCGTGCCGGTGGAGTACAGCCTCGCCCGGCTCGCCGGCACGCTGCGCATCGACCCGGCCCGGCTCGACCTCGACAAGCCGTTGCCCGACCCGCTGCCCCTGCCGCCGGACGCCAACCACACGATGTTCCTCGGAACCGTCGCCCTTGCGCGGCGGGACAAGCTCACCGTGCGCCAACTCCTGCGAGCGCTCGGCGGCGGCGTCGGCCACCGCATCGTCGTCGGCACGCCGGAGGCCATCGCCGACGACATTGAAGCGTGGTTCCGGGCCGGCGCGGCGGACGGCTTCAACCTGATGCCGGATGTCCTGCCGGAGGGGCTGGAGACCTTCGTGGACGCCGTCGTGCCGATCCTCCAGCGCAGGGGGTTGTTCCGGCAAGACTATGCCGGGGCAACCCTGCGGGACCACCTGGGGCTGGCGCGGCCAGCGAGCCGCTACGCCGCGACCGGCCGCTCGCTTTCGGCGTGAGCAAAGCGCCCGGAGGCTTTGCCGGGCGGGGCCGGGAAGCGACCCTTGCCAAAACGAGTTCGCTCAACAAACATCGAGCTATCACAATGGTTTATTGAAGGTCGTGCTTCTGTTCGGGCCAGCTGCGACAGAAACCTTCTCCTCCGACCATGACGAGGCGGAAGGGCATTTTCCGGGATGTCCGACAGAGCCGTGATCACCGCCTCCTGCGGGCGCTGCACACCCTGCCGCGGCATTGCACGCTCCGCGCCAGCTGGACGGGGTCGGCGCGGAATGAGGCCGGGAACGAGCGATCACGAACTGAAGGCTTTCGCTCAACTCGATAGAAGTTTGCTTCGTCCGCTTTGGCATGAGACGGCCTTACAAGCAGACGGGTGGCTGACGACCAACTCCCGTCGCATCGGCGGGTGCCGCTGAATAGCTAGGTTGGGTGGATTTCGGTAGGCCCGCTTTTAACCGGCGAGACCGTCATCGCGACCCAGATAGCTTCGCCGCTAAAATCACGCTTGCAGCAAATCCGGTTACGACCCCTAGAGGCACAGTAAGCAGAGTTAGAAAGGTGCTCCCCACGTCACCCTTATCTCCCAGATAGTAGGATGCGACCCAGCCTAGGGCATACCCCAAGGGAATGAGGATGATCGCGAAAGCGAAGCTTATCAGAAAGCATATCAGCCTCTCTATTCCTCGCGATTGCTACAGACCGTGGCCTGCTTCCCAGCCAAGCTGAAGCTGCCAGATTGTCCACGAATGACCGCTTCCGGGAATGGTCGTCAATTTCCGGTACGACCGGGGTGGGTCGATAGGGGCTCGTCCGCCCTTCCGGCGGACCTCCATCAAATCAGCACTTCCGCTTGCGGCCACACACGGTCACGCCGACTGGCGCTCCTCAATGGCGGGCTCGGGTGGTTTGCGGCTGGTCGACTTCAAACCAAAATTTGCCAAATCGGACATCTGCAAAAGCCGAAAGCGGGCGGGATCATCTGTGCTCAGGATCCTAGATTAACTTATTCCGTTCATATAGCCGCTGGAAAAATGCCGAGCTTTGATCTCTTGGCAATTTTCCATCGTCAAAAGGTGCGCTAGAGGACCCTGAAACCTGCAACTCATCATTTTATTAGCCACGAATGAAGACGCTATTTCCAATCATTGCCGCCGTTATGGCCGGATCTCTGACGGCCCTGGCTCAAGCAGCCACCGCATCTCCGGCAAGCGACCTCGATCGACTGGTGTTTGCTGACCAGTCCACGCCACGCAGGGTTGATATCCTCGACGCGGCAATCACGCGCGATCTCCTGAACGACAAACTTGCCGTTGTCTCTTTCATCGGCACGGACTGCCTGATCGTCTGCATCACGCGCACGATGGAGATCGACAGGCTCGCTCGGACCTTGCCGGCGGATTTGAAACGTCGTGTGGTCTTCCTCGCGATCAATACGGATCCGACGACCGGCGATCCGCAGCGTCTTCGCCGTTTCGGCGAGGATCTCCTCGGACGGGACGCCGAGGTGCATATCCTGGCCTCGGACGTCAAAGCCACGAAGGCTCTGCTCGCCACCATCGGTCACCCGGCCTCCGCCCTGCCGGAGCCGCCGGCCATGGTGATGCTGTTCGATCGCCGAGGCCAGATCGCCATGACCTACGGCGGCGATCCCCTCGATACCTCCCGCCTTCGGCAGGACCTCGGCGTCCTCGACACCTTCACCGAGGGCCTTGGGCCTTCCCCCACCGGCGCGGCGGACACCCCCCACGCTCCTCACTGACCTCACGCTCCTCCCGACCATGGAACTCACGATGCCTTCGACCTCGTCCTTCCCTCAGGCCGCCCGGATGCGCGGGCACAGGCGGTGGCTCTTGTCGGCCACGATGCTGGCCGGGTTCCTGCCGCATCCGGTCGAGGCCGCCATGTACAAGGTGGTCGTGAACCAGGTTACGGATCCGATGCTGGCCGGGCTGACGATCCCGGCCTCGGCTCCGAAGGCGGGCATGTGGTCGGGCGTCTACAATTGGCCGATCAACGCCATTTCGCTCGGCCTCTTGTGGAACGGCAAGGTCGTGTCCTACGGCACTCCGCTCGACCAGCCGGGGGTGCAGGACGGCCGTAAGTTCGACGTTTGGGATCCCACTCAAGGCTTTGCCGGAGGTGCCCACGTCACCCTCAATGGGGTCGTCGGGATCAACAGCTTTTGCGCGGCGCAGTCCTACCGCTTCGATGGCTCGACGATGACGGCGGGCGGCATCTTCGACAACGGCCAGGACAAGGGCAGCGCGATCCTGAACGCGAGCGCCACCGCGATCGGCGCGAGTGCAGCGAAGCTTGCCTACGATCGCTACTATGCCACCATGCTGACCCTCCCTGCGGGCAAGCAACTCATTCTGGGTGGTACCTATCCCTACGCCGCCGGGTTCAACGACCCGCAGACGTCGATCAACAACGGCTACAACACCGGTATGACGCCGGAGCTTTACGACGGCACCAAGTGGACAACCCTGTTCGGCGCCAACAGCCGGGACGCCTTCGGCCCCGACAACAGCCGCTACTGGTACCCGCGCGCCTGGGTGGCGCCGAACGGCAAGGTCTTCGGCATCTCGTCGGACAAGATGTGGTTCGTCGATCCGACCGGCAACGGCTCGGTCTCAACCATGGCGTTCCGGAATGCGCCGCAAACCGCGAATACCGCGCTCAACGCTCCCAATTCCGGCCCGGCCTCGACGGCGGTGATGTACGATACCGGCAAGATCCTCCAAGTCGGCGGAAACAGCTTCACCAACGGTGACGGCTTCCTGTCGTCGAGCCGGGCGACCGTCGTCGATATCAACGGAGCAACCCCCGTCGCCACCGACGTGGCACCGATGAGCTTCGGCCGTGCCTGGGCGAATGCCACGGTCCTGCCCAACGGCCAAGTCGCCGTGACGGGCGGCAGCAAGTACAACGATCAAGCCGGGGCCAACACGGTCACGCAGACGGAGATCTGGACGCCCTCCACCGGCCAATGGAACGTCGGGGCCGCCGCCGCAATCTATCGCGGTTACCATTCCACCGCGATCCTGATGCAGAATGGAACCTTGCTGAGCGCTGGTGGCGGCGCGCCGGGGCCATTCAGCAACCAGAACGCAGAGATCTATTATCCGCCCTACCTGTTCACCTCGGTGAACGGGCAAGTCGGACTGGCACCACGGCCCCAGATCGTGAGCCTCAGCACCTTGCAACTGCAGCACGGCGCGTCGATGCAGTTCGAGCTGGCATCGTCCAATGGGCTGTCGCAGGTCGTGCTCGTCGGCACGAGCCTCGTCACTCATAGTTTCAACTCGACCCAGCGGCGGTACTCCGCGGCCTTCTCGGTCACGGGCAACGCGGTGACCGTCCAAGTCCCGGCCTCGGCCAACGTGGTGCCGCCCGGCCATTATCAGCTCATCGCGATCGATAAGAACGGCGTTCCCTCACCGGGCATCATCGTCGCACTCGGCAATGCCGTCACGGCTCCGACGCAGGCCACGACCTTCGCACCTCCAAGCGCGGGCGGTATGGGTACAGGCGGCACGTCCGCAGGGGGAACGACTGGCGGTGGCGCAGGTACGGCTGGCGCCATCCCAGGCTGGCCAGCTTCCACGAGCGCTTGGAACCAGATCGGCGTGACGGTGACACGGATCGCCGCCGCGTCGGACGGCCTGATCCTCGGGATCAACTCGGGCAACCAATCGATCTGGAGCAACTATCTCGGCGGCGGCTGGAACGCGTTGCCTGGTACCGCGAAGGACATCGCCGCCGTCAACGTCAACAGCATCTATGCCGTAGGAACCGACGGCGCCGTGCGCCGCTACGACGGAAACGGCCAGTCCTGGACGCAGGTCGGCTACGGTGCGGTGAATATCGGCGCCGCCGCGGACGGCACGGTCGCCATCGTCAACGTCAACAACGACATCTGGGTGAAGCGCACCGACGGCAACGAGGACGCGTGGTACCAGATACCCGGCAAAGCCAAGCGTGTCGCCCCCATGAGCCGCACCAGCTTCTACAGCATCGGGATGGACGACAACGTCTACCGCAGCGACGCGACCGGCAAGTGGGTCCAGATCGGCCGCGATGCGTCCGACATCGCGGTGTCGTCCGACGGCAGCATCATGGTGATCAACAAGGTGGCGGGCAGCCTGTGGCGGAAGGTCGGCGACAACGCCACCGAGGCCTGGACGCAGCAGCCCTTCACCCAGGCCGCCACCTCCGTCGCGATCCCGAATGCCATGCGCACGGTCGTGGTCGGCAAGGATACCAACATCTACCGTTGGTAGAGTCCGAGGCCGAGTAAAGCGCGCTTCTCTCACCGTGAGAGGGGCGCGTCGCCTGTCGGCCAAATTCTTCCTAGAGCCGTATCCGACCGGATTGCATCATCGGTCAGGACGTCGTGGACGCCCTCGCGCAGAGGATGCTCGGCGGTCGAGCGACCCATGCCCGACTTGGCCCCTGTCGCGACGGCCACCCGTCCGCTGATGCCGAGATCCATCTGTACCGCTCCGCCATCGTTCGAGGGGACCGCCTCGGGTCCGGACGAGAGCGGCGGTTGAGAAGTCCGCCTTGCGACGGGAGTGCCTTGCTCGCCCGTCCTCTGCCTCCGGTGACACAAGCGCGTCACTTGCGTGCCTCGCCCGGGCCGCCACCTTCACCCGCCCTGGCGGCAGCACGACAGACCGGCGTGAGTCTGGAGGGCTGGGGTCTCAGAACCGAGCGTCTTCCCCCCAATAAAGGGAACCCTCCCAGCCCTCCACAATTGCCGCCTCGACATGACGGAGCAAAGCATGGCTACGAGCAGCACCCCGCGAACCCACCAAACCCGTAACAACACTGAGTCCAACGCCAAGAGGGTGTCCATCGAGGCCCTGAACGCCCGGCTGGCGGACGGCATCGACCTCGCCCTGGCGATCAAGCAGGCCCACTGGAACCTCAAGGGCCCGCAGTTCATCGGCATCCACCTGATGCTGGACGGCTTTCGCGCCGAGATCAGCGACCTCAACGACAAGGTGGCCGAGCGGGCGGTGCAGCTCGGCGGCACGGCCCTCGGGACGGCGCAGGTCGTGGCGGGGTCGTCCAAGTTGCCCGCCTACCCGACCGGCATCTACGCCATCGCCGACCATATCGCTGCGCTGATCGACAGCTACGCCGCCTACGCGAATGCGGTGCGCGAGAATATCGACGAGACGGACGAGGCGGGAGACCCCGGTACGGCCGACCTGTTCACCGAGGTCTCGCGCGCCGTCGACAAGCAGCTTTGGTTCCTCGAAGCCCACGTCCAGGAGCCGACGGGCCAGATGCGCGACGGCGACGCTCGCAACTGAGGAACGCCCCGCCCCTCCGTTTCCGATCCAACGGAGGGGCGGTCAGGATGACGATGGTCTTGCCCTAAAGGGTCATGGGTCACTCCTCACCGCGTGATGTGGGAGGAGTTCAGCTCAGGCCGGGATGCTCTCGGGCGTGGCGGTGTTCTCGGCGGTGACGCCGTTCTCCCGATGGCGGAAGTCGCTCAGCGCCCGGTAGACCTGGAGCCGCGCCCGCATGATCGACCCAAGGGGGCGGTGCGCCGCGAGGCTGTGCGCGGGCCGGAAGGTCATCACCTCGTCGAAGTAGCGCACCCGCTCGGGGGAATAGGCGTCCTGCCGGGGCAGGCGGACCGTCGCCACCGTGCGGTACGGGCTGATCGAGACTGGCCAGTCGACCGAGGAATCCTCGATGGGCTGGCGCTCGGCATCGGCCCAGAGCTGCGCCTTCAATTCGAACACCACGTCGTCGTCGCGGAAGAACGCGACCGTGGCATGCCGGAAGCCGTTCTCGTCCCCATGCGGGTCGAGCCGCCATTCGGCGAGGTCCCGCTGCGCCTGCGTCGCGGGCACCGCACCGAGCTTGGCGACGTAGTCGCCGAACCTCATCGGGGCCTGGCTGAAGTAGCTGTCGGCGAGCGGATGGCTGTAGGGATGGCCGAAGAAGTCCGCCATGGCGCTCTCCGTGCCGAAGGCGTGGAGCACCTTGTTGAGGGTGCGGGCGCCGGCCGAAACTGCGCTCTTCACGCCCTCCGGCATGCCGGTCGACTTGCCGATCACCGTGCCGTCCCGCAGGAAACCCGCTGCGGTTCCGGACGGGAAGGTCGTGCCGGTGGCGAGCACGAAGTCCTGGGTGTCGACATCGTGCCCGGGGAGCTTCTCGCCGGGCACGCCGAACACCTTGATCGACATGCCCCGGTGGGTCGATACCCGGTCGCCCAGGGTCTCGCCGGGCCCCTGCGCGAAGCGCACGGCGACGGGGTGCGTGCCGGGCTTGGCGAACAGGCCTTGCGCGAGTTCCGGGGGCAGGTTCTCCGAAACGACCAGCTCCCCGACGACGCAAGCCGAGCTCTTGGCGTGGCTCGCGCGGACCGCGTGGTGCTCGCGCTTCTCGACCGTCTGCGACTGCTGAGTCATCCCCTGGATGATGCCGTCGATGGTCTCCTGTTCATCCGGCGCGGGCCGCTCGATGTCGGGAGCGTAGCGAAGGCTGGACATGGCGGTTTCTCCGTTGCGGCCCGGCCGCGGGAGGAGCCGAACGCATGACGTTCCTGGCCCGACCTCAGGCCGTGGGACTGCAAGTCCGCGAGGGTGCACCCCGCGACTGGCAACCCGGCAACGCCACATCCCCGAGATCGTTCAAGGGCGATTGAGTGGCCCGCAATCCGGAACGTCGGCCGTTTCGCCCAGTTCTGTCCGCAGCCGAACGAAGGACGCCCGACCTTGCACGCACCTGTCCGCTACAGCCCCGACGTCGAGAACGTGATGCCCGACGAGGGCGAGACCATCGCCGGGCTGAACGAGACCTTCGACACGATCCTGGAGAGGGTCGCGAAGGATTCCGGGCACGCGGTACGCTCGGTGCACGCCAAGGCCCACGGCATCCTGGAAGGGACCCTAGCGGTCGAGGCGGGCCTTCCGCCCGAGCTCGCTCAGGGCCTGTTCGCGACGCCGGGCGAGCACAAGGTCTTCATGCGCCTGTCCACCAATGCGGGCGACATCCTGCCGGACGCCGTCTCGCTGCCGCGTGGCCTGGCCTTGAAGGTCCTCGACGTGCCGGGCGAACGCCTGCCGGACGCCGAGGGCACGACCCAGAACTTCATCATGGTTAACGGCCCCGTCTTCCAGGCCCCGAACGCGAAGAAGTTCCTGGGCAGCCTGAAGCTGCTCGCCGGCACCACGGACCGGGCCGAGGGACTGAAGGTCTTCGCCTCGACGGTACTGAGAGGGGTCAACAAGGCGTTGCAGGCGGTCGGGGTCGAGAGCCCGACCCTCGGCTCGCTCGGCGGCGCGCCGAACGTCGATCCGCTCGGCGAGACCTATTACAGCGTCACTCCGTTCCGGTACGGCGACTACATCGCCAAGTTCTCCATCGTACCGGTCTCGCCGGGCTTGACCGACCTGACCGGCAACGAGATCGACGCTTCCGGCCGACCGAACGCCATCCGCGAGACGGTGCGGTCCGAGATGCGTGCCGTCGAGGGCGTGTGGGAGTTCCGGGTGCAGCTCTGCCGCGACCTCGAACGCCAGCCGGTCGAGGATCCCACGGTGGAGTGGAAGGAAGACGAGGCACCCTTCCGTAAGGTCGCGACGATCCGGGTTCACCCTCAGGACAGTTGGGAGCCCGGGCGTGTCGACGCCGTCGACGAACGCATGCGATTCAGCGTCTGGACCGGGCTGGAAGCCCACAGGCCGCTGGGCAACATCAACCGCGCCCGAAACGCGCCCTACAAGCACTCCGCAGAATTCCGGCAGCGGTTCAACGGCTGCCCGATCCATGAGCCAGCAGGTCGTTGAGCTTGCCCCGAGGACGCTGCACGGAGCCCTCTCGGACATCGAGATGCACGTCGCTGTAGCCGGATGTCAGGGCGACCGGGAGGCCGGGCCGGCGCCGCCGGATCTCGCCGGCGAGCTGGACGCCGGTCATGCCCGGCATCACCACGTCGGAGAACACCACCTCGAACCGGGAGGGCTCGCGCTCGATCTCGCCGAGCGCCTGATGCCCGTCTTTGGCCCAGACGGTGACGTAGCCTAGCTCGCGCGACGCGGTCTTCAAGCTCGCGCCTCGTTCCACAGCGCGGTCGCCTCCCAATCGGCTCGGTCCAAAATACCGGTCAGGTCAGCGACAAGTCCACCCCGCCTGAACCATGGCCTGGCGGGCGAGGGATCGCCTCTGGCCTCAGCACTCCGGCAGATTGACGGCGAGGCCGCCGGTCGAGGTTTCCTTGTAGCGCGTGCTCATGTCACGGCCGGTCTGCTTCATGGCCTCGATGCAGTTGTCCAGCGGCATGATGTGCGTGCCGTCCCCCCGCAGCGCCAGGGAGGCAGCGGCCACCGCCTTGATCGCCCCGAGGCCGTTGCGCTCGATGCAGGGCACCTGCACCAGCCCCCGGATCGGGTCGCAGGTCAGGCCGAGATGATGCTCCAGCGCGATCTCGGCGGCGTTTTCGATCTGGGCGTTGGTGCCGCCCAGCGCGGCGCAGAGGCCCGCGGCGGCCATCGCGGCGGCCGACCCGACCTCCCCCTGGCAGCCGACCTCGGCGCCGGAGATCGAGGCGTTCGTCTTGATGATCCCGCCGATGGCCGCCGCCGTCAGGAGGAAGTCGCGGAGACCCGCGTGGTCGGCCCCGAGGCAATGGTCCCGGTAATAGCGGATCACGGCGGGGATGACCCCGGCCGCGCCGTTCGTCGGGGCGGTCACGACGCGCCCGCCCCCGGCATTCTCCTCGTTCACGGCCATGGCGTAGACCGAGAGCCAATCGTTCGCCACGTGGGGCTGGACGCGGTTCGTCCGGCGCTCGTCGAGCAGCATCCGATGGATGCCCGGGGCCCGGCGCCGGACCCCGAGGCCCCCGGGCATGATGCCCTCTGTCACGAGCCCCCGTTCGATGCAGGCGTCCATCGCCGCCCAGATCCGGTCGAGGCCGGCGTCGAGATCCCCCGCCGTCCGGTCGACCGTCTCGTTGGCGCGCTTCATGGCAGCGATGCTGAGACCTGCGCTGTGCCCCATCGCCAGCATCTCCGCCGCGTTCGCAAAGGGGTAGGGCCGGAGCACGGAGGCATCGACGGAGCGCATCTCGCCCTTGGCCATCTCCTCCTCGGTCAGCACGAACCCGCCGCCGATGGAGTAGTAAGTGCGATCAAGGCAGGTCGATCCTGCCGCATCGAAGGCGCGCAGGATCAGACCGTTGGCGTGGCCCGGAAGCGGATCGCCGTAATCGAAGACAATCCCCGCTTCGCTGTCGAATGCGACCAGGCCGAGGTCGGGGATCGCGATCCGGCCGTCTTCGCGCAAGGCAGCCAGCCGAAGCTCGGCCTCGTCCGGATCGAGGGTTTCGGGACGGTAGCCGAGGAGACCGAGAATCACCGCCCGGTCGGTGGCGTGGCCCTTGCCGGTGAAGGCGAGGCTCCCATGGAGAGTCGCCTCGATCCGGGCGGGTGCGGCTGTCCCGGGGGGCCGCGCGGCGCGGTCGCGCAGCGCCTGGACGAAGTGGTGGGCCGCGAGCATCGGCCCCATCGTGTGCGAGCTCGACGGCCCGATCCCGATCTTGAAGACATCGAAGATGCTCAGGAACATCGCCGCTCGCGGTCCTTATCCGATGGTGGACAGGTGAGCCCCCATCGCACGATCCATTCCACCGATCCGGTCTTTACCCCGATCCGGCCCGCCGCATCAGGGCCGAGACGCCCGAAGTGCCATCACCGTGACCTAGCCGCCGTCGCCCGCGACGGAGAGGCCGGGCAATGACCGGTCGCAGCCTTCTCCTGTCCACCGTCAGCACACCTGAGACGGATCGGGGGTCTTCACGAACGGAGCACCGCTGGTTCATCGTAGCCGTCGAGCGGAGATGGCGCAGTCGTTCGTGTCGGCGGGAGGGCATCGTCCCAGTGATGGACGAGGGCTCGGGCCACGAGCGGATCGCGTTCGAAAGTGAGGACCATGATCGACCCATACGCAGCGGCCGTGGCGCGGATCGTCCGGCGCCGATGAAGGTGCGAGACGAGGGGGATCGCGTCGGCGCGATCTGTCAGGCCCTGCGGCGGGCGATCGTCGAGCGGGCGCTGGCGCCCGCGGACCGTCTGCCCGAGGATGCGCTCGGCGAGCGGTTCGGGGTCAGCCGCACCATCGCGCGGCAGGCGCTGCTGCGCTTGGCCGGCGAGGGATTGGTCGATCTCCGCCGGAACCGCATCGCCGTCGTTGCGACGCCGAGTTGGGAGGAGGCCCGCGACACGTTCGACGTGCGGCTCGGCCTGGAGCGATTGGTGGTGCGGCGCCTCGCCGGACGGTTGAGCGCCGAGCAGCACGCGACGCTGCTCGATCAGATCGCTCGCGAAGAGGCCGCCCGCAGCGGCCCCGAGGCGGTCTCGATCCGGCTGGCCACGGAATTCCACCTGATGCTGGCGGAGATGACCGGCAGCACCGTGCTGAACCGGTACGTCGCCGAGATCGCCTACCGCTGCGCGCTGATCCTGTCGCTCTATGCACGTCCGCATTCGTCGGACTGTGCCGTCAACGAGCACGGCGAGATTGTCGCCGCCCTCATGAGCGGAGATGCGGAGCGCGCCTGCAGCCTCATGGACCACCATCTCGACGCGGTGGCGGAGCGGGCGCGCATCGTTCAGCAGGTTCCGCGCGAGCGCGATCTGGTTCGCCTGCTCGCGCCCTATGTCGAGGATGTCGGCGCCGGTTGATCGGCGCTCAGGCGGTGATGCCGTGCTTGGTCAGCAGGCGCTCGGCGCTGTCGTTCCACACCTCCATGCCGACGATCAGGCCGTCGCGCACGGTGAAGCGGTCGACGTAGCGGTTGCCCTCGAACGGCGTGCCGTCGGGCCATTCGCCGTAGAGCGTGCCGAGACTGTAGACCGTGGTGACGCCGTCGCCCGGCACCACGTCCAACCGCTCCATCCGCTTCTTCACCCAGGCATAGCGGCCGGCATTGAAGGCCGTGACCTCGGACGGATGGCCGAAGACGCGGGCGCCCGTGAACACGATCCGCGTGCCGGGCGCCATGTAGCGCGCGGCTGTTTCGGGATCGGGCACCATCGACGCTTCGAGATAGGCGGTCACGCTCGCGGCGTCCCGCTCCGTCGGATCCTTCAAGGTCGCATCGGTCATGGCAAGCTCCTGTCCCGTGAGTGCTGAGACGCACTCACCTCGTTCACGCAATTGAGCCCTAGCTCTTTGCTTGTGCATCAGTTTCTCCCCAGACACGGCCGACGCCTCCGTCTGGATCGATGCACGAGGGTGGCGGATCCGAACCCAAAGTGCATGCAGAAAGTGTATGCACTTTGACGTGGGAATGTGCACAGATTTGCTGCTGTGCGGGCATCTCCCGGCGGTAGAGCGCCGCGGCCCTGCTCGCATTCCAGTGGCATGGACGTTGCGCAAGACCCGGCGTGCCGGTCGTCAGACGGCGCCTCGCTTCCGGGAGACACCCATGGCCTCCAACGCCTCACCCGTTCTGCGCCGCATCGCGCTGTCCGCGTGCGTCGCGCTCGGCTTCGCCCACCAGCCCGCAGCGGCGGCTGAGCCCGTCAGGATCGGGCTCGTGACCGCATTGAGCGGCCAATCCGCGAAATCGGGCGAGGCGATCTCCCGGGGAATCGGGCTGGCCATCGACGAGATCAACGCCAAGGGCGGTGTGCTGGGCAGGCCGCTCGAACTCGTCGCCCGCGACGACGAGGCGAACCCGTCGAAGGGCGTTTTGGCCGCCCGCGAACTGATCCAGCGGGTCGGCGTCGTGGCCGTCGTCGGCGGTCTCGATACCCCGGTCTCGATGGCGATCGTGCCCGTCGCCAATCAGATGAAGGTACCCTTCATCGGTCCCTGGGCGGCCGGAACCGGGATCACCCGGAACGGCGCCGCCGACAATTTCGCCTTCCGCGTCTCGGCCGTGGATGCTCTCGTGGACGAGGCCCTCGTCGCCTACGCGATCAAGACCTACGGCGCGAAGAAGCCCGGCATGATCCTCGTCAACAACGCCTGGGGCGAGTCGAACCAGAAGGGCCTCAAGGACGCTCTCCAGGCCGCGAACCTGCCCACGGCAGGGATCGAGAAGTACGAGGCCAACGACGTCGACATGGTGCCGCAACTGACGCGGCTGAAGGAGGCGGGCGCCGATACCCTGTTCCTCGTCGGGAATGTCGGCCCTTCGGCGCAGGTGGTGAAGTCCCTCGACCGGATGAACTGGGCGGTCCCCGTCGTCTCCCATTGGGGCCCCGCCGGTGGCCGGTTCGATGAGCTCGCCGGCCCGAGCGCCGCCAAGGTTCACTTCATCTAGACCTTCACCTTCGCGGGGAATACCTCCCCGAAGGCGACGGCCGTCCTCGGCGCGCTGAAGGCCAAGTACCCGGCGATCAAGTCGATGGCCGACGTCACCCCGGCGGTCGGCATCGCCAATGCCTACGACGCCACGCATCTGCTCGCCCTGGCGATCCAGGCGGCCGGTTCGACCGAGGGGCCGAAGGTTCGCGACGGCTTCTACAAGATCGGCACCTATCAGGGCCTCATCAAAACCTACGATCATCCGTTCGCGGCGGACCGTCACGATGCGCTGGGGCCGTCCGATTACGTGTTCACGCGCTTCAAGGACGGTGAGATCGTCGCCGTCACGAACTGAGCGGCGGCGATGCTGACCTCCATCCTCGTCAGCGGCCTCGGGCTCGGCAGCATGTACGGGCTCGTGGCGTTGGGCTTCCACGTCACCTACGCCGTCTCCGGCACCGTGAACTTCGCGCAGGGCAGCGTCGTCACGCTCGGCGCGGTCCTGGCCTACTGGCTGGGCGTGACACTCGGCTGGCCGATGCCGGTGGCCATCCTCCTCGCGCTCCTCGGATGCGCCGTGTTCGGCCTCCTCGTCGAGGCCGTTCTGGTGCGCCCCTTCGTGATGCGCGGCTCGGACGCGTGGCTGCTCGCGACGGTGGCGGGTGGGATCGTCCTCGACAACACGCTCCTCTTCAGCTTCGGCAAGGAGCCACGCAGCCTGCCCTCCCCGCTCGCGAGCAAGCCGGTGGAGATCTTCGGAACCGGAATCTACCCGCTTCAACTCGTGATCCCGGTGATCGGGATCGCCCTGGCCTTCGCGATCCGCACGGTGTTCCGACGGACCGATCTCGGCCGCGTCCTCCTCGCGGTGGCGCAGAACGCCGACGCGGCGCGCCTGATGGGGATCGACGTGCGCCGCACAGTGGCCTGCGCCTTCGCCCTGTCGGCGACGCTCGCGGGCATCGCAGGCCTGCTCATCGCGCCGCTCTTTTCGGTCTCGGCCGAACTCGGCACCCTGTTCGGCATCAAGGCCTTCGCCGTGGCGATCCTCGGCGGCATCGGCTCGGCCACCGGGGTGATCCTGGCGGGGCTGCTCTACGGACTGGTCGAGGCTGGCGTCACCGCGACACTGGGCTCTACCTACACGCAACTCGTCGTGTTTTCGGTGATCGTCCTGGCCCTCGCCCTGCGGCCGGACGGCCTGCTGGGCCGCGCCGCCGTCAACAAGGTCTGATCCCATGCATCGCCTGAGATCGGCCCCGGCGATGCGCCTCTGCATCCTCGTCCTCACCACCGCCGCGCTGGGCCTCGTCGCGATGACGGCGGGCTACAGCCATTTCGTCATCGCCCTCGTGGCGCTGACGACGGTGGCGGGCATCGGGCTCAACGTGCTTCTCGGCCTCACCGGGCTGATCTCCTTCGGCCATGCCGGCTTCTACGCCATCGGCGCCTATGCCAGCGCGATCCTGACCCTCCGCGGCATCAGCTTCTGGCTGGCACTCCCGGCGGCGGCCTTGATCGCGGCACTCGTCGGAATCCTCGTGGCCGTGCCGGCGATGCGGGTGAAGGGCCCCTATCTTGCCATGCTGACGATCGCCTTCGGCTTCATCGTCGAGCACGGTCTGATCGAGGGCGGCGAGGTGACGGGCGGCCAGAACGGCCTCGTCGTCACCGACGCCCCGAGCCTGTTCGGCGATCCGCTGTCCCCCGCCGGTCTCGCAACACTGGCGGTGCTCGCGGCCGGGGCGAGCCTCCTGTGCTTCGATCTCCTCGCCCGCAGCCGCCTCGGCCGGGCGATGCGGGCCGTGCGCGACGCCGACGTCGCCGCCGCCGCGCTCGGCTTCGACCCCGTGCGCGTGAAGACCTTGGCCTTCGCCATCTCGGCGGCGCTCACCGGCCTCGCCGGAGCCGTGCTGCCGCCGCTGATGCTGTTCATCGCGCCGAGCTCCTTCCCCTTCTCGCAATCGATCCTCTTCGTCCTGTCGGTGATCGTCGGGGGAGCCGGAACCGTGCTCGGCCCGCTCTTTGGCGCCCTCGTGACCGTACTCCTGCCGGAGGCGCTGTCGGGCCTCGCCGAATACCGCCTGCTGTTCTTCGGCCTCACCACCCTGGTGGTGCTCTGGCTAGTCCCGTCAGGATTGGTCGGCAGCCTCGCCCGCCTCTTGCCGCGCCCGCGCGACGAGACCGTCTCCGATGGCGGGGACGCGGCTCCGCTCACCGGAAGAGCGGGGGACGCGCCGCTGACTCTCGAAGGGCTTGGCATCCGCTTCGGTGGGATCACGGCGGCGGAGGGCGTCGCGCTGACCGCCCGGCGGGGTGCCGTCACCAGCGTGATCGGCCCGAACGGAGCCGGCAAGACGACGGTGCTCAACATGGTCTCGGGCTTCTACCGCCCGAGCGCGGGCACGATCCGGCTGGGCGAGCGCGACCTGGCCGGGCGGCCCGCTTATGAGGTCGCCAGGGCGGGCATCGCGCGCACCTACCAGACGACGCGCCTGTTCGGCTCGCTCCCTGTCGCCGACAACGTGGCCTTGGGTTTCGCGCCGGGCCGCCTCTGGCGCCGCGCCGGGGCGGGCGACCGCGCGGCGGCGCATGCTTTGCTCGCCTTCGTCGGTTACCGGGGCTCCCTCGACCGCCCCGCCGCCGAGCTGCCGCATGTCGATCGTCGCCTCGTGGAGATCGCCCGCGCGCTGGCGGGACATCCCGCCGTCCTCCTGCTGGACGAGCCCGCCGCCGGTCTCTCGCGGGCCGATACGGACCGGCTGGCGAAGCTGATCCGCCGGGTCGCGGATCACGGCATCGCCGTGGTGCTGGTCGAGCACGACATGCCGCTGGTGATGGGAATCTCCGACCACATCCTCGTCATGGATGCGGGACGCCCGATCGCGCGCGGAAAACCCGCCGAGATCCGGCGCGATCCTGCGGTGCTGCGTGCTTATCTCGGGGGCGCCGACACGCCCGCTCGCCCGCGCGCCGCGCCGTGGCAGGGACCGGCGGATGCGGTGCTCTCCGTCCTCGACCTGACGGCGGGCTATGGCGCCGCGCCGGTCCTCGATCGTGTCGCGCTCGATGTCCGCCCGGGGGAGACCGTGGCGCTGCTCGGCGCCAACGGGGCGGGCAAGTCCACGGCGATGCGGGCGCTCGCCGGGCTGTTGCGCCCGGTCGAGGGGGCGATCGTTCTCGAGGATCGTCGCGTCGATGCGATGCCCGCGCATGGAATCGCCCGTCTCGGCCTCGCGCTGGTGCCGGAGGGACGGCAGGTCTTTCCGGAACTGACCGTGGTGGAAAATATCCGCCTGGGCGCCTTCGGGCGCGGCACGCCGATCGATCCGGCCGAAGTGGAACGCTTGCTCGATCGTTTCCCGCGCCTGCGCGACCGGGCGACGAGCCGGGCGGGGCTGCTCTCGGGCGGCGAGCAACAGATGTTGGCCATCGCCCGTGGGCTGATGGCGCATCCGCGAATCCTGCTGCTCGACGAGCCTTCGCTGGGTCTCGCCCCGTCCATGATCAACGCTCTCTACGCCACCGTCGCCGAACTGCGCGACGAGGGCGTCACCATTCTCATCGTGGATCAGATGGCGGCGCTGGCCCTCACCGTCGCGGACCGCGGCTATGTGCTGGAACAGGGGCGGGTCGTCGCGCACGGAACGGCGGTGGAACTGTCGGCGGACAAGGGCTTGGAGGCCGCCTATCTCGGCGCCGCGTGAAAGTGTCCAAGATCGCTTTCGGCTCGATCACAGGCGGCTCACGGACGGTCCCTGACCGTCTCACAGTGAGTGAAGCATCGGGCGAGCGTGAACCCGTGGCGGCACCGGGCCGGCTACTGCGCGGGCGCGGCTACCGTCTGAGCCATGGGCGTCGGGATCGGATCGGAGGCCGAGGGCGTCATGGGGAGGCTGGCCGCCGATTTCCGGTCCTTCTTCTCGTAGAAGACATTGCCACCGGCCGCAGCCACGTAGTGCATGTTCTTGTACGGGAAGTGGTACCCGGCGGTGTGGAAGAACATGGCCTTCCCCACCTTCGGGTGGCGCTCGCCAGCCAGAACGGCGTCGGCGACGTCCGCGATCTTGTCGAGATCCTTCTCGCGCATGGGCTTTGTCAGGACGCCGG
This sequence comes from Methylobacterium sp. NFXW15, assembly GCF_049887755.1. Lineage (NCBI taxonomy): Bacteria > Pseudomonadati > Pseudomonadota > Alphaproteobacteria > Hyphomicrobiales > Methylobacteriaceae > Methylobacterium > Methylobacterium sp. NFXW15. Next base: position 31,574 of record NZ_JAGEKG010000005.1, on the reverse strand, counting down.
TCGCGAACTGACCCGGTTGGCCGACCACGGCGCAGATGCCGCCCGGAAACATCGCCGCTTCGAGGCGGTTCATCACGACCGTGCCGACGGCCAGCAGGCCTTCCGCGTCGTTCCGCTTCGATTCGAAGTACATGGCGCGGCCCAGGCAATCACGCTCGGCATCGCTGACGACGAGGGCGGTCTGGTGGACGGCGAGGGAGCCGGTGGTCGTCGGGCCGGTGGAATTGCAGGCGCTCAGGCCGGCACCGAGGAGAACGATCCCGATTCGCGCTGTCGATGACGTCGCCCGGATGACCTGCATGCAGCTTCGCTTTCCTCGCGTCCGGGGAGAGCGCTCCCCATGTTGCTAGAAGTTGGCCTGAAGGCTCGTCTTACGGTCGAGCTTATGCGGCACTTCTGGGCGAGGATGTGGCGAGGTGTGGAAAGGCACGGCGGCGCCCGTCTGGCGCCACCGTGTCGTCGGGTCTTAGCGGGAGGTCGTGGTGGTGGAGCCGGTCGAGGTCGGCGCGGTGTTCGTGCTCGCCTTGTTGGCGCGGTGATGGCCGATGGCGCAGCCCGCCGCAGCGCCCGCCGCGCCGTGGCCGACCATATGGCCCGCGACGCCGCCGACGACGGCACCCTTGAGGCAGCCCTTGGCCTCGGCTTGTCCGATTCCGGCGACGGCGGTGAGGGCGAGGATGGAAGCAATGGTCAGAGCGCGCATGGCGTTTCTCCTGGATGAGAATTCGCTCTGAAACGTGCGGCCGTCCCCACCCGTTCCGCCATAGACGGGGATCGGCCTCAGTAGGCGGGCACGATTCGTTGATCGGGCAGCGGCGCCCGCATGGTGAAATGCAGGCCCGAGGGCTGGTAATCGAAGGCGATGTCCGCTCCGCATTGGAGCTTCAGCACGCGCTGGAGCAGGGTCGAGCCGAAGCCCTTCCGGGTCGGGGCCTGGGTCAGCGGGCCGCCGCTCTCGGTCCAATCGAGGCACAGGACCTGCTGGTCATCTTGCCGCTCGACCGTCCAGGCGATGTGGATCCGGCCCTCGGGCACGGACAGGGCTCCGTGCTTGGCGGCGTTCGTCGTCAGTTCGTGGATCGCCATGCCGGTCGGCACCGCGAGGTCGCCGACGAGATCGACCTTCGGGCCATCGAGGACGATCCGGGATCCCTCGCTGTCGTTGTAGGGGCCGAGTTCGTTCATCAGCATGTCGCGGAGCCGAGCCTGCTGCCAGTAATCCTCGGTCAGCAGGTTGTGCGTCTTGGCGAGTGAGATCACCCGCGCCGAGAACGAGGCGTAGAACGCGTCGACGGTGGTCGCCGAGCGGGCAGAGGCTCCGAGCAGGGCCTGCACCGTGGCCAGAGTGTTCTTCACGCGATGGTGCAACTCGCGGATCAGCAGCGTCTGCCGTTCCGCCGTCCGGTCTCGCTCTTCGAGGTGCGTGCGCGCGTCGAGCTGGCGGTGCTTGGCCCGCAAGGCCGCCCGCGCCGCCGAGACCAGGGTCGCCGGATGGAACGGGCGTTCCAGCACGCTCACGTTGCCGAGCATCTCCGTTAGATGCCTGTTGGGCTCGGCGCCCCTCAGGCCGAGGAGAATGAACGGAAAGTCCGACCAGGGCGGCTGCGCCGCGATCCAATCGGCCAGCGCCTGCCGGTTCGAGGAGAGCAGCGCCTCCTCGGTCAAGACGGCGCAGCTGCCTTGGTCGAGCCGGGACACGAGGTCCCCGAGGCTGTCGCAGACCTGTGTCGCGATCCCCCCTTCCCCGAGAATGGCGGCGGCCACGATCGCGTCGCGCCCACCCGGCGTGAAGAGGAGGACCGGCGGATCAGCCACGGTCATCGGCGGGGCGGACGGCCAGGAGGGACGAGCGTTCGCCGTCGAATGTGGGGACGCCGGTCATGATGCCCCGGAACGCGGTGAGGGGATCGCCAACGCGAATCCCGCTCGAGTCGATCCGCAACTCGCGGATCGTGTCCTCGTGGATGCCCGTCCGCTTCTTCACGACCGAGAGCGCCCGGCGCAGGCGCCCCTCCGCCTCGAATGTGCGGAACAGCAGGATCGTGTCGCTGAGATAGGTCAGATCGACGTTGGATCCCATCGCGCCGATCATGCCGTGCTGTGCCAGGACGAGGAGCGAGATGACACCCTGCTGGTTCAGGTACGTCAGCAATTCGTGCATCTGCAGCAGGAGGTAATTCTCCTCCGGCATGGCGTTGTGATAGCCGGTCAGCGAGTCGATCACCACGACCGTCACGCCGCGGTGCTCGACGGCGTTCTGCACGAGGTCGGCGAGTTCGCCGGGCGAGATCTCGGCCGGATCGATCTGCTCGATCTGGATCGCGCCGGACGCTACCGCATCGTCGATCGGCATCGAAAGGCCGCGTGCCCGGCGGCCCAGGACCCCCTTCGTCTCGTCGAAGCTCAGTATCAGCACCTTCTCGCCCCGGGCGATCGCCGCCGTAACGCAGGTGAGCGCCACCGTCGACTTGCCGACGCCGGAGGGGCCGATCAGCATCGTGCTGGTGCCGCGATCGATGCCGCCGCCGAGGAGATCGTCGAGCTCGGCGCTGCCCGTCGTGCAGGGCTCGCCGGGGACCTCGGCCTCGTGGTCGGCCGCGACCAGGCGGGGGAACACGGTCAGGCCACCGCGCCGGATCACGTAGTCGTGGAAGCCGCCCCGGAAGGCCGTGCCGCGCATCTTGATGACCCGCAGCCGACGGCGCTCGCCGCCATAGAGCGGCGCGAGCTGTTCCAGCCGGATCACGGCGTGGCTGAGGCTGTGCAGGTTCAGGTCATCCGTCTCGGCGGTCATGTCGTCGAGGAGCAGGGCGGTCGCATTTTGGATCAGCAGGTAGCTGCGCAGGGCATGGACCTGCCGCCGGTAGCGCAACGACCCCTCCGACAGGAGCCGGATCTCGGACAGGCTGTCGAATACGACCCGCCGGGGCTTCGACCGTTCGATCTCGGCGATCGCCAGACGCACGGTCTCGCCGAGTTCGAGATCGGAGGAATGGACGAGGCTCTGCTGCTGCGTCGGATCGAGGCTGAGCTCGGGCGGAACGAGTTCGCAGATCTCGATGCCGTCGAGGGACCATCCGTGGCGCCGCGCGACGTTCAATAATTCGCGGCGGCTCTCGGACAGGGTGATGTAGAGGCCGGACTCACCGCGTCGCACACCTTCGAGCAGGAACTGCATCGCCAGCGTCGTCTTGCCCGATCCGGGGCGGCCCTCGATGAGATGGGAGCGCTGCGCGGCGTAGCCGCCGTCGAGGATGTGGTCGAGGCCGCTGACGCCGGTCGAGACCGGTGTGGCGTCCTGATCGATCGATGCCATCAGGCACTCCTTCTCGCCGCCCTGGACAATGGGTGCCTGTCGAAAGCCTTAGTCGTCTCACGATGCCGCGTACATGTCAGCGGCCCGGTTGTCCTCATTGCGAACGACGCAGGACAAGAGAGAGATCCCGCTTTCTCGAACGCAACGGCCCGGCGCAGGGGCGCCGGGCCGTGTGCCGCGCGGTCACGAGCGACTTAGCGGGCGGTGGCCTCGCTCACCCGGCGCGGGGACTGGGGGGCGGCCCGCACGAGGCTCGGAATCGTGGTCAGTTCCGCAGCCGGACGGATCGCGGCGGTCGGACGGGCCTGTTCCCGGTAGAGCGGCGGGGTGAAGTCGATCCGCTCGTCCGCCACGGCAGAGCCGAGGGCGGGGACGATCGCGAGGGTGGCGAGGACGAAAGTGCGAATGGTCATGGTGTGATTTCCCTTGTTCACCGGGGTTCGCCCCGGTTCGTGAAGGGAAGATGCGCCGCACTGCACCATCATTCAAACAGATCGTATCGATAGTCGATATCGATGAAATCAATGCTCTGCGGATGTCTTGGACGCTGCTCCGAGAAGGCCGGCGTCCTCGCCGATGACGCGGTCGCGAAGGCTCTTCGAGCCCAGCGTCAGAGCGAAGATGTCGAAGACCCCCGCATGGTCGTTCGCCATTAGGAACTGGAAGTGCATCCGGAACGGTCGCAGGCGAATGCTGCGATAGGTCTGCGCGTCGATGATCTCGGTGAACTTGGCCGAGCGGATGACCGGGTTCGCCATCTCCGTCACCGGAATGCCCACCGGCAGATCGTGGCCCGGATTGAAGCCGGGGAAGTTCATCCAGTCCTGCGGTGCTTGGAAATCGACCCAGGTCAGTCGCTTGGAGGTCATGAGCTGCGCGACGGCCGCCCGTGTGTCGCGGGCTCCAGGCTGGAACGCCACGACCGGCAGGCTGGAGCCGAGGGTGAGCAGGGAGAAGGTCGGCCCGGCCTGCCCGAGCGACGGTTCCTTGTCGAGGAGCAGGACGGCGAGTTCGGCGGCGGTCAGCCCGCCGGTCGAGTGACCGACGATCAGCACCTCGTCGGCATCGGCCGCCCGGATGCGGGCCAGCATGTGTTCGGCGAAGGCCTCGATCCGCGCCCGGTAATCCGGCCTCCGGCCAGTCGCGTGCTGCCAGTGGAAGACGCAGTCATGCATCAACTGCCAGACGAAGGCCCGGTCGAGGCGCGGTGCCACGATCCTGAGGCCGACGGCTCCGGCGAGGCATCCGATCAGGAGCGCGATCCAGGTCGGCAGTCCGAGGCCGATGCCGAGCACGCCATGCCCCGCGAGGCCTGAGGCGAGCAGCACGACGAGCAGGAGGGCGGTGATGACGGCGGGATAGAGGACGACGTTCCCGCATTTCCAGCTGGCGCGGTACAGGCGCCCCAGCGTGCCGTTGGCCGCGACGTTCAGGACAGCCCAGAGGTTCAGGCAGGCGCCGACCACATAGGGCTTCCCCATGTCGCGCCGAACGAGGTCGCTCCAGAGCAGCAACTCGTATTGCGTCCGGGTGCGGCCACCGCAGGCATCGACGGTCCAGGACTGGACGAGGCCATCCTCGCTGTCGATCGGGCGACCGATCTTCGGCACCGGCAGGCCGAAAGTCCTCGCGTAGCGGCGGATCTCGCGCATGAACAGCGCCCGGTAGCGGCGCTCGGAATCGGGATCGTAGCCCGGCACATAGAAGAGGAGCCGACGGCGCACCGGTCCGGTCGAGTCCCGCGGGGCCAGGGGCGGGGTGAATGCGATGGGTTTCGTGCGCCGCGGTCGGCCAGGCTGTCCGGACCCGGCGTTCGTCGCCTCGGCCTGCATGAGCTGGTTCTGACCCCCTCGGCGGCTGGATCGCGTCGCGCCGTCATCGGCGGCACTTCGGCAGCGACCGCCGCGAGCGTCAATAGCACAGCATTACCGGTTCACCCGTCAGCGACCGAACGAGGCGCCGCTGTCACAGGCCGGGATCACCATCCCTGGCTGCCCGGCCCGCCCTTGAACGGCCCGACGATCCGCGGCGTGATCCAGCCGCCGTAGAAGCCGCCGGGCTGGGGTGTCACCCGCTCGTCGCCGACATGGCACGATTCCATGGGGCCGGCATAGAAGGCGACATGGCCGGCGATCGGCCCGAACTCGGGCATCGGCGACGGATAGGCCCAGGCTGCCTGCGGTGCGCGCCGGGTCGGGCCGATCACGTCGTAATGCACCGCCCTGCCCTTCCACTCGCAGAAGCTGCCGCTGGCGATCCGGGCGAGGCTGCCGGGGGCGATGTCGCCGGGCGGGATGTAGTAGGTCGGCGGGTGGCTCGTCTCCAGCACCCGGTAGCCGTTCACCGTGTCGGCGATCGGCATGCCGTCGAAGACGATCAGCAGGCGCTCGCGCACGGGTTCGAGACGCGGCGGGCGGGGATAGTCCCACACGCTCTCCTGGCCTGGACCCACCGGGTCGGGGATCGGGCGCTTGAACACCATCGGCCTGCTCCATCCTTGAGCCGCCGGGGGAGATAGCGCGCCGCATCCCGGTGGGGATGCGGCGTCCGGTCGGATCAGAGGCGATCGTTGCGGCGCAGGCTCGCCGGGGCCGCGAAGATCAGCAGGGCCGCCGCAACGAGGCACAGGACCCCGATGCCGTAGAGCGCCGGAGTCGTGGAGCCGGTGAGATCCTTGACCCAGCCGACCGCCACGGGGCTCACGATGCCACCGAACTGGCCGAGCGTGTTGATCAGCGCGATGCCGCCCGCCGCGCCGACCCCGGTGACGAGCTTGGCCGGCAGCGTCCAGAAGGTCGGGATCGAGGCGACGATGCCGGAGCCGACCAAGGCCAGGGCGATCATCAGCGGCACGATCTGCTTGTCGAACATCCCCGCCGCGAAGAAGCCGAGCGCCGCCGCGACGGCGAGACCGGCGACGAATTTCGGCCGCTCGCCGGAGGCATCGGACAGGCGCCCGATCACGACCATGCTGATCGCACCGCAGATGTAGGGCACGGCGGTGAGGAAACCGACCGAGGCAGCCGACCCGCCGGTCGCGGTCTTGATCAGGTCCGGCCCCCAGAAGTTCAGGCCGTAGGAGCCGATCTGGAGCAGGAAGTAGACCAGGGCGATGAGCAGGAAGCCGGGCTGCTTGATGGCGCCGAGCAGCGAATGGTCGCCGATATCCTTGTTGTGGTGGGCGATCTTCGAGGACAGCATGTCCTTTTCGGCCCGGCTCAGCCAGCGGGCATCCTCGATCCGGTCGTCGAGGCGCAGGAACACCATGACGCCGAGGAGGAGGCAGGGCAGTCCGCCCGCCAGGAACAGCCATTGCCAGCCCGCGAGGCCCGCAACCCCGTTGAGGCCGCCAAGGATCAGGCCCGCGACCGGAGCGCCGAAGATACCGGAAAAGGCCGAGGCGACGAACATGAAGGAGGTGACGCGGCCGCGGAACGAGGCCGGGAACCACAGGGTCAGGTAGTAGAGGATGCCCGGCGCGAAGCCTGCCTCCATGGCACCAATGAGGAAGCGAAGGCCGTAGAACTGCCACTCGGTGGTGATGAACACCATGAGGGCGGTGGCGATGCCCCAGGAGATCATGATCCGGGCGATCCAGCGCCGCGCCCCGACCTTGTACAGGAACAGGTTCGAGGGGACCTCGAAGATCACGTAGCCGATCACGAACATGCTCGCGCCGAGCCCGTAGGCGACGTTGCTGAAGCCGAGATCGCTCTGGAGCTGGAACTTGGCGAAGCTGATGTTGATGCGATCGAAGAACGCGAACATGTAGCAGACCATGATGAGCGGCATCAGCCGCCATGCGGCCTTGCGCACCACGCTGCTCTCGGTGACTTCGGCGACACCCGCGAGCGGGGTTGTCGTGACGGCACTCATGGGTTTCCTCCAAGCTGAGACGGCGCGCGCGAACGCGCGGAGAGGCCGTCGCCGCTTCTGTGGCGGCGTCCGGCGGGAGTGACGACGGGAGCGACGACGCGGGCTCAGGCCGCCTTCGGCACCGGATGCAGGTCGCAGGGGCGCCCGGCTTTGGCGACCTGGCCCGGCACGTCGTGTCCGACGAGGCGCGGGAGGTCGCGGGACAGAGCGATCAGGCCTTCGAGATCGAGCCCGGTGGGAATGCCCATCTCGTGGGCCATGCTGGCGAGGTCCTCGGTGCAGATGTTGCCCGTCGCCCCCGGCGCGAAGGGACAGCCGCCGAGGCCGCCGAGCGCCGCATCGAACCGGCGCGCGCCTGCGCCGTAGGCAGCGAGCACGTTGGCGAGGCCCAGGCCGCGCGTGTTGTGGAAGTGCAGGGTCAGGCGCCCGGCCGGGACCAGCGCCAGGGCGCGGGCGACCAGATGCTCCACCTGCCGGGGATTGGCCATGCCGGTCGTGTCGGCCAGCGTCACGCCCTCGATGCCGAGGGCGAGATAGCGTTCGACCTGCCCGATGACCTTGTCCACCGGCTGGTCGCCCTCGAACGGGCAGCCGAAGGCGGTGGCCACGGTGGCGTTGGTGGAAACGCCCGAGCCCTTCACCGTCTCCATGATCCGGCCGAAGCCCTCGATCGAGGCGTCCGGCGTCATGCCCATATTGGCGCGGTTGTGGGTCTCGCTCACCGAGGCGACGAGGTTGACCTCATCGACCTTGGCGGCCAGCGCCCGCTCGGCGCCCTTGGGGTTGGGCACCAGCGCCACGTAGACCGTGCCCGGCCGACGGGTGATCCCGGCAAAGACCTCGGCGGCGTCGCGGAGCGCCGGCACGGCCTTCGGCGAGACGAAGGACGACACCTCGATGCGCGAGAAGCCCGTGGCCGCCAGCGCGTCGATCAAGGCGATCTTGTCCGCCGTCTCCACGTAGACGGGCTCGATCTGGAACCCGTCGCGGGTGGCGACTTCCTGGATCAGCATGGCGTCGGCGCTCATTGGACGGCTCCCTCGCGGCGCAGGCGTGCGATGGTCTCGGCATCGCGGCCGAGGTCGGAGAGGACGTCGTCGGTGTGGGCGCCGAGCGCCGGACCCTGCCAGCGCACCGAGCCCGGCGTGCCGGACAGCTTCGGGACGATGCCTGGCATCTTCACCTTGGTCCCGCCGGGCAGTTCGGCCTCGAGGATCATGTCGCGGGCGTTGTAATGCGGGTCGGCCACGATGTCGGCGACGGAGTAGATGCGGCCCGCCGGGACATCGGCGGCGTCGAGGGCGGCCAGAGCCTCGTCCACGGTGCGGGCCCTAGACCAGTCGGCGATCACGCCGTCGAGCATTCCGGCCACCGCCGAGCGCCCGTCATTACCGCGTAAGGACGGATCGTCCGCGAGGTCCGGACGGCCGATCGCAGTCATCAGGCGGCGGAAGATCGGGTCGGAATTACCCGCGATGACGACGAAGCCGCCATCCCGGGTCGGGTAGGTGTTGGACGGCGTGATGCCCGGCAGCGCCCCGCCGGTGCGGGTGCGGATCTCGCCCAGGAGGTCGTATTCCGGAACGAGGCTCTCCATGACGTTGAACACGCTCTCCACGAGAGAGACGTCGATGACCTGCCCGGCGCCGCCGGAGGTCTTGACGTGCAGCAGCGCCATGAGCGCGCCGATCACCCCGTGGAGCGAGGCGAGCGTGTCGCCGATGCTGACGCCGACGCGGGCGGGCGGACTGTCCGGGCTGCCGGTGGTGAAGCGGATGCCGCCCATCGATTCGCCGATGGCGCCGAAGCCCGGCCGGTCGCGATAGGGGCCGGTCTGGCCGTAGCCCGAGATGCGGACCATCACGAGCTTCGGGTTCAGCTCCTTCAGCACGTCCCAGCCGAGGCCGAGCTTCTCCAGGCCGCCGGGCCGGAAATTCTCGACCACCACATTGGCGGTGCGGACGAGATCCTTCACCACGGCGAGGCCGTCCGGCGATTTCAGGTTGATGGCGATCGACTTCTTGTTGCGCGATTGCAGGTACCACCAGAGCGAAGTGCCCTCGTGCATCTTGCGCCACTTGCGCAGGGGGTCGCCCTCGTTCGGCGCCTCGACCTTGATTACTTCGGCGCCGAATTCACCGAGGATCTTCGTGGCGAACGGTGCGGCGATCAGCTGGCCGAGTTCGAGAACACGGATACCATTCAGCGGGCCTTGCACGGATTCTGGGGCCGAGCTTGCCATCAACGCTTCCTCCATGAGTATTTTGTTGAACAATACTGCAGGGGGAGTGGCCGGTCTAAACGCCATGCGCCAATCAGCGTTCTCCGCTTGAGAACGCTGCCCGCAGTTCAGCCAGCGGCGCGAAGATGGGCGAACAGCAGCGCGGGAGCCGGCGTCAGGGTGCCGGGCCGGGCGACCAGAAGCAGGGTACGTTGCGCCCACGGGTCGGTAAGCGGCACGGCGACGACGTGCATCTGGGGGCCGAGGAGGGCGTGAACGCGCTCCGGCACGACGCCGAGGCCCATGCCCGCTTGCGCCATCCGGCAGATCGCATCGAAGCTCGGCACATGGATGCGCAGCTTCAGCGGGCGCCCGAGGCGGCGCGCCTCGTCGCGCAGGGCGGCGTAGATCGAGCTTTCCCGATGCATCCCGACATGGTCATGATCGAGGGTGTCGGCCAGCGACACCGCCTCGCGTCCCGCCAGCGGATGACCTGCCGGGACGACGAGGACGAGGCGGTCGCTGCGGTAGGGATGGGCGACGAGGGAGCGCGTATCGGTGCCCCCGGCGCAGATGCCGAGATCGGCCGCCCCCTCCTCCACCCCGGCGACGACGCCGCTGCTCGGGCGCTCTTCCAGATCGACACGGATCTCGCCCTGCGCCGCGAGGAAGGCCTGAAGATCCTCCGGCAGGAATTGGACGATGGCCGAGAGGTTCGCGAAGACGCGGACGAAGCCGCGCACGCCGCGCGCGTGCTCGGCGAGTTCGAGGCTGATCTGCTCGGCGCTCGCGAGCATCCGGCGGGTATGGTGAAGCAGGGTCTCCCCCGCAGGCGTCGGGCGCATGCCCTTCGGCTCGCGGATCAGCAACTCGCAGCCGAGCGCCCGCTCCAGTTCCGCGAGGCGCTTGCTGACCGCCGAGGGGGCGATGGCGGCCCGGCGGGCCGCGCCGTTGAGCGTCCCGTCCTCGCAGATCGCCACGAACAGGCGCAGCGTCTTGAGATCGAGGCGGTTCAGGATGGAGGGCGTCGCGGGACCCTGGGCCATGGCCGGTCGGGACGCGCGCCGCCCGCGGGCCGCGCGTTACTTGGCGAGCCGGTTGGTGACCCAGCGGAAGGCGACGCCGGACATGTCCAGCACGAACAGCACGCCGACGATTCCGAGAATGACCTGCAGCATCGCGAACCCCTCATGCGTGACCGTCGCCGCCGCCGCGCCGAACGGAGACGTCCGATCGCATGCAGACATGGCACGATCAAGACGCGCGCCGGGATTCTCGGACCCGCTGGCTTGACGGGGCCCCGGCGCAAGGGGACACCGAACGGCAAAGGTCGAAGGCCGGTCGAGGGGGGAACGGGTTGAATAGGTTCGTGCTCCCGCTGCTCTCCACGCTCGCCTTGGCGGCGACGCCCGCGCCCGTCTCGGCGCAGGCCTCCGGCCACGATGCGCAGCTCTGGATCAACACCACCCTGTTCGGCTCGGTCGGCGACGTCGCCTTCTTCGCGGAGGTGCAGCCGCGCTTCGGCAACGGCATCTCGCAGCTCGATCAGTTGATCCTACGTCCGGCCGTGGGCTGGAAGGTCACCAAGGACCTCACGCTCTACCAGGGCTACGCCTATGTCGAGGATCACGGCACCGGCCCGGTTCTGGTCGAGAACCGCAGCTTCCAGGAGGTGAACTGGAAGATCGGCGAGTACAACGGTCTGAAGACGTCCTCGCGGACGCGCTTCGAGCAGAGATGGCGCTCCGACGGGAAGGACGTCGCCTTCCGCGCGAGGCAACAGTTCCGCGTCGCCGCCCCGCTGTTCGAGGGGGCGGACAGCGTGTCCCTCGTCGGGTGGAGCGAGACCTTCATCGCCCTCAACGATGCCGATTGGGGTCCGAAGGCCGGGTTCGACCAGCTTCGCACCTTCGCAGGGCTCGAAGTGCCGATCGGCGGGAAGTCCACCGTCGAGGTCGGCTACATCAATCGGCTGATCAAGAGTTCCGGCAGCGGTCTCCAGACCGACCACATCGTCTCACTCAACCTGTCGATCCGGCCGTAGCGCTGCCACCTACCCGTGCGGCGGGCGCAGGATGGACCGGTCGACGTCGAGGAGGTTGCGGTGGCCGCAGAGCGCCATCGTCATGTCGAGCTCCTTGCGGATGATCTCCAGGCAGCGCGCGACGCCCGCCTCCCCGCCCGCGCCGAGCCCGTAGAGGAACGGGCGGCCGATGAAGACACCCTTCGCCCCCAGCGCGATGGCCTTCAGCACGTCCTGACCGGACCGGATGCCGCCATCCATCAGCACCTCGATGCGTGATCCCACGGCCTCGACGATCTCGGGCAGGATCGCGATGGAGGACGGCGCGCCGTCGAGCTGCCGTCCGCCATGGTTCGAGACGATCAGCGCCTCGGCGCCCGTGGCGACGGCCTTCTCCGCATCTTCGGTATCCAGGATGCCCTTGAGGATCAGTGGGCCTTTCCAGCGGTCGCGGATGCGGGCCACATCGTCCCAATCGAGGCGCGGGTCGAATTGCTGCGAGGTCCAGGCCGAGATGGAGCGCGTATCGCCGACGCCCTCCACATGGCCGACGATGTTGCGGAAGGTCCGCCGCTGCGTGCGCGCCATGCCGAGGCACCAGCGCGGCTTGGTCAACAGGTCGATGACGGTCGAGGGCGTCAGGCGCGGCGGGGCCGAGAGGCCGTTGCGGATATCCTTGTGGCGCTGGCCCAGGATCTGGAGGTCGAGGGTCAGCACCAGCGCCGAGCAGCCCGCCGCCGCAGCCCGGTCGATCAGCCGGTCGTTGAAGGCGCGATCGCGCATGAAATACAGCTGGAACCAGAACGGCGAGGACGTCGCCTCGGCCACGTCCTCGATGCTGCAGATGCTCATGGTCGAGAGGGTGAAGGGGATGCCCGCCTCCTCCGCCGCCCGCGCCGCCAGGATCTCCCCGTCCGCATGCTGCATGCCCGTCATGCCGGTCGGCGCAAGGGCGACCGGCATCGCCACGCGCTGCCCGGCCATGGTCGTGGCGAGTGAGCGGTCCGTCATGTCGACGGCGACCCGCTGGCGGAACTGGATCGCGGCGAAATCCGCCTCGTTCGCCCGGTAGGTTCCCTCTGTCCACGAGCCGGAATCGGCGTAGTCGTAGAACATCCGCGGCACGCGCCGCTTGGCGATCCGGCGAAGGTCTTCGATCGTGGTGATGGTGTGGTCCATCGGGACCGGTCCTTTGGCGAAGTGACGGTTCAAGTCCGGTGGGGGCGAGCCGATGTCAGTCGCGCGCGGCCCACCTCAGCGATGTTATCGCGCGATGCGCGTCAAAGCCCGGCGACGCTCGGCGGCGCGGGCGATGGCACCGAGTTCTTCCAATCGCGCCACGAACTTCTCCCGCGCGCGGACGACGTGCGCCCGGCCGAGCGCCTCAGCCCTCGCCGCGTCTTGGGCGACGATCGCCCCCAAAATCTCCTCGTGCTCGTCCCACAAGCCGAGGGTGACGCTTTCCTCCAGCCGTAGCACCTCGCCCATCGTCCGGCGCATGTGGTGGAGTTGGGGGCGGCTCATCTCACCGATCACGGAGTTTTCGGAGAGTTCGCTCACATACTCGTGAAACGCGATATCCGCAGCAATCTGATTGGCGATCGTGTCATGCGCGATGGCCGCCCGTCCCCGCGCGATCAACTCGCGACCGCGTTCCTGAACCGCCGAGCCTGTCGCACGCTCGGCGGCGAGGCGGCATGCCAGCCCCTCCAAGACTTCGCGGACTTGATAGATGCTGCGCATCAGGTCGACGTCGAGCGGCGCCACCACGACACCGCGCTTGGGCGCATCGGTGACGAAGCCCCGTTCCCGCAGCAGCATGATCGCCTGCTGCACGGGCTGTCGCGATACGTCGTAAACCTCCGCCAAATCGTCCTGAATCAGACGTGAGTTCGGTTGAAGGGTTCCGTCGCAGATCTCGTCGAGGATCCGTTCGTAGACCTGATCGACGAGGCTCGGGATGATGTGCGAAGGCATGCGCTTGCTACGAGAAGGGAACGCTCTCTAGCATCATACACGGTTGAGTTGTTTGGCCTTCATCGTAAGCGCGAACCCAGCCTGGAGATTTGAAGTCGGTGGAGGGTGCCCGTTGGTCTGATGTCCGCGCCGCTCGGCGCCGAACCGCAGGTCTGGCAGCATCCCCGCATCAGGCGCCGCGCTTCGAGGCGGTTTCGCGCTGGCGCTCCACCTCGACGCGCACGCCCCGGCCCGTGAGCAGGATCTCGACGAGGAAAGCCCCGATCGCCGCGATGGTGAAGAGGAGGGCGAGCCCGAACAGGGCGAACAGCACCGAGGCCGCTGCCCCGTCGCGTAGGGCGCCGACATAGAGGGTGAGGATCGAAGTGAGGACCAGCCCCGCCCCGAGGCAGGCCAGCACGACCGCCGCGTCGAGCAGGATCGAGCGGCGATGCAGGTAGGCGAGCCGGATGGAGATCGTTCGCGCCTCGTCCTCGCTGGCGCCGAGCAATTCCTTGTCGGCGGCGTTCACTTTGTCGGAGATGCGTGCGAGCCGCGTCGAGAAGGTGTTGAGCAGCGTCGCCAGCGCCGACAGCAGGAAGGCGGGCGCGAGCGACACCTGAATGATGTGGGCAATGTCGTCCGGCGAATTGCCGCTGAATGCACCGCCGAACAGATCCATGCCGCTCCCCTCGTCCGGCCCGCCGAGGCGGCGGGGGCGTGAAGGCGGTTTAGAACATTTCCCGCGGGAGCGGATGCCGCTCCGATGCAGGACACGACAGCGGACTCACCGGACGAAAGCCTCAATCGGCCTTGGCCAAAGCCTTAGCCTGGGCGGCGAGGCGCGCCTTGCGGGCATCCCGGATCATAATCTCCGCCCGCTCGGCCTCCGTGCGGATGCCCATGCGGTCGATCAACTCGGCCCCTGCCCGTTCCCGTACGGCCTGAAGATCCGTCTTCGGCCGCGGCCCCTTCACCTGCCCCATTCCTCACCTCGTCCGCCATAATGGCCACGCTCGTGCAGGTGATGTTGGGCGCTACAGCAGGGCGTCAACCCTGGCCATTAGGGGTAATTCACAGCACAACTCATCCGGGCAGGCCGTTCAGGGCCTGCCCGGATGAGAATCAACGGCAGATCAATGAGATCAGTGTGCGCTCGTCCAACCGCTCGCGGCCACAGCGCGATTCCAGGTCTGACCTGCGCCATCCATCAAGTACAGCTCGGTGGCGTCCGGGTATTCCCGGCGAACCTTCTCGTAAGCGACATTGGCTTCGGACTGCGCCGACAGCGCGTCGCCGGCCGAGATGGCGATCCGGCGCACCGGCTCGTCGTCACCGTCAGCCATGATACCCAGCATGAACTTGGCCATGGAAACCTCCCTTATAATTCTTGAGCCATCTCACTCCGTTTGGGATGAGGGTGTCAATTGCCCGTCCTCCAGTTTTGTGCTGGAAGAATGGTGCATGTTATTTCGCAAGTGCGAACGAATATATGCCGCACTGCGATATTAGCTTTCAGAGCGCGTACAACCTGCGGCGGGGGCCGTCGTTCCTACCGGCGCATCGGGTGCGTCAACATGCACGCCTTTGCGAGAGCCGGGCCGAATACTGCCGTGCCCCCTCAATGGGCGCCGCCGGTCTCGATGAATTTGAACAGGAATACCGCCGCGATCACCCAGACCACGGGTTTCACGTCGCGCGCCCGGCCGCTCATGAGCTTCAGGACGGCGTAGGTGATGAAGCCGAACGAAACGCCCGTGGCGATCGAATAGGTGAAGGGCATCAGCAGCGCCGTCACGCAGGCCGGGACGACTTCGGTGATGTCGTCCCAATCGAGATGAACCAGTTCGCGCAGCATCAGGCAGGCGACGTAGAATAAGGCGGGCGCCGTGGCGTAGGGCGGGACCGAGCCCGCCAGCGGCGCGAAGAACAGGCAGGCCAGAAACAGCACGGCCACGGTGGCGGCGGTCAGGCCGGTGCGGCCGCCCTCCTCCACCCCTGCCGCGCTTTCCAAGTATGCGGTGGTGCTCGATGTGCCGAGCAACGAGCCCACGAAGATCGCCGAGGAATCGGCCTTCAGCGCCCGGTCGAGCCGTGGCATCTTCCCCTCGGTCAGGAGGCCCGCCCGGCTTGCCACGCCCATCAAGGTGCCGGTGGCGTCGAACAATTCCACCAGGAACAGCACGAGGATCACATTGACGAGCCCGGCCGAGAGCGCTCCGGGCAGGTCGAGGGCGAAGAGCGTCGGCGCCAGCGAAGGCGGCATCGAGACGAAACCCGTGAACGCATTGCCGGCGAAGGCGAAGCTCAGCATCGTGATGGTGAGAATGCTGATGAGCAGTGCCGCCTTCACCCGCCGCGCCGAGAGCACGGCGACCATGAGGAAGCCGATCACCGCCAGAACGGTGCTGGGCTTGTGGAGGTCGCCCAGAGTCACGAAGGTCGCCGGGCTCGCCGTCACCACGCCCGCGCTCTTGAGGGCGATGATGGCCAGGAACAGGCCGATCCCCACCGTGAGGGCGATGCGCATGGAGCGGGGGATGCCCTCCACGATGATCCGTCGCAGCCCGGTGAGGGTAACGATGAGGAAGCCAATGCCGGAGAGGAACACGGCCCCGAGCGCCGCCTGCCACGTGTAGCCCATCTGGAGCACGACGACGTAGGCGAAGTAGGCGTTGAGGCCCATCCCCGGCGCGAGGGCGATCGGGTAGTTCGCCACGAACGCCATCACCCCCGAACCGATCGCCGCCACGAGGCAGGTGGCGACGAACACCGCTCCCTTCGGCATCCCGGCCTCCGCGAGGATGCTCGGATTGATGAAGATGATGTAGGCCATCGTCAGGAAGGTGGTGAGCCCGGCCAGCACCTCCGTGCGGATGGTGGTGCCGTGCTCGGAGAGGCGGAAGGTGCGCTCGAGGAAACCGGAGCGGGCGGGGGGCGGGGTGGCGTCCATCACCTCCCATCTTGGCACGAGGCCGCGACGGCCTGGAAGATCCTGTCCGGTGCGAAGGGCGTGGCTGTCAGCCGGGCGCCGGTGGCGTCGCGGATCGCGTTGCCGAGGGCCGCCGCCACCGGGTTGAAGGGCGACTCGCTCATCGACTTCGCGCCGAGCGGCCCGACCGTATCGTCGGTCTGCGCGAACAGCACCTGCGTGTCCGGCACGTCACCACAGGCGGGGATGTGGTAGTTGCGGAAGGTGCGCGTCTCCACCGCCCCCTCCCCGTCCAGGCGGACATCCTCGTAGAGAGCCGCGCCGATCGCCTGCGCGACACCGCCCTCGATCTGCCCCCGGCACTGCATCGGGTTGATCACGACGCCCGCATCGGCGGCGTGGACGCTGCGCAGGATCCGGACCTCTCCCGTTACCGGATGCACGGCCACGCGGAAGGCCTGGACGTTGAATGCAACAGAGCGCGGGCTTCCGTTCGCATGCCCGGATGCTTCCAGCGGCGCGAGGTCCTCCAGCGGGATGCGCCCGCCCGGCGCCTCGACGGCGGCGCCTTCCAAACGGCATTCCTCCGCCGGAACGCCAAGCCGCTCGGCCGCGCGCGCGCGGATGGCCACAGCCAGGGCTTCGGCCGCCCGCAGCACCGCCTGGCCCGCCACGACCGTGCCGGTGGAGCCATAGGCGCCGGTATCGTGCCCGACCTGATCGGTATCCGCGCCCGCGATCCGCACGGTTGCCGGATCGGCGCACAGCGCCTGCGCGGCGAACTGGCGATGCACCGTCTGGCTGCCGTTGCCGAACTCGGCGGTGCCAATGCGGATCAGGTAGCCGCCTTCGGGCAGGAGCGCGGCCCGTGCCTCGGCATGGTGGCCGCGCGGCGGAATGGTGTCGAGCATCGCCATGGCCATGCCGGTGCCCACCCGCCAGCCGGGTTCCGGGGCCGGGCCGGAGTTCTCGGCAAGCGCCGCCTGCGCGAGGTCGAGGCATTGATCGAGCCCGTAGCTGCCGAACACCACGTCGTGCGGGGTGAGGCTGTGAGCGACCATCGGTTGGCCCGGCCGCACGGCATTCAGCCGCCTCAGGGCGAAGGGGTCCAACCCCAGGCGCCGCGCCACCTCGTCCAGAGCGCTTTCGAGGGCGAAGATCGTCTGGCTCAGGCCGTAACCACGGAAGGCGCCGGACGGCAGAGTGTGGGTGTGGACCGCCCTGCCCCGCACCCGCTTGTTCGGGCAGGTATAGGCGGCGAGCACCTCGTTGCAGCCATGGTGGAGCACGCCGCCCGCATGATTGCCGTAGGCCCCCGTATCGGACAGCACGTCGAGGGCGAGCGCGGTGAGCCGCCCGTCCTTGTGCGCGCCGACTGTCACCTTCACCCGCATCGGGTGGCGGGTGGTGGTGGCCGCGAACTGCTCCTGCCGGGTCAGCTCCCATTTCACCGGGCGGCCCGTCTTGAGGACCGCCAGCGCCACCAGATCCTCCGTCAGCATCTCCTGCTTGCCGCCGAACCCGCCCCCGACCCGCCCGCAGAGAACGCGCACCTCATCGCGGCTCAGCCCGTACAGGGCACAGAGGGCGTCGCGCGTCAGAAACGGCACCTGCGTGCTGGATCGCAGGGTCAGGCGGCCCTCCTCGTCCCGCCAGCCGACGCAGCCATGGGTTTCGAGATGGGCGTGCTGGACACGCTGCGAGCGGAAGGTCTCTTCGTAGACGACCTCCGCCTCCGCCAAGGCGGCCGAGACGTCCCCGACCTCTCCCCGAACCTCGGCCGCGAGGTTTCCTCCTTCGTGGACGAGGGGCGCGTCCGGCGCCAAGGCGCCCTCGGGTTCGAGGATCGCGGGCAGCACCTCGTAGGTGACGCGGAGCGCCCGGCACCCGGCCTCGGCGGCGCCCTCGCTCTCCGCGATCACGGCGGCGACCCGCTGGCCGACGAAGCGCAGCACGGGATCGAGCACGCGCGTGTCGGCGGCGTCGTCGCGTGGATCCTCGTGACGCCCGGTCGAGAAGCAGGAGGCGGGCGCGTCCTCGTGCGTCAGCACCGCCACGACGCCGGGAATGGCCAGGGCGGTCCCGGTCTCGATTCCGGCGATGCGGGCATGGGCGTGGGGCGAGCGCAGCACCTTCAGGTGGAGGGTCCCGGCCTCGGGGACATCGAAGGTGAAGCGGGCCGTGCCCGTTACCACCAACGGCGCCGCCGGAGCGGGCAGGCTGCGGCCGATGCAGGTGCCGTCCGGTGCCTCGACGCGCGCGATCCCCGCGATGGCATCGCGGATCGCGCCATAGCCGGTGCAGCGGCACAGGTTGCCCTTGAGCGCGTCCCCGAGATCCTGCCGCCGAGCTTGATCGAGGGCGGCGGCGGTCATCACCATGCCGGGCGTGCAGAAACCGCACTGAAACCCTTGTGCGGCCAGGAACGCCGTCTGGACCGGATGAGCCGGGGTGATCGCCTCGCCCGGACGACACGGCCCGGACAGCCCCTCGATGGTCGTGACCTCGGCACCCTCGGCCCTGACGGCGGGGACGAGGCAGGAATGGACCGGTTCGCCGTCGAGATGGACGGTGCAGGCGCCGCAATCGCCCGCGTCGCAACCCTTCTTTACCCCGAACCAGCCCGCCTCGCGCAGGACAGTGCGCAGGCACTGGCCGGGCCGGGGCGTCGCCTCGTGCGGGTGTCCGTTGACGGTAAGCCTCATGCGCGCGCCTCTGTCAGCTCCGCCAGGATTTCGCCTGCGAAATGGTCCGTCATGCGGCGGCGCCAGTCCGGACGGCCATGGACATCGTCGTAATATCGCCCCCCGGGGATCGCAGCCTCGATCGCCGCGAGCAGCGCATCGTGATCGGGAAGGCGCGGGAAGGCGAGCCGGAGGGGCCGTGGCAAGGAGGCGGTGATCGTGAGGGCGAAGGTGCCATCCGCGCCGCGCGTGCCGATGAGCAGCGCGCCGGAGCGTCCGTAGGGGCTCAGGCTGATCCGCCGGAAGGCGGTCCGCCGCGCCAATGCTCCGGCGGGCAGGTGGATGCTCCGCAGGATCTCGCCGGGAGCCAGCGCGGTACGCTGCGGCCCGAGCACGAGATCGGGCACGGCCATGCGGCGCTCGCTCCCATCCGGCGCCCAAAGGAGGCAGGTGCCTTCGAGTGCCGTGGTGAGCGCGATGATCGGCCCGGCCGGAAGGGCGAGGCACAGGTTGCCCCCCACCGTCGCCCCGTTCCAGACCTTGAACGAGCCGAGCAGCGCGCGGCAGCATTGCCGGACCAGCGGCGCGGCGATCCATGCGGGCGGCAACTCCAGCCGTTCCAGGGCCGCGACGGTGCAGGTCGCACCGAGGGTCAGCCCCTCGGCATCCGCCTCGTGTGGCGCCCAGCCGAGGCTCGTGAGGTCGAGGAGACGGCGCAGCGACGGCTGCGGTTCGGAATAGAGCCACGTCCCGCCCGCGAGCAGCGCATCGCCTTCGCGCCACTCGGGCATGTCCGACCGGCTGCGGAGCCGGATCAGCGTCTCGATCGTGTGAAGATCCATGGCGTCCCAGGAGATGATGTCCGGGATCGCTTGGCAAGTTGCTTGCCGCCAGCCCTGCTTCAGACGCGCAACATCCGCCCGACCTTGCGCATCGCCCGCGCCGACCGGAATCACAGCGGCGGCGGGGGATCGCCCCCCCGCCGCCGCCGATATTGCCGTGTTACGAAGAGGCGGAGATCAGTTCTTCAGATCGTAGCGGTCGAGGTTCATCACCTTGTCCCAGACCTTCACGAAGTCGCGCAGGAAACGCTCCTGCCCGTCCGTGCCGGCATAGACCTCGGCCACGGCCCGAAGCTGGGCGTTGGCGCCGAACACGAGATCACAGCGGGTGGCCGTGTACTTCGTGCCGCCACCCTCGCGCGCGTCGAGGTTGAAGGCCATGCCGGCCGCGTCCGCCTTCTTCCACTCGTAGTCCATGCTGGTGAGCACGGTGAAGAAGTCGTTGGTCAGCACGCCGACGCGATCGGTGAAGATGCCGTGCTTCGATCCGTCGTGGTTCAGGTTCAGCGCCCGCAGGCCGCCCGTCAGCGCCACCCATTCCGGCGCCGTGAGCGCCAGAAGATGAGCCCGGTCGAGGAAGACCTGCTCGGGCGAGACGCGTCCTTGCGTGATCGCGTCGAACTTGTCGTCCACGTAGTTGCGGAACCCATCCACGACGGGCTTCAGCCACTCGAAGCTCTCGGCGTCGGTCATCGCGTCGGTCGTGTCCATCCGCCCGGGGGCGAAGGGCACCGTGACCGAGGCCCCGGCATCGCGGGCCGCCTTCTCCACGGCGGCGCAACCGCCGAGGATGATGAGGTCGGCCAGAGACACCTTCTTGCCTCCGGTCGCCCGGCCGTTGAAGCCCGCCATGATGCCCTTCAGGGACTCGATGACCGGCATGGCCCGGCGGTTGACCGTCCAGTCCTTCTGCGGGGCCAGCGCGATGCGGGCTCCGTTCGCTCCACCGCGCTTGTCGGTGTTGCGATGGGTCGAGGCCGAGGAGAAGGCCGCGAAGGCGAGATCGGAGACGGAATGCCCGCTTCCGAGGATCTCCTCCTTCAGGGCGGCGATGTCGGCCTCATCGATCACCGGATGGTCGAGGGCCGGGATCGGATCCTGCCACAGCAGATCGGGTTCGAGGGTCTTCTCCGGGCCGAGGTAACGCTCCTTCGGGCCCATGTCGCGGTGGGTCAGCTTGTACCAGGCCTTGGAGAACTGCAGCGTGAAATAGTCGAAATCACTGAGGAACTTCAGGCAGATCTCGCGATAGACCGGGTCGGTCTTCAGCGCGATGTCGCTCGTCATCATCATCAGCGGGTGGGTCTTGCCGGGGATGTGCGCGTCGGGCGTGCGCGGCGCATCCGGATCGGTCGGCTCCCATTGCAGGGCGCCCGCCGGGCTCTTCGTCTGCTTCCACTCGAACTTGAAGAGGTTCGTCAGGTAGTCATTGTCCCACTGAGTGGGGTTCGGGATCCACGAGCCCTCGATGCCGTTCGTCATCGTGTTCTCGCCCGCACCCGTGCCTTGCGGGTTGTGCCAGCCGAGCCCCATCGCCTCGAGGGGCGCGATTTCCGGCGGCGGGCCGATCTTGTCGGCCTTGACCATGCCGTGGCTCTTGCCGAAGGCGTGGCCGCCCGCGATCAGCGCGACGGTCTCCTCGTCGTTCATGGCCATGCGGGTGAAGGTGACGCGGATGTCCCGCGCCGAGCCCATCGGATCACCGTTGGCGTAGGGACCTTCCGGGTTCACGTAGATCAGTGCTTGGTGGGAGGCCGCGAGCGGGTTCTCCATGTCGTAGTCGGCATCGCCGTTCTTGCCGCGCCAGCGCTTGTCGCGATTCACCATGCTGTCGAAGGACTCGACGTTGTGCGGGTCCCACAGCTCCGGACCCCAGTAGGTCGCGTTGTCCGCTTCCCAGGCATCGTGCCGTCCGCCGGCGAAGCCGTAGGTGGGCAGACCCATGATCTCCAGGGACACAGTGCCGGTCAGCACCATCAGGTCGGCCCAGGACAGGGCGTTGCCGTATTTCTGCTTGATCGGCCAGATCAGGCGGCGAGACTTATCGGTGTTGCCGTTGTCCCACCACGAGCTGATCGGGGCGAAGCGCTGCAGGCCCTCGCCCGCGCCGCCGCGCCCGTCGGCGATGCGGTAGGTGCCCGCCGAGTGCCAGGCCATGCGGATCATCTGCGGGCCGTAATTGCCGTAATCGGACGGCCACCACGCCACCGAGCTCGTCAGGAACGAGCGGATGTCGGCCTTGAGCTGCTCATAGTTGATTTTTTCGAACGCGGATTTGTAGTCGAAATCGGCCAGTGGGTTCGCCTGCGGGCCATTCTGGTGAAGCATCTCGACCCGGAGCCGGTCGGGATACCATTCCTCAAGCGTCGGCGGCGAGGTGTGCGCGCCGCCGATCCGGTCTCCGCCGAACGGGCATTTGCCCTCGAGGACGTCGGTATAGGTTTCCATAGGTCATCCCCCGTTTCGTCGTCCGGACACCTAGAGCGCGGCCGTACGAAGTCGCGTGCCGAAGGCGTTTCTCTCGCGATGCGGCAGGCGCGCCGTCGCGTCGCATGCCGGATTTGGCGGGGCTCGGGTGTGGGGGTCAGGCGTCCGCGCGGCGCAGCCGGACCACGGCCCGGTCGAGGGCGCCGAGGAAGGCGGACCGGTCCTTGGCCGAGAAGGGCGGTGGGCCGCCCGTGATCGCGCCCGCCTCGCGCAGCTCCTGCATGAGGTTGCGGGTGGCGAGCGCCATGCCGACCGAGGACTCGGTGAAGGCCTTGCCCGTGGGGGAGAGAGCGCTCGCTCCGGCCTTCACGCAGCGGCTCGCCAGCGGCACGTCGTTAGTGATGACGATGGAGGTCGGTCCCGCACGCTCGGCGATCCAGTCGTCCGCGGCGTCGAACCCGTCCGACACGACGACCCGCTCGATCCACGGTTCGCGCGGCACGTTGAGGATGCTGTTGGCCACCACGTAGACATGCAGGCCGTAGCGCTCGGCCACGCGGTAAGTCTCGTTCTTCACCGGGCAGGCGTCGGCGTCGATGAAGATGGTGATCGGTGGCGACACGGGCGACGTCCGTCAGCCCCGCATCGCGTCGGCTGCGGCGGACAGACCCCAGCGGACGAGGTCCTGCGCCTCGTCGGCCGTCTTCGCCTCGGCGTAGCAGCGCAGTTCCGGCGCGTTGCCGGAGGCGCGGAAATGGATGGTGCGGTGGCCCGACAGGACCATCCTGACGCCGTCGCGGGAATCGACCGACTCCACCGTGCCGACCGGGCGCAGGAATTCGCTGCGGAACGCCTCCTCGGTCAGCTTCGCGAGGAAGGCGCTGCTCTTTTCCGAGGGGGTTTCCGGCAGGCGGTCGCTCGCCATCTCGCCTGCGTCGAGGGAGGCGACGAGGTCGGCGAGGCTCAGGCCCGCCCGCTTGGCCGCCGCGAGCGTCGCCACGATGGGCAGCATCGCGTCACGCGTCGGCAGGGCCGGCAGGGTACCGTTCGCCAGCGTTACGTCCGAGCCGAGGAGGAAGCCGCCGTTGGCCTCGTAGCCCACGATCAGCTTGGCACCGTCGCGCATCGCCTCTTCCATGCCCGCAATGACGAAGGGCGAGCCGACCTTGGTGCGGACCACGCGGCCGAAGCCACCGGAACGCTCCAGTGCGGAACCGACCGTGACGGGCACCACCACCGCATCGGCACCGAGGAAGCGAGCCGTGATCAGGCCGAGATGGTCGCCGCGAAGGATGCGCCCCGTTCCATCCGCGACGAGGGGGCGGTCCGCGTCGCCATCGGTCGTGACGAGGGCGTCGAACTCACCCGAGGCCATGGCCTCGCGGATAGTGGTCACGTCCTCCGGGCGGTGTGCCTCGGTGTCGATCGGGATAAAGCGTGAGGCCCGGCCGATGGCCGTGACGCGGGCGCCGAGCGCTTCGAGCAATTCGACCAGCACGTCCCGCGCGACGGAGCTCTGCTGGTAGACCGCGACATGCAGCCCCGCGAGCAGGTCCGCCGGGAAGGCCGCGCCGTACCGGCGATGATAACGCGCGATGGCCTCCGGCTCCGGCGTCGCGGCGGAGGGGGTCGCGGTGGGATCGCCCGCGTTCCCGTCCTTCAGGGCGGCGAGAATGGCGACCTCGTCGGCCTTCGTGATCTCGCCATCGGGACGGTAGAATTTCAGGCCGTTGCGATCCTCGGGGATGTGGCTTCCGGTGACCATCACGGCGAAGGCCCGGCGGCGCATCGCCTCCAGGGCGAGGGCCGGGGTCGGCAGGGCACCGCAATCGATCGCGGTGAAGCCCGACGCGGCGGCGGCGCCCGCTACGGTTTTGGCGATGCCCTCGCTGCTGTCGCGAAGGTCCCGTCCGATCACGACGCGGCGCTCATCGCCCTCGGCGCCGACCGACCGGAAGAAGGCGGCGGCGTAGGTGGCACTCGGTGCACCGACCAGATCCGTCACGAGGCCGCGAAGACCGCTGGTGCCGAATTTCAGACTGCTCACAGCGGATCCTTCGTGCTCGAACCTGACCTTGTGATGCTGTTGTAGAAAGGCGGACGGGTCGCAATGCAACCCGCCCGCCCCGATTTTTTCCTGCCGTTTCGGGCCCGTTCCTGCGGTCAGTAGTTGTATCCGCGCCGGGGATAGGCCTGCCCACCGCCATAGCCGGTCTCCCGATCCCGGACCCGCGAGCCGTAATCGATCTCGTTGCGGCGGGCCTGACGGTTGGCGAGGTAACGGCCGCCGATGCAGCCCGCGACAGCGCCGACGACGCCACGCTCGGCGAGGTAATGACCGGCGAGGCCGCCGATGATCGCGCCCTTGATGCAGCCCTTCGCCTCGGCGGCCCCGACACTCATCAGGGTCACGAGGGCGATAACGGATGCTTGTCCGACGATGCGCATGAAAGCCCCTCCTCTAGGATCCGTGAGAGAATGTCGCCGATCGGGGAAGCGTTCCTGTCGCGGTCTCGCGCGGGCCGGGTTTCCGTCACGTCCAGTAAAGCATCCGCGCCTGCGGCAGGCGCTCGGCCAGAAGGGCCGTGAGCGTGTCCCGCATCTCGCGCATCTGCGGCGCCGGATAGACCCACTTGGTCGAGCCGAACTTCGTCAGCTTGCGGGAGCGGCGCGCCTCGTCGAGATCGAGATCGCTGCCGGGATACCAGTCCTGCAGAACGGTCTTCGATTTCGGCGTGAACCGGTGGGTGATGAACTCCGCCGTGAGATCAGGATCCGCGGCCCCGTCGAGGGCGCGCGCCGTCTGGTCGAACAGGTCGGCATAGCCCTCCTGCCACCCCTCGAACGGCTGGATCGGCGCGATCGTCAGCCCGATGCGGTAGCCGTCGCGGGCGAGGCGTCCGATGGCCTCGATGCGCTCGGATAGCGGGCTCGTCCCGCCCTCGAAGCGGATCAGCGCTTGCGCGTTGACCGACAGGCGGACCCGGACCCGCCGTCCATGCGGCAGGCCGATCAGGGGCCCGACCTCACCGAACTTGCTCGTGAAGCGGAGTTGCACGGGCGCGTCCCAGGCGCCGAAGAAGCGGATCGCTTCCGAAAGGCTGCCCGTCAGGTGCTCGATGCCGAGTGGGTCGGCATAGCAGGAGGCCTCGAAGGTCGTGCCCTCTCCGGCCCGCTCCGGCGAGACCGAGGTGACGCCCCCCTGACCGAGGGCCTGGGGCAATCCCGCCAGGATCTCCTCGACATTGGCGTAGACGCGCGTCACCGGCGGCCCCGCCAGCGATCCCGCAAGGTAGCAATACTGGCAATGGGCGTGGCAGCCCTCAGCCAGGTCGAAGCGCCAATCGGCGGAGGGCGGAATCGGCTGCAAGCGCCGCTTGCTCTTGGACGCGACCACGACGGCAAGGGTCGCCTTGGCCTCGCGATAGGCCGCGCGGGGATCCTCCGGCTTCGGCAGGCTGAGCCGGTCGCCGGACAGTTCGATGATGTCGGCGCCGAGCCCCGCCGCCCGCTCGGCAATGGCCCGTCCATGGGCATGGGTGAGCGCCGAGCGGGTCACGAGCACGCGGCGGGGCCGCCAGAGACGAGAGGGCATGCCGGGAAGACCCCGCCGGGCTCGGCGGGGTTCCGGCCCGGTCGTCATGCCTCAGGGGTGGGGCCATGAAGGCGTGCCAGCGCGCGGGCGAGCGCTGGTTCCAGGGTCCGCAACTCCTCCAGATGCACCGCCGTCAGTTGCTGCAGCAGCGCCGTGGCGCGGGGCGTCAGGGCAAGGGCCGAGCGGCGCCTGTCCTGGGGCGAGGCGGTCTTCGACAACAGGCCCGCCTCGACCATGCGCGAAACCAGCTCGGCCGCCGTATGAGGCGCGACGAGAAGCTGTTCCGCCACGAACCCCACCGGGGGCGGTGCCTCGCATCCGGCGATGGCGAGCAAGGCCTGATGCTGCTGCGCGGGCAGGCCGACCCGGCCCGCCGCCGCTTCACTGAAGGCGAGGAAGCGGCGCAGTTCGAGGCGAAACGCGGCGATGGCGGCGTAAGATTCCCGCGTGAGGCCGTTGCCCGCACCCTCGCTCATCGCGTCGCTCCCGAAAGGGCTTCAAAATATCGTATCACGATATATATCCGGGCACATCGTTCCAGTCCGAAGGTGTCCCGCATGCGTGTCACGAAGGCTACCCCGGCGGCGGGTCGCCGCGTCCTCGCCGATTTCCGTGCCGACCGGCGGATCCTCCTGCTGGCCGCCATGGCGGTGGTGATCGGCGCGGCGGGAACCGTCGCGGCCTGGGGGCTCCTCGCACTCATCGCCCTGGTGACCAACCTCGTCTGGTTCGGTCGGATCGATACGGCGCTGGTGTCCCTGGCGCAGGTAAAGCCGTCCTGGTGGATGGTCGCCGCGCCCATCCTCGGTGGGCTCGTCATCGGCCTGATGGCCCGGTACGGCTCGGAGAAGATCCGGGGCCACGGCATTCCCGAGGCGATCGAGGCGATCCTGATCGGCGGAAGCCGCATGTCGCCGCGTGTCGCCGTGCTCAAGCCTGTCTCGTCCGCGATCTCCATCGGCACGGGCGGTCCCTTCGGCGCGGAGGGGCCGATCATCATGACCGGCGGGGCGATCGGTTCCCTGTTCGCGCAGTTCTTCCACCTGAGCGCGGCAGAGCGGAAGACGCTGCTCGTGGCCGGTGCAGCGGCGGGCATGACGGCGATCTTCGGCACGCCGGTGGCCGCCATCCTGCTGGCGGTGGAACTGCTCCTGTTCGAATGGCGCCCGCGCAGCTTCATCCCCGTCACGGCGGCGGTGGTGACGGCGACCATCCTGCGGCCCGCTCTTCTCGGCGCCGGGCCGCTCTTCCCCTTCGCGGCCGATCCGGTGCTGCCCTCGTGGGGGCTCGTCGTCTGTGCCGGTCTCGGCGCGGCGACGGGGCTCCTGTCCTGCGCGCTGACGAGCCTGCTTTATGCCCTGGAGGACCGGTTCGAGCATCTGCCGATCCATTGGATGTGGTGGCCTGCCCTCGGGGGGCTGGTCATGGGGCTCGGCGGGCTGATCGAGCCGCGTGCCCTCGGCGTCGGCTACGACGTGATCGGCGATCTGCTCGGCGGGCACATCGTGCTCGAAGCCGTCCTGACGATCCTCATCGTGAAGGCCGTGATCTGGCTCGTGGCTCTCTCGTCGGGCACCTCGGGTGGCGTATTGGCGCCTCTCCTGATCATCGGCGGGGCGATGGGCTGGCTCGCCGGGACGGCGCTCCCGGGCGAGCCGGGCTATTGGGCACTTCTCGGCATGGCCGCGATGCTCGGCGGCACGATGCCCGCGCCGCTGACCGGCGCCCTCTTCGCCGTCGAGTTGACCGGCGACCTTCACGCTCTGCCGGCGCTCCTGGCAGCGTCCGTCTCCGCCTACGCCGTGACGGTTCTGCTCCTGAAACGCTCGATCCTCACCGAAAAGATCGCGCGGCGCGGCCAGCACATCACTCGTGAATACGGCATCGATCCGCACCAATTCACGCGGGTCTCGGAGGTGATGGTACGGACCGTCGAGACCCTGCCGGGCCACTTTCCGATCCGCGAGGCGGTGGCCGTGTTGGAGCGGGGCCAGCATCGCGCCTACCCGGTCATCGATGAGGCGGGCCGTCCCGTCGGCTTCGTCACACGCGCCGACGTGCTGCTCTGGGGGGCCGAGGGCGGTCTTGGGGAGGACCGCTTGAGCGAGCAGGTCTCGGACGCGGCCCTCCCCGTCATCTACCCCGAGGACGTGACGGCTCACGCCATCGAACTCATGCTGGCCTCCGACAGGGGGCGCCTGCCGGTCGTGGATCCGGCGAGTGGCGCCCTGCTCGGGCTCGTCACACGCCGGGATCTCCTGCAGGTCCAGGCGTCGTTCAGCCGGGCCGAGACCGAGCGGCGGGCCTATTTCGTCCGCAGACGGGCCTGATTCAGGCCCGCTCGCCGATCTTCGAGTTGCCTAGGGCCTCGAAGCCCTCGAATTGCGGGTGGCCGAGATAGAGCGGGCGGGTGCTCGGTGCGCGGCTATGGGCCTTGCGGAACTGCTCGGAGCGGGTCCAGGCCTCGAAATCGGCGCGCGAACGCCAGATCGTGTGCGAGGCGTAAAGGATATGGTCCTCCGCCTCCGGCCCACGCAGGAGATGGAATTCCACGAAGCCCTCCATCTCGTTCAGATGGCTGTCGCGCCCGAGCCAGACCTGCTCGAACTCCTCCGTGCCGTCCTTCACGACCTTGAAGCGGTTCATGGCGATGAACATGCGAGCGTCCCTTCTCAGAATCCGGGCCGGAAGTGGCGTGTCGTGCTCTAGCCAGGATCCCGCATGAGATCGAGTGCGGCATCATCGTTTGACGAAAGCCCGCCGCTCATGGCCGTGGACTGTCCCACGCGATTGAGGCCGATCTTCGCATCCGGCGTAGGGACTCGATTAGGATCTCGTGTGCCAAGCTAACCGGAACTTGCACGCAGAGCTGGCCCGATGATCGCAGAGTGTAAGACCTCGGATCGGGGCGGCCATTCGATGCCGTGGGGCCTGGATGCCGGGTGCTGAAAGCGGCGCGATGAATATCCTGATCGCCGATGCGGACGAGGAGACACGGCTGACGCTGTCGGAGGCGATCACCGCCGCGCGGCCGCAGGCGCGGATCCGGGAGGTGACGAACGGCTCCGACCTGCGCGCGGCCTTGCGCGGGCCCGCCCCGGACATCCTGTTCATCGACACGATCCTGCCGGATACGAATGCCGAGATCATCACGGCCTGGCGCAAGGGCGCCGGAGCCGACAGCGTGGTCGTCCTCGTCGCCGATCTGCTGACGGCGCGGTGGCCGACGATCGCCCGGCGGCTCAGCGCCTACGACGTGGTGCTGAAGCCTTTGGGCGAACGCAAGGTCGGGCACGTCTTGGAGGCGGCCGCTTTCCTGCGCCGGGAACTCTCGCTCCTCCTGATCGAGCCCAGCGCCAAGACCCGTCAGATCACCCGGCAGATTCTCGCGTCGGCCTCGTTCCGGTTCGGCGTGACGGAGGCCGAGAACGGCCGGAGCGCCGTGAAGATCGCCGCGACCCGTCCCGTGGACCTCATCGTCGTCGGCTCGGCGATCCCCGACATGCCGCCCTCGGAGGTGGCCTGCCGGATCGACGCCCTGGGGACCGGCGCGCGCATCGTCATGGCGGTGGGGCAGCAGGACGCCTCCTCGTCCGGGAAGCTCGCGATGTTCGGCGCCAGCACCGTCCTTCGTCTGCCCTTCACCGCGACCGACATCGACCGGCTCGTCTACGAGACCTTCGGCCTGTGGCAGCCCTACCTGCTCGAGGCGCTGCGGAAGGAATACGACCGGCAGGGCGACGATGCCCCTGCCCTCCCGGTGTCACGATGAATTCCGGGCTCGGCCGCGCCCCCCTGCCCCGCCTCGATCTGCTCGTGCGCGATATCGAGGCCGCGATCATCAGCAAGGATCGCGCGCGGCAGTCGGAGCTGGTGCTGCGCTCGGCGGCCGCGCTCACGCGGCGCTGGTCGCGGCTGCCGCCTGCGGCCAAGCCGGGCTTCGACGGCCTGCTCTCCAGCCTGCTCGATCAGGTCGATACCGAGGCGCGGGCTACCTTCGCCCGGCATCTCGCGCCCCTCCGGCGGGCCCCCCGGGTCACGACCACGCGCCTCGCCTGCGATCCCTCGCTCGCCGTGGCGACGCCTCTCCTCGAGCAATGCCCGAGCTTCGATGAGGAGTGGCTGCTTCAGATCATCCCGCGTGTCGGGGAGGCGCATCGCGCGGCGATCGCCACGAGGCCGAGTCTCGGCACGGCTGTCACCGATGCCCTGCTGAAGGACGATCATCCCGCCGTCGCCGCTGCGCTGCTCACCAATCCGGGCGCGGTCATGCAGGTCGAGTCCCTCAAGACGCTCCTGCCGCGCGCATCGGTCTCCCTGCCCCTGACGCTCGCCCTGGCCGCCCGGGCCGACCTGCCCGAGGCCGGCCGGGAGATGCTCGCGTCCCTGGCACGAGGAGCGGCCGTGGCGGCCTTGTCCGCCGAGGGTGAGTGGGACGCCGACGAAGCCGAAGCTCTCCTCGGCCCTGTCGCGGGCCCTGTCGCGCTCACCTTCCGCGCGTCGGCCTGTCCCGACCGGCTGGCCCGCCTCGCCGCCTCGGTCGAAGCCGCGGGGCGCGTGCTTGGGGCCAAACCCGTCTCCTCGGCGCGGATCGCGAACTGGCTGTACATGCGGCGTGTCGAGGACGTGCTGGCCATCCTCGCGCGCGATGCCACGTTGCCGACCGGTGTGCTGATCGCCAGTCACGATGCCTTTGCGCCGCACGCCCTCGCCGTCATCCTGCGCGGGCTCGGGCACCCCTGGTCGGTCCTGAAGTTGCTCCTGAGCGGCGCACCCGGTGGAGATGTCTCGGTCGAGCGCCTGCTCGACGCCCACCGGATCCACGACGCACTGACCCCTGTGGCGGCCCGCATGGTGGCGCGCTACGCGGCGATCCTGTCGGGATCGGCCGCCTTCGTCGCCTCGGCGGCCGATGATGACGAGAGATGGAAAGGCGCGCGTCGGGCACGGTAGGGCGGCTCCAGCCCCCGAACCGGCTGCGACCAGGGAAGCTGGTCGCTCCGGCGGCCGTTCAGTAGCCCCGGCGCGGAGGGGTCGCCGCGCGGCCCGTGATACGGCGCGTGACGAAGGCGATCAGCCTCGGCAGCACGAAGAGGGTGAGAAGCTTGCGGATCATCGGTTTCTCCTCAATCGGAAGGGATCAGCGGGAGGGACGGGAGAGCCAGCCGAGGGCGAAGGCCACACCGACGAAGGCGAGGAGCGTCGTGGTGCGGTTGGCGTCGGCGTAGCGAAACGCGCGGCGGCCATGGGTCTGCACCCGTCGGCGCGCTTCGCCCGCGATGTGGCGGCCATCCTCAAGGACATCGTCGGCCCGCTCCCACACCTCGTGAGCGAGATGGCGGCCATCCGCGGCGAGGTCCTCGGCCCGGTCCCGCGCGCGGCCATAGGCGTATTGCGCGCCACCGGCCACTTGGTTGACGGCGCCGCGCACTTGGCGGGCCGGATCACCGGTGAGGCCGCCGAGAGCGGTCTGCGCGCGACCCTTGAGGTGACGGGATGCGCCACGGAATTGGTCGCGATTCATGTCGAACTCCAATGGTGAGGGGGGTGAGGGGCGGCACCGGTGGGTCCGGTGCCGCCGACCTTGCTCAGTGTTTGCCGGTGACCTTGTCGGCGAGGTTTTTGGCGCCGTCCTTGACGTCTCCGACGGTCTTCTGGGCTTCGCCCTTGAGTTCCTGGGCCTTGCCCTCGGCCACGAGCTT